>NZ_JACCCW010000002.1:1526710-1853421 GCF_013410065.1 Granulicella arctica
TTGCCAGGGTCGGTTTGAGCGAGGGTAATCTCTACCGCACCATTGCCTGGGATCACCGTAAATTGCGGGACTGCCGGCGCATTCGCGACAGGCGTGACTGCCACTTCTGCGGATTCCACCCCGGTATCGCGTGAATCAAGAGCTTCAACCGAAACGTAGTAGGTTGTTCCGTTGATGAGACCCGAAACCGATCCTTGAGTGAACGACCCGGGTAAGGGTGCCGTTAGGTTGGCCAGGATAGGTCCGTTTTGCGTGGCGCGCAGGAGAATGTCGTAGCTTGCAATCACAACGCTGCTCGAATTGGTTCCCGGGGTCCAGTTCACCGTAGCGTTACCGTTGCCCGCAACAACGGAATCGATCGTCGGAGCCTGAGGCAGGCTACCGGAAGATAGACACCTTCCGCGGCAATTGCTGACGGTTATACCGGTGCACGGCGTCGCCAGACTCTTCGGAGAGTATTGGGTCGAAGCCGCCCCGGTGTCGCCAGGAGCGTTAGCCATGAACAATCCGCTGTTGCAGGGCGTCCAAGACGGGCTGAACGCACTGCCATTGTCCGAACTGATTCCGGTGTTGGTGACGGGGCCGTCATCCCAAATCGCGATTCTGTTGAGCCATGCTTGAGGATAGGAGTTCCCGTTGTAGACGCTCCCAGGAAGGTTCCACATAGCGATGTAATACGGGGAAATCAAGCTTGGAAGGCTCGTAGGGGGTGTTGAGCCGCTGCCAGAACGCCACGAGGAGACCGGATACCCATAGTTGGTCAGACCGCTCTGCCAGTTGTAGGTCACTGGATTGCTGCCGTTGTTGTACGTGGCGATCTCATCTAACTGTATCTGGCCGCTGGGGAGGAACGACACATAGATCGTATCGTTGGAACATGTCGTGGTGATACATGGGCTTATCGGATCCCAAAGTGGGGCAGCATATTCCATGCTGTAGGAGCTTTGTGCATCTACCCGTTTCCCGATAAAGTAGTGCCCAGTGTTGTCTCTCAGAAGAGAGAACGTGATGTCGTGATTGAAGTCCAAAATTGAAAACAGATGCTCAAGAGAGTTCTGCATTGGCCCTAGGCCCACCGCGACGGTGAAACCATTGCTGAAGTTAGGGTTCGTTTGCATGTCTGGGATGATGTAGTTCAGGTCGCTCTGCGTGGAGGCGAGCGTAAAGTAGCCCGATCCTGGAAAACTCACGTTGGAACTGTAGTAAAGGGAACTGGGAACTGAGTCGTTGGTGAGGTTCGCGCAAGTGGAGCAGGCCACATGATAATTGTCACCGAGCGCTCCCGGCTGTGTTTGTTGAGCAATCAAATTGCTGGACATCGTCGCCGCAAGCATCGATAGCACGAAAATCAGGTATAACTTCCAACATCTTTTCATCACAATGATCCTCGATCCAGTCTCGTTATTGAATATGGGTTGTATTGTGCATACCGATCGTGTTCAGGTAGAGAAGAGCAGCCTTGAAGTTGTCGGTGGTGATGGCGCTCATGCGACTGATCCCCAGCGAAGGTGGTGGAATCAGGAAGTCGATCGAGGAAGATGCGTACCACGCAAGAGGCTGGCTGTTGCAAGGGGTCGGATTCGGCGGAAGCGGATCCTCGGACTGTAGACACGTGGCATCTGAGTTTCGATACCCTTCCGGATATGCGCTGTTGCCTTGGAACCCTGCGACGCCATAACCGGCGGCTCTTTCGGATTCTACGTAGGGCTCAAGGGTATTTCCGGGAAACGTCAGTTGCCAGTCTCCGCCCAGATAGGCACCATAATGCGCACGATAATCCTGCAACATGGCGGTGTAGCCGGATTTGGCGATGTCGTTATCGAATACGATGAGGATGAGGTAAGGGTCATTGATTCCGCCGACGAGATTGGTGTTAACATCCGTTTGGAATTCTGCTGCTGTAGTCGGCATCCTGTTGCCGCTTAGCTTGAAAGCGATAGAAAGGCTGAGATCGATGTTGTTCTGGCATTCGAAGGCACCCAGTTCGCGGAATGCCTCCTGCATGGTGTCGTACTGTCCCACCATGCCCGGGATCGGGGTCCCGTAGACCGGGTTGTTCCAATCCTTCTCACCGCCCTTGACATCCAGGATGAGAAAAGCACCTCGAACCAAGAGAGCCGCGTCCCCATCGGTGTTGCCGCATACGTTGCCGCCCGAGGCCTGAATTGCGCCTGACTGTGCTTTTGCGCGCGCCACGTAGGAAGTAAGCAGATCGGTGAACGAATGCATCGTAACTGCCTCGCCGGCGCTGTCGATTGAAGCAATCCCATGCCGGTCAACCATGGTTCTTGACTCAATTTGAGATGGCTTGAGGGTGTAGAGGTTATTATCGGCCTGCACGCCGAGCGGGCCAGGGGCTTCCCCGCGCAGATCCCAATCGTGGGTCAGAAAAATTTCGCCGTTGGGGTAGGACTTGCCGTTGGAGTCCGATCCTGGTGCGGAAACGCGAACGTCCATTTCCACTTCTTCAATGCCGTAGTCGATAGCGGCTTGAAAGCCCTCGATCGTGCTCTCCGGGCAATACTCCCAGTAACCGCGATGTGCGGTGATCAGGGCTAGATCCGAGTGGGGGTTCTTGAATTCAGTGGCGATGTGATTCAAGTTGTAATTGGAGCCTGATTGGGCGCGAGCGGTGGTAATGGCCGCACTGGGACATTGGCCATAGAGAGGAAATGATGAGGTGAGGATAATGCTGGCGATTGCCAACAAATATCTAAGACTAAGCTTCATGATTATGCTCCTCGCAATTGTGCAGTAAGAAAAGGTTTGAAAGTGGGCTGGTTAGACACTTGCTTGGCCTGCTACTAGGTACAGGAGTAAGGGCCATGTCTGGCAATGACTCGTTGTGTCTCATCTTCATTTGAGATTGTGAAAATCTCGAACTGCTCGCCACCTGGATGGACACGGATGACTACGTGACCGTTATCGCTTTTTAGTTCGCCTAAACGCCCGACCGCGATTTTGCTCTCTGGCTTGATCGCTGTAGAAAAGACGTCCCGTTCCCCTGGGTACAGTTCTGTGCTCAGCATATTGTCGAGTGCTGCCATTGTAGGGTGGGAGGCATGCCATGCATGGATGACAAAGACGCGAGGTCGCAGAGCCGAAACCCATTCCGGTCCGCAAGCATCGCGCCATCCATGGTGATTGGCAACTGCTACATCGACAGGGCCAGCGACTCTGGCCACAGGGGATTCTATGTCTCCCCATGGGAGACGACCATAATGAACCTCATGGTCCATGTCTCCAGAAGAGAAATAGTCGAACTTGCCATAGCTGAGGCGTATGGCAAGCGAACACTTATTCTCCGTCGGATAGTCAACCGGTTTGAGATCGGCGAGGCTGGGGAAGATGCTTCTTGTTTCTTCAGCAACTCCCGTCCATACCTCACCATTGGCGGCAAGATTGCGAATAGAAAAGGTCGAAAATTGATCGGGACGGTGTAACAGCTTAACCTGTGTTGCCGATCCAGGCTTGAATCGTTCAGCAGATCCTCCACGCGACACGAAGGATCGAACAAATGCTCGATAATTTTTTTGGTATGGATCATCGAGCGGAGATGGGTAGTTATAGTCCGGATAGGCACGGTCGATGATTTTTTTCACCGGTAGCACCTCCGCTACATCCATAAGCCCGCCGAGCTGATAGTTTCCATATTTTGAAATTGGTGAGATCGATGTGTCTCCGGGAAGGATCTCGCCCATATGATCATCGTGAAGGTGCGTCAGAAGAAAGCAGTCGATCTCTTCCCGGTGCGCTTGTGCCATGCAACGCTGCACATATCGGGCGATCCACTGCCCCGGACGCAGCGAGTCATTAGGTTTTGCATCGATAAGGTACTTCGCAGTCTTCGGCGATGCCTGCGGAACCTTCGATCCCGCATCAATCATTATGGTTGTGCCATCCGGGCATAAGAGGAACGCGCAGTTCCCTCTCCCAGTGGAGATGTGATGAATGTCCAGAAATCCCGGCTCCCACGCCGGCATTTGCTGATCGCTCTCTGCAAGAGCTGAACCTTCTGTAGCAGATGCCATAGCGAAGGCAGGCACTACATTGGCCAAAGCTGGAGATAGTGCGAGTGCGGAACCGGCTTCTCGCAGAAAGCGGCGACGCGTAAAAACTGTTGAATTCACGAATAATCTCCTTACGATTGCATGCATAGCTTCTTCGAACAACAAAAAGATCCGGCAGTCAACGTGATATCTGCGACAACCACTTTAGGGATAGAGCGGCGATCTAAGCGATAAAGAATCGACTAAGGCCCATATCGCGCAAGCCACGCCTGTAAGCAATAGAACTGCGATCGGCCAGAATATGCGCTTCCATTCTTGAGTCGAGCGGAAGGCACTCGGGCTTTTGTGATTCCACGATCGCCTTATCCTCTTCAAATACCCTAAGGTTGAAGTCATAGACATCTTGTACAGGAAGGTCTGTGTCGTAATTGCGAGCGATGGGCGCGAACAGACGAGTCACCTTAGCGGATACTGGCGATGCAGCATTCATGATCGAAAGGCGACCTTCGTTCGGGAAATGCACGACAAGCGTAGCGGTGAATGGTAGATGCACTCGAAAATGCCTCAGCCATTCGAAGCCAGAACTTCCGCGCTCTGTCGCCCCAATCGGGTAGTTCCCTACCGAACTCCGGTATTCGACTTCGAAGCCCTTCTTGGTTGCTATTGGCCTATAGGGTGGAACCACTGTATTGTTCGAGTCGCCAAACGTATCGGCGTGCACGAAGCCGAAGTGCGCTACATCTAAAAAGCCTTCTATTTGGCGGCCGGCAAAACCAAAGATGTCGATGGGCGGGCATGTGATTTGTTGGAAGCCAGGATCATCCCAATGTGGCATCGATGGGATGTCTGCTCCGATTGTGGTAAGGTCAGGCCGTAGACACGTCCAGATCAAGCCATAGTGCTCTCGAGTAGGATAAGTACGCAAATGAAGTTTCGGCGGAATTGCCGCATCGGGTTGCGCGGGAACCTTGTTGCAACGCCCTTCCGCGCCAAAACGCAGGCCGTGATAGGCACAGGCAATTCCCTGTCCGTCATGCTTCCCTTTGCTGAGTGGCACACCACGATGCGGACAAAGATCATTGGCCACCACCACTTTGCCATCGACACGGTAGATCACCAACAATTCATCCAGCAGCTTGGTCGCCACCGGGCCATCGGTCACTTCGCGCGATAGCGCTACCGGGTACCAATGGCGTGCAAGCTTCATCCAATCATCAGCGTCAAACGTGCAATTTAGCGGAAGTCTTGTAGTAGGTGGTTCTGATTGGATAGACGTTAGCTGGGTTGTGTCTGATAGTTCATGGCAAATCATAAGAAACTCCTGCAAATATTGGGCCGGCAAAATTTGTGATCTTCGATCGATACAGCAACAGTCGGGGCAGGAGGCGGCCTACCCCGCTGTGCCTTTTACAAAGGCTGAGGTTAGTGGCTTCTTCTAAAACGCGATGTGCAGCCCCATTGTGACCGCGCGGTTTCCGCCGATGGTTCCTGTCACTGAGCCGAAGTTAGCCCCGTTGTTCGGTACACCGTTTATTGTCGTCGGAACGGTAATCGACTTTCCCGTCCCGTTGTGGGCAGGCTTCTGGTCCAGATTATCCAACGCAGTTTGTTGATCACCGGGTCTATTGCTTGTCGCAATTTGACCGTAGTTAAGATTCCCAGCCTCACAGTTTCCCGCAACGGCATCGTTTGCCGCAGTAGAACACGCGTCATTCTGACGTATGCGTGTCTCGTCACGTGGAACGTCCAAGCTAGTCGTATTGGTCACGTTGAAGATATTGAACTCATACTGCAACGTGAAGCGATCATGTACCCGCAAGCTCTTACGGAACGAGATGTCCAAGCGTTTCTGCATGGCTTGGCGGAAGATATTGCGCTGATTCTCAGGAGCAAAATCCGTCTCGTAGATGTCGACCGGGTCCGTGGCTCTTCCTTGAGCTGCTGTTGGAACACCTTTATTGCCAGGGGTTATGTAGTTGATCGCAATCTGGCTGGGATCGATGGCCGGAATGTACTCGCCACCTGTGCCGCGAAGATCTCCATGATTTCCGGTGAGTGCCTGCTTTTTCGCTTCAGATGGATTTTTGATGGGAAGCACGGGATTCATCAGCTCAGGGAAATCACCGAAGTATGCGCTGCCGACAGCACCATAGTATTCATAGAGCGAGTAGGGCTCGCCGCTTTGTATGACACCGATGCCCGTAAGGGTCCAGTCGTTCGTTGCTGTGGACAGTAACGAATGTGGTTTTGCCAGATTCGGCAGTTCAACCTGAAAGTTGCCGGTAAAGGTATGGGTCCTATCGAAGTCCGAGGACGCATACGAGTCATGAAGATGATTGGGATTGTTTCCAGTGAAGAAGAGGCCGATATCGCTCTGCTCATCGAGCGCGTGGCTCCAGGTATAGCTGGCACCGCCCTGGAAGTGATGCGAGAGACGCTTCTCTACGTGAGCCTCGAGCGCGTCATAAGCAGAGACACCGACGGTTTTGAACATTGCAGCATTGGGATTGAATCCGACATAGGGGACACGGAAATCCGTATTGCCGCCATCCTGGGTGTTCCAAGGCTCACTTGTGATTGGGTCATAGTCGATCCCATTGCTCATCGAGTTTTGATTGAGCACTTCAAAGCCGTATGTGTTTGTCTCGCCGTGGATGGGATTGTTCGCTGTTGCGATACCCGGCTCGTTGAACGGGACGGGAATCACAGAATGACGACCACGGTTGCCGCTGTAACCAAGCGTGATGGACAGATCGTTTCTCGGCTGCCACTGAAGGTTCAGCGCGAAGTTGATGGTATAGGGCAGAACATTGTTCTTGTCGTATGCGCCTAGGTCCAGCGAATTCGGGCAGTCTGTATAACCTTCCTGGCTGTCGACACCGCCGCAGTTTCGGCCATAACTCGTACTCTGACCTGTCATTCGATTCAACGTGTTCTGAAGCTTTCTCGTAATGGTTGACGGGTCGGAGCTTGGTGCCACATAGCTCGAATTCGTCAGAGCAGTTCCCAAGGGATTGCTGAGCGTTTTTCCATTGCCTACAACATAGCTGGCAAGAGGCGCGGATTCCGTTGCCCCGAACGGACCAGCATCGCCACTGCCGGCAGGCTGCGACAGGTAGGTAAAGAGTTCACCACGGTCATAGTAGATACCGCCCCCCCCGTTGATGACGAACTTGCCTTGATATTTCTTTGGCGAGTAGGCAAAACCCACACGCGGTGAAACACCCCATTGGCGACCAGTGAGGGTCGAGTCACTCGTCCCGGGAGTCGGATTGTATTTATTGTTGCCTGCAATCACGAACCCCGCATTGCTCACATTGAAACCCGTGGCCGCGGTTCCGGTCACGGAGTAGGCGTTCGTGTCGAAGTTGAACATGTTGCCGTACTTTTCGGTAAGACCGCCATGGTAGTCGTAACGAACACCCGCCGTGATGCTCAGGTTAGACAGAGCTTGCCATTTATCCTGGACGTAGCCAGCTAACTCATTCGAGCGATAGTAGCGATTCGAGTCGTTGCGATTGCTGACAGGATCAATTGACTCCAATACATTGGAGCTCTGGACCTTGCCCTTGAGGAAATTCGCAAAGCTCGTGGTCTGAACCTGGGCGAGACCCTGAAGGTCGTTCTCGATGTTCAACTGCGTGTAGCTGTAACCCCCTCCTGCAACGATCGTGTGCTTGCCAATGGAGATAATTACGTTGGTCGAAGGATTCAATCGGTTCTGGAAGTAGCCCGTATTGGCAAAACTGCTATACGGTCCAACCGCAAGAGAAGGTGCCTTGACGCTATTGTTCCCGATTTTGAGACCTGGCAGTAAGCCCGGTGCATAGCCAGAAAATCCGGTGCCGACGCCGTAGTTTGCACCCAAGGTCGGATCGGCGGGAAGGGTCTGAGTGTAGGTGCTGTAGGACCCCATGCGGTCGAAGCCCAACCGCTGCTCCCAATTGAAACGCGAACCGATCGTGATGGTATTGTCGATTGCTGCCACCTGCGCCCCGTTATTCTGCATCATGGGGAAACCTCCCGTCTGGGACAGGCCATACGGTTTCGATACAGGTGCCGCCTGATAGAAATACTTGATCGACAAGCGATCTATCTTTGACACATCGTAGTCCAACGAGGATGTCGCCTGGTCAGCGGTCAACACCGAGGTGCCAATCAATGTTACGTTGGGAATTCCATATTGATACGTCGCGGACGACTGGGACGACGGGATCAGATACTGACCGTTCGGCAGCTTGGCGTTAAACAGTGCCGATGCAATCGGGCTAATCGTAGTAGTACTGGAGGTTCCAACCGCAGTTTCCAAGCCTGCCGTCGAGCGATCATCTGTCAGACCGGCCGGAACATTCATCTGTGAGCTACCCGTCGCCTGGTCCCCGTTATAGCGGTGCTGATAAGCGACGAAGAAAAAAAGCTTGTCCTTCATGAGCGGGCCACCCAGCGTTCCACCCGTCGTCCAGCGGTGCAGAACCGGATTAGCCAAGGATTTTGGAAACGCACCTACGCCTTGAGTCCCCAAGAGGTACTGCTGTTTGAAGAAAAATGGTGCGGCGTTCATCGAGTTGTTCGCGAAGGACCCGTACATCTGGCCATGGAAATGATTGGTGCCGCTGGCCGTGTTGGCATCGATCTGTGCTCCACTGGTTGCGCCCTGTTGAGCGTCGTACATCGAGGTATTGACGCGCATCTCCTGTAGAAACTCGGGCGGCGGAGAGGGCAGGCTGTTGCCGTTTGAAGCAAATACCGACGTTCCTACACCCGATGCACCACCAACAGTAGCAGTCTGACCAATATTGAAGGCATATCGTTGCGAGTTTGACCCGCTAGAGGTCTTGCCATTGAAGAGGTTGGTTGCATCGACGCCATTGACCTGGAAGGTATTCGAGGTGTCACGCTGGCCATTGGCCCAGATGGGTTGATTCCCCAAACCGGAGTTCGAGTCGAGGTTGCTCAGCAACTCGGCGCTCACGCCCGGGGAGAGCACAGCCAACTGTGTAAAGCTGCCGGTAGCCAGTGGTGTGAGCGCTATCTGCGCAGCGTCCAGAGTATATCCGTTGCTAGCATCTGTCGCGTTGAGCATGGGGTTAGCCGTTACCTCAACCGAAGTTGCAATCTGCCCCACCTTCAATGTGATATTGAGGGTGGTCGCACGCGCTTCCTGGACTTGAATTCCGCTCAACTCGGAGGCGTCAAACCCGTCTCGAGCTGCCTTCACCTTGTAGGTTCCGATTGGGAGATTGAATATCTGAAAAAATCCGTTGTTCTGGGTCTTCGTCGTTCGTGTGACGTTGATATCTGCGTCAGTCACAGTAACGGCAACCCCGGAGACCGCAGCTCCCGTTCCATCAAGGATGGCTCCATTGAGTGAGCCAAGAGTTTGCTGGGCGTTCACGATCGCACCAAAGAGACTAAGAGCAACTATGCTGAAAAAAATCAATGACTTACGCATATCGGTACTCTCCAAGGACGGCAAGTTGGGGTGAAACGGACCCCTGCAAACCGAATTGTGTCCCCGGAAATCTGGCATACGTGCCACGATTGCGTTGGGATTAGCAATTCTGCGTAAGAGTTTAGGTCTGTGCGGCTACTCGGGTTGTACGCGGGAAAAATCGGTTGAGGGAGTGCAGTTGGGTAGCGTTACCCCTACGATACCCATACAGCAAGTAAACAGAGGGTAAATTTCAGAGACACGCCCGCCAAGTCCACCAATACAAACTTGAAATAGCCACCTAGGCGGACATAACACCGTTTTGTGGCTCCCTTGAGCTTTGGATTTGCCAGTATCACCGTATAAGATTGCAGCATCACCTTATAAATTGAGGCATAAGGGCGACGATCTGGCGCGAACCGGTCTTGTTCACTTCTTCTCGCTCCTGGCTGAGGGAAATGGGTTACACCGGTTCCAAAGGATCTGTTGCTGATTGGAAGATGGACACTGTGGCAAATTTGATGAAGGACTTTCAGATTGACCGAGCATACATAGAGGCAGAGCTGGAATCTATCTTGGCCAGTGCACTTTTCAAAGATTCCAATCGAGCCTCTGCCCTGCTCCACTTCATCGTCAAGGCAGCGCTAACCGGTGAAACTGATTCTCTGAAGGAAACCTATCTAGCCGTAGCGGTTTTCGGAAGAGACGCCTCTTACGATCCGAAGCTCGATCCAATTGTGCGGGTGCAGGCAGGGAGACTCCGCGCCAAACTGGCGGCATATTACGATGGCCCTGGAAGCCGTTCTTCCCTTCGTATTGAGATACCGAAAGGCTCATACAAGCCGCAAATTATTGAATTAGAACCAGAAATCCCTACAAACGAAGAAGTTGTCCCGTCCCCACCCATTGAAGTAGTGACCGCTCCTCAGATCGAACCCTTCATTCGTCGTCGTAACGTATATGGACCTTGGCATTTTGTCACACTGTTCGGTGTCGTTTTCGCACTCGTAAGCGGATTTCTTTGGCTATGGATTGCCAAGCGCAATCCCAGCCACGCAATGCAGATTCAGCCGGTCGCCACCGCCTTAGGCCGTAACAGGCAGGCGTCGTTCTCCTCCGACAATCACCATTTTGTGCTTGTCTGGTCTGACGGGACTATGGCACCGAATCTCTACATCTCGGATATCGACGGAACAGAGAAGAAAGCTTTTACACACGGGACCGACTTTAGTATCAGACCAGCCTGGTCACCGGATGACCGTGACATCGCCTTTCTGCGGATTTCGCAGAACACGTCAGAGATCGTCGTAAAACCAGTCTACGGTTCGTCGGAGAGTGTCCTCGGGTCAATCCACACGCCTGTTAATCTTTGGACGGCTGGACCATCGGTCTCCACCTATGCACCTGGTCCCGCCTGGAGTCGTGATGGGCGTTCTCTTATTGTGACAGATGACCAGGATGGGAAGGGATTCGGCCTTTACGTATGGTCTCTCGCACATGGGGATAGGCGAAGATTGACAACGCCAGAAGGCACCTCGGAAGATATTTTTCCTGCAGTCTCGCCGGATGGCTCATCGGTCGCCTTTGTTCGGTACACAAGCAGCGGATCAGATGATGTCTTCGTGACATCATTTAATGGCGGGCCACTGACCCGTCTCAGCTTCGAACGTCGTGATATTCAAGGTCTCACCTGGACTCCCGATGGCAACAATCTGATATTTGCTTCCAATCGCTCGGGAGAGCATCGCCTGTGGAAACTTTCCAAACGAGGTGGCGAGCCTATTGAGGTTCAAACGAGCGGCAAAGATCTAACGGAACCCGCAATCAGTCCCGATGGACGTTCTCTGCTATACACAGAGACCAACTTAAACACGAATATTTGGCAGCTATCGATCAACCGCCATGGAGTTGGCTTGGCCACGCCAATTCCATGGTCAAATTCAACACGGAGAAGCGGAAGCCCTCAATATTCTCCCGATGGACAACGGGTTGTGTTCCTGTCTGACCGAAGCGGCGACCTTCACCTCTGGACTGCAGCACGAGATGGAAGCAACGCAAGACAACTGACACACGCAGACGACCTCTCTCCCGGAGGACCTCGGTGGTCGCCAGACGGGAAGCAAATCGCTTTCTATGCTCTTGTAGATCAAAATAAACAACTGTTCGTCGTGGATTCAGAGAGCGGCTCAGTCTCCCGCTTTTTAAAGGATCGTTTCGATGATCGCTCTCCCAATTGGTCCAATGACGGACGGTCCATTTATTTCAACTCAAATCGGGACGGCTCGCGAGGATGCTGGAAGTTAAGTCTTGCTGATGGCGCAGTATCGAAGCTGACCAACCGTCTGTGCTGGGATGCTTTCGAATCTCCTGATAACCAGTTTGTTTACTTTACAACGGACCAGCCGGGCATATGGAGGATCGCGACAACTGGAAAGACAGATCAGGTCGTGCCTTCACTCAAAACGGTTGGGGTAGACCGTTACTTCGCCAGCACCCGCAAGGGTCTTTACTTCGTAGATCACCAAGATCTCACGAAAGCTATACAGCGATTCGATCCAAAAACTGGACTGGTAGAAACCGTCGGCCATCTCCAGGGGGACTTGCTGCCTTGGGAATTGGGGCTCTCCGTGTCTCCGGATGATGCGACCGTACTCTTTACAAAGGCAGACGAGAGCATGAGTGAAATAGACTTAGTCCATAATTTCTGATCCTGCTTCATAGTGCTGGCCGTTATTTTCGGATCATTTTCTCTACGATCTTGGTATTGATCGGTATCGATACCCCACGACACTCTGCCCGGATTGATGGCTACGATATGACTCGCTAAGAGCCCATAAATTATTTGTAACTGATTCATCTCAGGCATCTCCTGAGGAAGGACTATATCCCTTGAAGTTTCTTCGTCGTTTTCTCATCTTTCCTCTCCTCTTTCTGCCCATCATGTTGCAGGCACAGAAAAAGCCCTGGCCGATCAAAGTCGTCATCGTGACAACCTTTGAAGAAGGTGCCGATACCGGTGACGATGCCGGCGAGCTTCAGTATTGGGTCGAACGTGAGCACCTGGACGAAACTCTACCGTTTCCTGGAGGAGTCCATCCGCTTCGCGCAAATGGCAAGCACGATGTGCTCGCCATTCTCACAGGCATGACGCTGGCAAATGCGGGTCCGTCCATCATGGCCCTGGGGCTCGATCCTCGGTTTGATCTCAGTCATGCTTATTTTCTGGTTGCCGGTGTGGCAGGTGTAGATCCCCGGGTAGCATCCATCGGCTCTGCGGCCTGGGCGAGTTTCGTCGTGAACGACGTGTCTCGTGAGATCGACAGTCGGGAGACTCCGCACGCCTGGCCCTATGGCTTTTTCGTGATTGGAGCCACACGGCCAGGCGTTATGCCCAAAACACCAATGACCAATAATCTGTATACATTGAACGCACAGCTTGCCCACTGGGCCTTTTCAATTACCAAGAATATTCAAATCCCAGACAACCACGAAATGCAGCTCGATCGGCAAGCCTGGGCCAGCTATCCCAATGCGGCGAGGCCGCCCTTTGTGCTGGAGGGAGACAGCTATGCATCCGATACGTATTGGCACGGTACGACACTAACCAAATATGCAGAGGATTGGGTCAACCTTTGGACCACTGGGCGCGGCCGATTCGCTATGGCGAATATGGAAGATTCAGCTATAGCAGAAGCTTTTCAGCGGCTTTCGCGGATGAATCGTGTAGATTACCAACGCCTTATGGTGCTGCGGACGGCTAGTAATTTCAGTATGCAAAAGCCGGGATCGACAGCCCTCGAAAGTGTCACCGCTCCTTATATCAACTCCACTGCTTATGAGAGCGCATGGCTGGTAGGAAGTACCGTGGTGCATGAGTTGACAGGCAATTGGAACCTATACCGACTTCATCTCCCAAGAAATAAGCAATAAAGGAGCGCCTTTATTGCTTCGCTGGAACAGCGTCCTTCTTTAGTAGAGTTCGCATTACGATCTGAGGTTGGTTGGTCGTAAGAATATTGACGAGATGCGACACTGATTCTGTGCGATCAAGCAAGACATGTGCGGCCACATCGTCGTGAAGGTCGAGCATGTCAGTAAAAACCGGCATACCAGCACGGTCCGCGGCTACCAATACGGCAGTTCCTGCGGACGGCGGGACATAAAGGATAAGTCGTTTGGAGTCTTCGGAGTTCGCCCATTTACGAATATCCTCTACCTTTCCCGTTAGGACGGATATTAAAACTAGGGGATCTGCGGATCGTGCTCTTTCTAAAGTCTTAGGATCAAAGGTAAGAAGCAGCACTCTCGACGACATTCCTGCCGTATTGACCTGCTCCATTACATGTTCAGGAGGGGCATCTTTGAGGTCGAGCATAAGGTAAACGTTGGTCGTCCTCGCCCACTTCAATACATCGACAAAACGAGGGAGAGCTTCGTGCGAGGTGCGCCCATCGGGATACTTGAGGTGGTGCCCCTCGAGTTGAGAAGCAGACTGCTTTGAGATCGGGCCGCTACCGTCTGTTGTCCGGTCAAGGGTTCCATCGTGAATGACGAAGGTCACTCCGTCAGCGCTTTCTCTCAAATCAATTTCGAGCATCGTGACGCCGACAGCGACACTGCGCTTCATCTCGATCAGGCTGTTCTCTGGGTTACTCTCGCTTATCCGTGCACGATGAGCACACACAATAGGCTCTGACTCCTTAAGTCTTGCCATAAGGGATACGTCAGAGTTTTGAGCAAAAACAGGCTCGCCCCCCATGACAATGAACGCACAAACGACGAAAAGGAGGAACCATTCTGTTCGCACTGATAGGTTCAGATAGCGCTCCATTCGAATTTCACAGTCGATCAAACGACCACAGCCGCACTTTCTTACATTTCTCGATAACAACTTCCATACGATGCTCATTCTGACTTTTTATCTCGCAAGTGCCGCTATTGGAAAGTGTCGCGCCGTATTGATACCCCTTCGTATCCCATTCAATTACCGACTGCCATTACACTGAGGTCGTGTCCGTCCATAAATGTCGTGCACCCATATGGCTAATGGGTCTATCTAACGCAAGCTTTGGTTTGGTCAGTGATTTTATCGTGTTGCCGTTGCCACAGATGCTCGCCACCTAACCAGTGAGCACGGCTGGCCTATCACTGGGGTTCTGGGTGTTACTACTGAACCACTGTAATAGCGTAAATTCTCATTATCTAATGCGAATGCGCTTCGTAATCCGCCATACTCTTTGTTAGAGACGCCTGCATGATAGAGAGAAGGCACAACAATCTGTGGTCAAGGCAGTTTGGTTTCAAATAGATGAAAGCGCCGTTCAAGCTCCCACTCATCTGCCGCTTTTTCATTTCTATTCAAAAACGTCGCGCACTCTTTGCTTGGAGTACCGACTCCCAGCGGTTGCTTTGCACAAGCGTTCACCACGCGAAAATGCCGATCAGGCACCGCCCAAAGGCTTTGTCCTGCCGCAAAGCTGTGTTCCATCGATGCTCTAACTATCTCTTTCAACTGCGGATAGGTGAGATTGAACTCAATCACAGCTCGCTTATATTCGTTGGTTAGATTCGTTCGGGACACCCCTTCATCGTCCGTGGACAACGCAATTGGAACGTTTGCAGCCATATAAAGAGGAAGCGGGTGAGACCGTCCTGCAACTCCAAGGATCACCTCATTCGAGGTCAGGTTGACCTCGACCAGTACGTGCCGTGCGGCTAACTCTTTGAGCAATGCCTTTGGCTCGTCCTCGTACATAATATCTACGCCATGGCCTATTCGTTCTGCATGACCTACATCAACAGCATCGTGTATATGAAAGCGCAACCCTTCGGGGCGCACAAGCCCCGGAGCCAGTTCTCCGGCGTGCAGGCTGATGTGCACTTTGGGATAGATAGAATGCAGATAATCAAGCATGCGCATCTGCCTTTTGTACTCGCTCATGGAAAAATAGGCGTCTTCGGGTTGCACGAAATTGATGCCAACGACATTAGGTTCCACTGAGGCAACTTCAAACCCCAACAGGGTTTGAGCAAATACCTGCTGGGGAGTGTTATTGCGAAGTATCTGGTAGAGATAACGGATCTTGACTGCACAGCTTTGGTGAGCGTCTTTTTGTCCACAATGTTCGATACGATTCCTAACTTCAAGGGCTTCATTAAGCTCCTTTCGGTCCGTAGCGACCTCGTCGCGGAGACCATGAGCGAAGAGTTGATCTCGCAAGCGATCCAACTCACCTTTCGAGCTTCCGACGATCGACTCCTCACTGCTCCGGCTACTACTGACACCACCGGGCCATCCGAGCCTCGTGCCGATTTCGGCGGCCTTAGAAAAAGATGGCGTTTGCATGATCTCTAGATATTGCTCGTTCTGCGCCGCAGCACGATTCGCGAGTTCATCCAACCATTCTCCCTGGTGGTTCGCTTCCAGTTCGTTGAAGCGGTCAAATGTAGCAAAGAACTGGTCGTGAGCGGCTAAGCCGTTTGATGGCACAAAACCACGCATAGAAAGAGAATCCAACATACTGTCGTAGAGTTTCTGGTCCTGAAACGCCACTCCAGCCGGGACAGCTCCCTTTTCACACAATGGCCTCTGGGGAAGATGTTGTGTCATACCGACATTCTTTACGAGACTGAGGCTGCTGACATTAATGCAGAGGTTATCGTCCTTCGCCTCTGTCAAAAATGTTTCTGCGTAGATCCCGCCGGACAGATGCACATGCAGATCTGCCCCTTTGGGCATTCGCAAAAGAAACCCATAAAGTGCAAGCGGGTTGCGCTTCGCTAGATTGAACACACGTGTAGCCTGCCGTTCCAGGTCAGTGTATTGTTTTTTGGGATAAGGCTGCGAGACTGCGAGACTGCAGGACAAGACCAGAAATACGAGCACGCGACAAGCTGGAGGCACCATGAAACGTCTATCCTCACAATTAATTCCAAGCCGACAGAATTAATTCAGTTTATCGTCCGACGACAGGACGAAGGAGTGTCCCGGAGTAATGCCACCCATGATACGGGTTTCGGTTGCAGGGAAGATTCCCCGCCAGGCTACATGTGATGCTTGATCGCATAACATCGTAGGGTCAATAGAGGGGTATGCGGGGGTATCACTACAGCACGATACTGTCAGTTCTCCCTATGGATAGGGATAAATGCATATTGTTTGGGGCTGAAGCTTCCGGGACTCAATGTCAGCAAGGTGTTGCCGCGTGACCGATATAGCTTCGACCAGGATTATTTCTCACAACCTCAGCAATAGCGATCTCTCGGTTAGAGAGGCAATCGTTGGTATCGTGTCACGCTATTCTGGAATCATTCCATTTCATCATCCGCCAGTCGAAGAGGAAAAGACCCGTTGCCCTTACGCACCCGTCTCGAGCGCTACTTCCATTTCGCTGCCGATCGTACTAACTGGCGCACAGAGACCCTCGCTGGCCTCACCACCTTCATCACAATGGCCTAAATCATCTTCGTGAACCCGGCGATCCTCAGCGAGACGGGCATGCCCATCGCAACCGTCACCACCGCGACCTGAATCTGCGCTGGCTTCGGTAGCATCCTCATGGGAGTCATCGCCAACTACCCGCTCGCTCTTGCTCCCGGCATGGACCTCAACTCCTACTTCACCTACTCCGTCGTCAAAGGCATGGGAGTTCCCAGGCAGACCGTCCTCGGTGCCGTTTTCCTCTCCGGAGTTATCTTCCTCCTGCTCGCCTTTACTGGATTGCGCCAACGCCTCGTCGCCGCAATCCCTCACCAGCTTCACGCAGCCGTAGCCGGCGGCATTGGCCTCTTCATCGCCTTCATCGGGCTTCGCAACGCAGGCATCATCATTCCAAGCGTTGCTACTACCGTGACGCTCGGAAACCTCCGCGTACTCCAAACAGCCCTCGCCCTTTTCGGCCTCGTGCTCATCTGTGTGTTGCAAGTGATGCGCGTCCGAGCCTCCATGCCCATAGGCGTCTTCGGAACAATGCTCGCGGGCTTGCTCGTCCATCAACTCCACTGGCATCCCACCACCTTCGATCTTGGTGCGATCCGTGCCGCCGCATTCCACCTCAACACCCGGAGAGTTCTGCACATCGGAACCTTCGAGATCGTCTTCGCCTTCCTCTTCGTCGATCTCTTCGACAACATCGGCACGCTCGTCGCTGTCACTTAGCGCGCTGGACTCATCTCCAAAGATCACACGATCCCCCGGCTCAACCGTATATTCTTCGCTGACGCCACCATCGTCGGCTCGCTCTCGGGAACCAGCACCGTCACCAGTTACATCGAGTCCTCTGCCGGAGTAGCGGCAGGAGGCCGCACCGGCGTCACCGCCATCGTCACCGGCCTGCTCTTCCTCGCTTCCCTCTTCGTCGCCCCCCTCGTTGGGGGCCCCACCTACGCCACCTCGCCAGCCCTCATTCTGGTCGGCACCCTGATGGTCGCCAGCATCGATACCATTGAGTGGGACGAGACCACCATCGCCATACCCGCCTTCTTCACCCTCATCACCATCCCGCTGACGTACTCCATCGCCAACGGCCTCAGCTTCGGCCTCATCAGCTACGCCGCACTCCAACTGGTCACGAGGCGGGCACGCCGCCAGGACTGGATGCTCTACCTCGTCGCTATCCTCTTCCTCCTTCGCTTCTTCTTCCTCACTAAGTCGTAGAACCTAGGGCAACGATGAGAGATTGTTGGCCATATGTTACGAGTGACTAAAATCAATCCACAGACTGAGGCAACTAGGGTAGCCAATGCTGACCGTCGCCTTCGTCTGTTCAATCCTATGGCCGACCAAGCCAACACAGCAGCGAACTGCACGGTCTGAATAGATTGACTGGGCCGGATCGGCTTCTTGTGCATTGGAGAGCAAGACTCAGGGAAGTTTGAGCGCAACCATGCTTCCCGAATATAGAGCGGCCTTATCTGTATCGACGACGGACTCTGTCCTGCCCGACGTTAAGTGCGAGATGCCCATGCATCGCCACTGGCACAGCAAACACAATTACTCGATCTAATGCCCATGAACGACTCATCTTGACGGTCACATCTTGACAATCATACCCTAGAAGACTAGTGTCAGTACCTATGACGAATGCGAACACGGATGTGATTCAAGGCACGCTGGACATGCTGATCTTGAAGACGTTGAGTCTGCGGCCTCTGCATGGGTTTGGGATCGCGCGGAGAGTGGAGCAGATCTCGGATGGTGTATTCAAGGTGAACCCGGGCTCGCTGCTGACGGCGCTACAGCGGCTGGAACGTGCGGGATGGCTGGACTCGGAGTGGTGCCAGACAGAGAATTCGCGGAAGGCAAAGTTCTACACCTTGACGGCGACGGGGCGGAAACAGCTAAGGGTGGAGACAACCGACTGGACGCGGCGGGCGGCTGCAATTGCGCGGTTACTCGAGATGGAGGGATAACGGCATGTCTCTTTGGCGGCAGCTACGGCATGGGTGGCGCGGTCTGAGGCATAGAACTCGGCGCGAGCAGGATGTTGCCGATGAGGTAGCACAGTACTTCGAGGAGGCCGAGGCCGACTGGAGAGAGCGCGGACTTTCTCCGGACGAGGCGAAGAAGGCGGCACGGAGAGAGGCCGGTAGCATGGCAATTGCACGCGAACAGGCGAACGAGTATGGGTGGGAAAATGGCGTCAAGCTCTTCATGGACGATTCGCGGTTTGCGGCACGACAGTTGTGGAAACATCCGGCGTTTACGGTGACGGCGGTGCTAACGCTCGCTCTGGGAATTGGGGCCAACGCGGCGATCTTTACCGTCGTGGAGCGTGTTCTGCTTGCTCTATTGCCCTACAAAAATGCTGAGAGATTGGCGGTTCTACAGACGCACCGAGGCGAAACGGGCAAGACTGTTCCGCGTGTGACAGGACCGGATGCGGCAGATGTTCGTGAGCTGGCCCAGACTCTGGAGGCGGTGAGTTTGTATAGTGTAGGCAGTCTTGGGGTGCAGTTGAAAAATCATGCTGCGTACACGGTGGTGACGATTGCAGATGCGAACTTTGCCCGAGTGTTCGGACTAAAGCCGGTGGCGGGACGTTTGTACACCGACGGAGATGCGAAACATGCCGTTCTGGTGAGCGAGCATTTTGCGAAAGATAACTTTGGCACATCGCAAGCAGCGGTGGGCCAGGTGATGCGCGTGGAGGGCGAGCCGCTGGAGATCGTTGGCGTGCTTGGAGCGGCTTTCGATTTTCCCGACGGGACGCAAGTCTGGATGGCATCGCCAATGGTGCCTGAGTCAAAGTCGCGAACAGCTTTCAACTACAAGGCGGTAGCGCTGTTGCGTGGTGATGCGAACTTCGCCAGTGCACAAGCTGAGTTGAGTACGATCTCGGGCAGATTGCAAACAGCTTACGCGAAGGATAACCGCGGCAAAGAAATGAAGGTGCAGCCTCTGAAGGAGGCGGTGACGGGAGATTCGCGGCCGACACTGATGTTTCTTTGGGCATCGGCGGGGTTTATTCTGCTGATTGCTTGCGTGAACGTGATGCACTTGGAACTCGTGCGGTCGATGGAGCGGCAAAGGGAGCTAGCGATACGTAGGGCGCTGGGCGCGTCACGCTGGAGAGTGATGCAGCCGGTGTTTCTGGAAAGCATGCTCGTAGCAATCATTGGTGGCACAACGGGAGTGTTGTTAGCGTTTCCGACGGTGCAGGTGCTGGTGGCAATGGCTCCGCAGGAACTGCCGAGGACGAGCGAGATTCATTTGAATTTGCAGGTATTGGGATTTGCGCTGGGGCTATCGGTAATGGCTGCCGTGTTGTCGGCCATGTTGCCCGCGATGCGCGCCGCAAAAGAGGATCCGGCGGGGGCGCTCAAGAGCGATTCTTCGAGAGGCATGAATCGGCAGAGCTCGGGACTTTTCCGTGGCGCGCTAGTCATGGCGGAGGTGGCGGCGACGTTTGTGCTGGCAGTGGGTGCGGGGCTACTGCTGCGGACGATGATGACATTAAATGCTCGCGACATGGGGTATGAATCGCGGCAAATGCTGGTAGTGGATGCGGATGCTCCGGTGCAGGGCGAGACAGATACGCGGAAGGCTGTGCAGCACTTCAACGAAGTATTTACGCAATTGAGGCAGCTGCCTGGCGTGGAGCGCGTGGCAGGAGTGATGGGGTTGCCAACAGGAATCTACGGTTCAAACGGGTACTACGAGACGAGAGGTGGGCTGCCGGTAGATGCTGATCATCCCGCATGGTCTAACTTCAGCGTGGCCAGCCCTGGATACTTCAGTACGATGGGAATTCCGCTGAAACAGGGACGGGATTTTGAGTCGGAGGACACCCATGAGAGCGAGATGGTGGCAGTGATCAGCGAGTCGCTGGCACGTCGGAGCTTTGGCGATGTTGATCCAGTCGGAAAGCAAATTCGTTGCGGGCTGGACTCTGACAAATGGATGATGGTGGTAGGCGTGGTAGGCGATGTACGGCAAGACTCTCCAGCGGAGAAGCCGGGGGCGACGTTGTACATGCCCATGACCCAGCATCCATTTTATGCGAACCAAATTCATGTGGTGCTGCGTACGGAAGTGACTCCGCTGACACTGATGAGGGCGGTAGATGAGAGGATTGCACGGATAGACCCGCTGATTGCGCGCCGGTATACGACGATGGATGCAATGGTCGACAAATCGATATCGACGGAGAGGTTTCGCGCGGTATTGATCTCGTCGTTTGCGGGAGTGGGGCTGCTTCTCGCAATGCTGGGTGTGTACGGGACAGTAGCATACTCGGTGGCGCAGCGAAGGTTTGAGTTTGGAGTGAGAATGGCGTTTGGTGCAGAGCGTGGTACGATTCTGCGATCCGTACTAGGACATGCGACAAGGATGGCGTGCATGGGAATTATGATTGGTGTGGCATTGAGCGTGGCTTTGGCACAGTTGGTGGAGAGCATGCTTGTTGGCGTGAGCCCGACGGATCCAGTAAGCCTGGCGTTGGTGTCGGCAATACTGCTGATAACAGCGCTCGGAGCGGCATTGGGCCCAGGGTGGAGCGCTACGCGGGTGACCCCAATGGCGGCCCTGCGGGCTGAGTGATGGTTAGAAGCACGCCCAAGGCGTTGCTACACCAAACGTTAAAAATGTACGCTAAGACTTGTCCAGGTCTGGCTCGCAGCTGGACTCCATTAGCGTTTTCTCCTGCTTGCTGCTACTTCCTGTACTGATCGAACAAAAGCGCACAACGCTTTGGAGGCGAATTCAGTATCCCGAATTGCGAGGCCAAGCTCGCGATAAATGTGAGGCATGATTGGAACCAGAGTCACTCCTGGAAAAGTTGCGGGAAAACAAAGAGGGGCACTAGTCGTGGTTGGCCTGGAAGACTATTGCGGAAGACATCGGCTCAGAGGTGGCATCATGAGGTTCATTGAATTTGCTTCCGGTTTCTCAGCAGCAAGGCTCACGCCAATCTCAAGACTTATCTGACGCTCTTGTTGCTTGGTTCGACCGCTTTTATGCCGCCTAGAACAACGTTTCCGAGCCTTCATATACAGTTCGCTCGCCATCATTCCCTGCATCAATCTAGGCTTCCATCGCGGCAATTGCATGTCTGCCTGCAAATAACTGCCTTTTACGAAAGGCTGGTGTAAACCTTATATAACGGTTTGGAAAGAACATACTTCGCGTCCGAGATGCATCGCAGAAAGCAAATCAAGTAACAACACCCGCCCCTAATAATCTCTCTCAAGAGCAAATGAATAGTCGGATTTTTCGCTGAAACCGCTATGATGCTGAACATTGGAGAGGCAAGAACCAAGCCAGATCAGTACACTGAATGTCCTACAGACCAAAAGCGACAAGAGGCGCCCGCCAATGGATTCCATCACAGCAATGTCGAAACTCACAGATATTCCGACTCTCACTTCGCATGAATCCGTTGCATCCAGGCCATCACGACCAAAGATCCGTCTCAACGGCATCGCGGCGATAGCGCTCATCTCATCCGCTCTGGCGCTGACCACTGCAGCGGAATGCCATTCCATCACCTATCCTCCTTCGCTGCTCTATGGCTTTGTGCTCTGGGGTTGGTGGGGCTGTGTCGGCAGCATCTTTTGGAGACTTGGCCAACGCGCACCATCCGCTCTGGGCTTCTCGGCAAAATCCATTGCAACCCATCTGCTCCTCAGTTGTGTGCTTGGAGCCACGCATCTCATGCTCTTGGGAAGCCTGGGATTTTCCATCGCTGACTGGGGAACACATGCGATGGCCCTTTCTATACGGACAAGCCTTCTCAATATCAACCGCTTCGGCCTGGAACTACTCATCTACGGTTTTATCTTCGGGATCACAGGAATCGTTCAGTTTCAGGTTCGCGCGCAACGTGACGCAATGAAGGCGTTGGAGCTGGAGAAGCAACTTTCCGCGGCTCATCTACGAGCGCTGCAAATGCAGTTGGAGCCACATTTTCTCTTCAACACCTTGAATGCGATTACGACCCTGGTTGAGTTTGGACGGCAGAAAGAAGCGGCCGAGATGCTCATGCATTTGAACTCCATTCTCAAAAGCACGCTCAAGCGGACAACGCCGGAGAAGGTTCCACTCTCGCAGGAGTTGGAGATCATCGAGAACTACCTCGCCATCGAACAAATCCGATTTGCTGATCGTCTGCATATCGAACTCAAGGTCGAACCCGGCGCATTGGACGGGCTCGTCCCTTGTTTTCTACTGCAACCTATTGTGGAGAATGCCATTCGACATGGCATCGCACACTGCGAACATGAGGGCAAAGTCGAAGTTTCTGCTCGCCGTAAAGGAGACTTCATGCATCTGCGGATACACGATAGCGGCCCGGGATCGAATGCTCAGAGCAAACCAGGACACGGCATCGGATTAAGTAATACGAAGGATCGGCTCGCACATTTTTATCCCGGCGTATATGACATGACGGCGCAGCTTCTGGAGACAGACGGCTTCGAGGTTGCGATTAAAATTCCATACGAGCGCGGCTAAATGAAGCTGAAGGTCTTGATCGCCGATGATGAGCCATTAGCACGTGAACGGCTGCGGTTCCTTTTGTCTAGCGATGAGGAGATCGAGATCTGTGGTGAGTGTCGAAACGGAAAGGAGGTCGTCGCTACTCTGAAAGAGAAGCGATATGATGTACTCTTTCTCGATATACAGATGCCGGGCAGTAGTGGATTCGAAATCATCGAGCAGGTTGGCCAGGCGAACATGCCCATCACAGTATTTGTAACGGCTCACAATCACTATGCAGTCAAAGCCTTTGAGGTTCACGCGCTCGATTACCTGACCAAACCGGTTGAGCCGGAGCGACTGCAGTCTGCCCTCCTGTGCGTGAAGGAGCGGATCATTTCGCAGGCCGCGATGGTCACTCAGGAGCAACTGAAATCGGTGTTAGCTGTCTTGAGCGAGACGAGTAAGCGCGAAGAACATCCCAAACGTCTGCTCGTGCACAATGGGACGAAGGACTCATTCGTCTCTATCGAAGATATCGAGTGGATTGAGGCCGCAGATTACTACTCTTGTCTGCACGTCGGAACAAAAAAATTCATGCTCCGCGAGACAATCAAGCAGCTTGCGGATACTCTCGATCCTAGAAAATTCGTGCGCGTCCACCGCTCCGCGATCGTGAACATCGACCATGTCCGTGAAATCCTCCGCGAGGGACGGAACGAAGGCTGGATTGCCCTGTCGAGCGGGCATCGATTGAAGATGAGCAAAGTCGGATGGCAGAACCTTCTGGCCGTAAGCCGCAAATAACATTTGCTCATCAAACGTGGAATTCCGTCCATAGCATTCGCTGCATAAGAAGACTTCCTCGCTGCATGGTTCTATCGCTCCCCTGCAAACTACTCGATTAGATTCTCTACGTCGGAGAGAGTGGTGCAGAGGCGATCAATCGATGGAAGATCAGCGATACAAGCTAGCCGGTATTCTGATGGCTTTAGTCGGCCCGGTCGTAGGCTTCGCGCAACAGCCTTGCACAACAGGCGTTCGTATTGAAGGCACCGTTACAGATACAACAGGAGCAGCGATTGCTGAAGCCTTGGCTCAAACGGCCGACGGAGAAAAAACGACAACAGATACCGCGGGACGATTCGTACTTCCCTGCGTGCCCGTCAGTGCAACGATGGTCACGGTACAAGCTGATGGGTTTAATCCAGGCACAGCCAAAACCGATGAACAGCCCGGAGATATCGCGCAGATCCATCTCAAGTTGGCAGTAGCTCAGGTTGAAACGAATGTGGTGGTAACTGCTGACCCCACCGCAATGGACGCCGATAATGGCGCCGGGACAAGAACTCTCTCTACTCAGGAAATACAGCAGCTTCCCGATGATCCAGATGACCTTCTGTTGCAACTTCAGTTGCTCGCATCGAGCGGCGGCGGCTCCTCCTCATCAGCTACAGTCGTCGTCGATGGATTCCAGAACGGAAGTGCAATGCCCCCCAAAGACACCATCGCATCGATTCGCGTGAACCCAGACCCCTTCTCGCCAGAATATGAAAGGTCTTCCTCTGAGGGAGGCCGCATTGAGATTACTACCAAGCCCGGATCCGACTTATTTCATGGAGCGCTCTTTCTTACCGACAGCGACGGCAGCTTCAATGCAACCGATCCATTCTCTGTAACTGCAACCCCTGCTGGAAAACGTCGCTATGGCTTTGAACTAAGTGGTCCAATCGTTCAAAAGAAAAGCGGCTTTACACTCGCTCTTGAAAAACGTGATATTGATGAGTTCAATGTCGTAAACGCCACGACAATGGACGCGAACGGCAATCAGACTCTATTGCAACAGACAGTCTCAGCACCGCAGAGGCTTTGGATTGCCTCTTCTCGCGGCGATTGGCAGATAACTCCGAAAAATGTCACGACGCTTTCCTACTCGGCGAATGTTAACAATCTTGGCAATCAAGGTGCTGGCGGCCTTACGCTGGCCGACGCAGGTTACTCCAGTCTCGTGAGCGAGTATGACCTGCGGCTGGCGAATGTGTCGACCCTGAGCGCAAATCTGTTACATGAGAGTCGCATCGGCTATACCTGGAAGCGTACAGAACAAACGCCGCTTTCGACGGCTCCCTCATTACAAGTCGCGGGATACTTTCTCAGTGGAGGTGCCACCAGCCAGAACTTGAATGACCGCGAGCGTGATCTTGAAATAAATGACGATGTGATGATCACACACGGTATCCACTCCTTCAAAGTAGGCGCCCAGTCACTTGGTCTCTTCGTGCATAACTATGATCCTGACACCTTCAACGGTGCCTATGTTTTTGGTGGCGGAAGCGCTCCAACGCTCGATGCGAATAATAATCCGACCGGCCAGACGACAACGATTACTGCGATGGAGCAGTACAGACGTGCGCTCTTCAATCTTCCCGGTGGTACACCGACCACGTATCAACTCACAAGCGGAACGCCGCTGGTTCCATTCACGCAATGGCGACTGGCCTTGTACGCGGAGGACACACTCAAACTCGCGCCCCGTCTCACTATGGCAACCGGGCTGCGCTATGCGTTTCAGACTGCCCCAAGCAGCTTTGCCAACTTTGCACCACGACTTGGCCTGGCCTGGTCGCCTGATAAAAAATCAGCATGGGTGATCCATCTACGAGCCGGAATCTTCAGCTTGCCTGTGACACCAAGCTATTCCACCCAGGTCTATCGCCTGGACGGTATCCGACAGCACGAGACGCAGATTTACTCTCCAAACTACAACAGTCCACTGACGCCGGTTGCTGGATCGATTCAGGTCGGCACAAAGTGGCAGTTTCGGCGCTCCTTTGAACAAACCTCTTTTATCCAGTTACAGGGCGGTGCAGATTATGACCTGCCGCATCATTGGCATCCTTCAGTCTGGTTCACATGGGGCGACGGGTGGGTAGACCCGCGATCCATCAACATCAACGCTCCACTTGTAAACAGCAGCAATGGTGTCGCGCCCAATCCGATAACAGCTCTACTCGCGCCGCGTCCGCTTACACCAAATGAAAATATCCTTGAATACCAAAACTCTGCTCACACCTGGGGAATGGTCTTCTGGGCGGGGATCGAACAGAAAGGCTACAAGCGATTCACCCTTAATCTAGGGTATTGGGGAGTGAACTTCAAGTCGGATGGCGGATATGCCGGAGCTCGACCGCAATCCAGTTACAGTAACCAGGGAGAGTCGTCGCGGCCGGACTGGCAATCAAGCGGTGCTTTAGCCGAGAGCGATCTAAAGCTTCCGGGCAAGATCGAACTCAGCGCAGAGTTTTATCTGCACACAGGCGCCCCTTACAACATCACTACTGGAACGGATGCGAACGGAGATGGCAGTTTCAACGACCGGCCATCCTATGCTTCCGCTCCAGGCACTGGCGTCTACAGCACACGCTTCGGACTACTCAGCGCCAACACCGTCAACGGTAATGTTCCCCACAACCTTGGCTCCATGCCCGACGTCCTACATACCTATGCGAACCTCAGCCGCGTCTTCAAGCTCGATCCGAAAAATACGGATCGCTCCAAGACGCTGACCTTTAATGTTCGCAGCGCCAACGTGCTGAACCATACAAATGCCACTGCGGTTGGAACCATCGTTTCGTCACCGAACCTAGGGCAGGCAATCGCCGCCGAAGCTGCAAGACGTGTGGAGTTAGGGGTACGCTTTGCGTTCTAGGCGGTCACTTTTTAGATAACGATGACAAATTCAGTTCACCGTGGTTAACTAGTCGTTATGCCGGAAGCAATCACCATCTCCAAAGAGGATTACCTCAAGGCTATTCTCGAAGCCGAGAGCGAGGGGCACACAGTCATCCCGACCTTCCTAGCCCATTGGCTGGAAGTATCCCCGCCAGCCGTGACAAAGGCGGTGAAAAAACTCAAACAGGATGGTTATATCGATGGCAAGGCCGACGGTGGTCTTCGCCTAACAGCAAAGGGCAAGGAGGCGGCATACCGCACCGCCCTTCGACATCACTTGATTGAGCGCATGCTCTCTGAAGTCTTTGGGATGGAGTGGCATCAGATTCATGCCGAGGCAGAACGCCTTGAGCACGCTGTCTCCCCGATATTCGAAGCGAAACTCATCGAAAAACTTGGAGCTCAGGGCCTCTGTCCACACGGAAATGAAGTTCTCCCTGAAGCGCCCGCACAGAGAAAGCGCCGCGGCCTGCTTCCTCTGATTGAAGCGGTAGAGCACACCGACTATGTCGTGGCCAGTCTTTATGAGCGCGATCCCAAGCTGCTGGAGTTCCTGCATAGACTTGGGATCGGCCCCCGTGCTCCCATCAAGGTTTTGGAGCGAAACTACGACGATACCTGGAGAATTCAGACTCCAAACGGCCCAGCCACGATTGGAAAATCCGCAGCAGAACGAGTCTGGATACAGCCCAAATCGTCCAATGAACGTCGGAAAAAATAAATAATTAACCAAGGTTAATTATTTATGGCATACTGCAAATAACCTCTTCGCGGAGGAACTGCATATGCCCACATTCCCCTTATCCATAACGAGCACAAAGAAATCGTCCATGGGGCTTTTCTGAACTTACACAGTACGACAAATGGAGACCACGCATGGCACAAATTCGGGTCGCCAGATTTTTTTTGATCTGTTTTGCAGTATTAACCATGGTTAATACTGCGTTTCTGCTGGCGCAAAGCGGCACGTCAAGCGCGATCGTTGGAACTGTGGCAGACGCTACGGGAGCGGTTCTGTCTAACGCAAATGTGACTTCAACCAACGTCGATACTAAGGCGTCCCGCACCGGCCAAACAAACGCTGACGGGAGGTTTCTCTTCTCTCAGGTCAATCCCGGAACCTATACGGTCACGGTGACAGCAAACGGATTCGCGGATCAAACCTCGCTCCCCACGGAAGTCTCCGTCGGACAAACCGTCACGTTGAATTTCAGTGTCCGTCCTTCTTCAGCATCGCAAAACGTTGAGGTCAGCGCCCAACAGGGATTGCTCAGTCTCGAAAACGCAAACACCACAACGACTTTGGACTCGAAGACCATTGCGAGCCTTCCCAACCCCGGACAAGATCTGACGTATCTCGCGCAGTTCGCCCAGGGCGCGCTGATGAACACAGCCGGCTCATCCAATGACGCGAAGGCTGCTGGCGGTTACGGCAACGTCGAATTCAATGGCCTGCCTGCAACATCAAATGGCTACATTCTCGATGGCTACGACACCAACGATCCGTGGCTTGGGTTGAACATCGGCCTCTCCACTAATCTCGTGATTGGTCTCGATGCGGTGCAAGAGGCAACTATCAACACAAACTCCTTCGCAGTCGATCAGGGACGCTATGGCGCATCGCAAGTAAACTACTTCACCAAGTCAGGAACCAACAAGTTCCATGGTGACATCTACGAAATCTGGAACGGGTCTCTGCTGAACGCACAGGACTACTTTCTCCATGCGAACGACACCCCAGGAAACACCGCCAAGAAGCCGCGCTCGACCGTCAACGAATTTGGAGTAAGTGCCGGCGGCCCCATCCGAAAAGACAAGCTGTTCTTCTTTGCTCACTACGAGGGAATCCGAATTGCTCTGCCTTTGGTCTCTCAAGCAGTAGTGCCCTCTCCTGCATATCAGCAATACGTACTGGGACAACTCGCAACTGGCGGAACGGACCCGATCACTGCGACTGCACTCCCAGCGCAGCCGCAGGAGATCCCGTTCTATCAGTCGATGTTCAAGCTCTATCGCAATACAAGCGGCACTCCCATTCCGGTAAGCTCCTGTCCCCTCGATGCAAGCGGGGCACTTCTCTCAGGCACACAAACAAGCGGAAGTCTCTTTACAGGAAGCGGTTGTGCAAATCAGCAGCAAGTGTCACTAACCAACAGCGACAGCGAAAATCTTTTAGTGCTCAAGATCGACCATACGATCGATGCAAACAACAGCATCTGGTATCGCTTTCAACAAGACACAGGATTGCAAGCCGCTTATACCGACCCAATCAACCCGATCTTCAACTCTTACTCGCCACAACCGCAACGAACCTTAGTCGCGGGTTACACCCATCTATTCACTCCGAACTTAGTTAATCAATTCAATCCTGGCGCAAGTTGGTATGCAAGCATCTTTGAACCGAACGACTTTGCACAAGTCAAACAAGCCTTTCCTATTGTTTTGACAGCGGGGAGTGCCAATGCACCATTCACTACCCTGGGCGGCAATAACAACACCTATCCGCAGGGACGCAAGGTTACACAGTGGCAGATCAACGATAACTTGATCTGGACCCAGGGTAAGAATACTTACAAATTCGGCATCAACACGCGGCGTATCGATGTAAGTGATTACGACCTCGGTGAAGGAACTGTACCTACTGTCATCTATAACGACCTTGCGCAGTTCACCTATGGCGCGGCCTACACAGCAAGCCAGACGTTCCCCGTCTCGTTGAAAGAACGAGTAGCGGCGGGCAATATTGACCTATACACGATGGATACCTATAAGCCCAACGCACGCACAACGCTCACCGCCGGAATGCGGACAACTTGGAACACCAATCCTACTAATGAACAGCGCCTGTTTGCGCGCCCCGCAGGATCGTTCCTCGATCTCTCACACGACACAACGCAACCACTCAATCAAGTTATCCAGACGCAGGTAAGTGGTCTCTTCCCTGCTACACCGTTATTTGTTTGGCAACCTCGTGTTTCGGTGGCATACCAAGTTACTCCGAGAGTTGTCATACATACCGGCTTTGGCGTCTTCAATGACATCATCCCAGCGCAGATCGCCGACCTTGCTGCGACCAATGCTCCCTACTCACCGACCTTCGTAGGCGGAATCGGTGGACAAGTTGGAGGAATTGGCATTGCACCGAGCGTAACCAATAGCGCTATCGATGCCACTGCTAACGCCAATCAAAACTTTCAGTCCACATTTAGCGCGGGGGCAGCTCCATGCACAGGCATTGCAACAGGTGCAGCGACATGTCCTCTGGCTGTAAGTCTGAACACCTTTCCTAGCGGAACACTCAAGACGCCGTATTACTACCAGTACAACCTCGGAATAGAACAGCAGATCGGCGCGCATGGTTCGTTGCGGGTCGACTACGTCGGCACTCGCGGCTTGCATGAGCCCTACCAGGTCCAATTGAATGGCTATCAGACAGTCTGCAAGGGTTGCTTTGCTCCATATCCTTATCAGCAGCCGATTGACCAACGCTTCGGCAGTGTCGATGAATTTCGTACCGATGCAAATAGTGTCTACTCTGGCCTGCAAACCAGCGTGACGCAACAATTCAAATCCCTCACGCTGAAAGGCAACTATACCTTCAGTCACTGCCTCGACGAGGTCTCCAATGGAGGCCTACTTCCCTTCTCTACTCAAGGCATTCTGTCGCCACTACCCGGCGAACTCAGCCACCAATACGGAGACTGCGATTACGATGTGCGTCATAATGTCAGCGCCTTCGGGATATACCAGATTCCATTTTTCTCTTCTCATAGCTTTCTGCGGGCAGTCCTGGGCGGTTGGTCATACTCTGAAACAGCGTTCTTTCACACTGGGCTTCCCTTCACCGTACTGAGTCAGCCCTACACAGCAAACAACAACGGAGTCTTTCAAAACAGTGGACCTCAGTTCGCACGGAGAGTTCCCGGTGTACCGCTCTACCGAAAGACTCCCTATCCAGGCGTCACGCAGGCGGGAACGAAACAATGGCTGAACCCTGAGGCCTTCGTCTCTGTCGTTGATCCCACAACGGGCGCATGCACAGGAGGCGACTCTATAGCCACCTGCCAGTTCGGCAATGCAGGCCGCAACACAGTGCGCGGACCGCACTTCACCGATTCCGACATCTATATAACGAAGAAGTTCCCGATCACGGAGGCAGTGTCTTTACGCTTTGATACGCAATTCTTCAATGCATTCAATCATCCAAACTTCGCACTCCCCAGCAATGTAGAGGCTGGAGTTCCAGGAGTCTACGTCCCGGCAAAATTCGGCACGCTTGAAAGCACGATCTCTCCACCGACCGGACTACTCGGCGTCGGTCTGGGTGGAGATAGTTCGCCGCGCATGATTGCCTTTCAAGCAAGGATCGAGTTCTAGGTGTTTAGTCCCACAGAGTGGTGGAGTACGCTATGACCAGTTGCCATCCTGGGAGGCATTATGGGACAAGTACTGCACGGGAGCGCCCGAACGACAGCGGCAGTGCGTCGAGCGATACAGCATAGTCAAGCGAGCCTGAACCAATGCATAACCTCGCCGGCGACAAAGCCGTGTGGGGCGGTTTCGTGCCTGATCTTCAGAACCCCAGGCCCGTCGGATCTTTGGCAAATACCACCGAAAGCATTTAATCGACATTGGTATTACGGGATTCAAGCTCGATGAATGCGACAACTCTGACTTTACCGAGGGCTGGTCCTTTGCTGAGCCGAGCCAGTTCCCATCCGGTGTAGACGGCGAACAGATGTACAGCCTCTTCGGTCTCCGCTATCAACGTACTCTTTGGGAACAGTTTCTAGTTCAAAGCCAGGAAACATATTCGTTAGTTCGTTCCAGTGGAGCACTCGAGGCCCCGTATCCCTTCGTGCTGTACAGCTATCTTTACGATCATCGTCAATTTGTTCGAGAGCTAGTCAACTCCGGCTTTATCGGTTTGCTATGGTGCCTGAAGTTAGGGACGCCAAGAATGAGGAAGAGTTCATTCGCCGTTTGCAGACCGTTGTCTCTTCACCACTTGCCATAATTAACGGGTGGTACATCTTCAACCCATCATGGAAACAGTTGGATCGCAAGAAGAACAATGCGAATGAACTCTCTCCAAACTGGCAGAAATTGGAGGCTCGTTGCCGCGGGATCTTGGGCTGGCGCATGCTACTGATTCCGTATCTGCGTGCAGCATTTGCTCGATATCAGTCAGACGGAACACCGCCCGTCCGCGCACTGACGCTGGATTGGCCCAGTGTGCTAGAGTTCGCGAACACAGATGACGTGTGGATGTTGGGACTGCCTGCTGATTGCACCGCTGTTCGCGGGCTCCCGATGGACGATACCGTGATTGCGATTGCGCCTCCATCTATCATCTGGTGTGCAGAGGTTTCCAGTGAGCTAAGCAGGTCAATCTCTTGGCAGGCATCGGGATCAGTTGGGGCAAAGCTTTGGCGGGCTTCCTTGTGACTGTGGCGGACCAGTTCGCGAGCAAGAGCTACCTCCTGCGACAAAATGGGCATGCCTTCCGGAATCGCTTTCACGATTGCCTGGAGTTGAAAACCAATACCGGCGAAACTCTGGGCCATACTGTCGTGAACGTCGCGGGCCATCCGTTCGCGTTCGCGAAGCACGACCTGGAGCTTCCAGCGAGCGATTTGGTTGTACATTACAAGGCACACGAGCACCAGTATCAGCAGGCCCGCGAGGTAGACGACGTGACTCGTCGTCCACCATGACGGCAATTCGAGCACTTCCAGGTCATTCACCGAACGGAGAAGCAGTTTGCAGTGCAGCCAGCTTGGCGTGTAATCCCATCTCCCTTCCACATCGACCATGCCAATACCGGTTACGCCGACCTCTGTACCCTCGCGCAGGTTTAAAACCTCAGAAGATTTCGGCGACTTCTGTAGTTCTACCGGAAGAAGACCTGTGTTCCCTTGCACGAGCAATTCGACTCCCCACGGTTCTTCAACGCTGCGAACGATGTGGCCTTGGACGGTCACAAGGCGGTATCGCGAGGCGCCGGACAGAATATCGGCAACCTGAGTCTTCGTTGGAAGAGGTGGCGATCCATGGGACGTGAACCGCAACACAGCATCCTCTAGAAATGGACCGGAGGCTTCAAGAGCTGGAAACCCCGAAACCTCGATTCTGTCTCCCAATTCGATGGGGATGACAGGATCGGTCATCACCAGAATTGCCTTTTCACCATCTTGCAGGATGAGACGCTTGCCCGGATCGTAGTAGGTCACAACTCCGGCGACACGCACGCGATGATACGAATTGGTTCCTGAGCGGTACTGCATGAGCGCTCCCACAGGAACAAGAGGTTTGGAAAAAGGATCTTCGTCTGTCGGCTTCAGTACAGTCATTTGACTCAGGTCGGCCATGTCCAGGACGACGGAAGTCAGTTGTCGGTCCCTATTTTTCGACGACAAGGCAACTGCATTGATACGCACTTCTGCATCGAGAAGCAGGCCTGTGGCGAGGCCAGAGGTATCTCTCAGAGCGACGTCGACAATCCCATCCTTCATCGCCAGTTTGAACCAAGTCCGTGCCCTTGGGTTTGTGTTGATGGGCAATTGAATGGAGCGCACTACACCCTCGACAGTTACATATTGCGCGTCTTCATCCCCTGAACTCAGTTGTCTGAAGCTAACGTGCTTAGGGGGAGGCAATGCGCGATGCCCGATCTTTTTAGCAGATGTTGCCCAGATCTCAGGCGAGTATTGCCCGGGCCCAACTTTGCCGTGAACCTCCACCTCATCGCCGAGAGTAAATTGTCCAGACTGTGGGAAGTTGATCCAGATTCCCGCTGTGCTGTCCTGAATCACCAGGCCGACGCCATTTCGCAAGGTTACGACGCCTTGAAGTTGCGTCGTAGGGCCATGCTTAGCCTGTTCGCTCGTGAGCGAAAGGACCGACGCGGCTGTGTTCAGCGGCACAGGAATGGCGACGGACTGCAGACCGCGCAAAGGATTCAAAGAACCTATCGCCAGAGCCAGTAACCCGGCAAGAAGCGCGACTCTTCTGCGGAGGCCATTGCGTCGGGGTGAGGGATTCGCCATGCTCTCCATGATCACTAACACTTTAGACTCGATGCCCATCAGAAACCAATGCCAGTTCTGTCTCCGGATCATTGCCCCGAGAAAGACGATGGATCGGTGAACGGATGATGATCGCCGCCGATTTCCCTCGAGAGGTCAGGGATCGGACGAAACTCCTGGCAAAGGCGTGGGGCAGCCCCCGCTACGCATCCTCGTTCAGTCACCTGGCAAATCTCGAACTCGGCAGGCACGAAATGCGGGTCTCGACGCTCATTTCTCTTTCGCACATCTATAGCAAGCGGTCCGAGACCCTGGTCGATGCCTGCCCTCCTCCCGAGTACGATTCGCCCGTCTTTGAGCCCCTGGATGGACCGAACTCTACCGTCCTGATTACAGAAGGGCGCCTCTACGGGAGAACGGAGCGGCTTCTCCCTCCGAGCGGAGCGTCGCCGAACATTCCAGAGAATACGGCTATCATTGCAAGCGACATGCACTTCCAACGGAACCGTTATCGCAACGCCGTGGTCGGACGGAAAGACCGCCTCCTCTATCCATGATCCGTCCGGGCAATCATCACTGTCGATACGTATCAAAGAGCGATCGCGTCTCCCAAGGAATGGACGAACGAGTTCGACCGCCCCATCTACCTGCTATATACGCGGAACGGCTATGTGTGCGGTTGGTGCCAATTGACGGAACATGGGACCCGGTTCAATGTTGTCTCCCACGTCATGGCGAAGTTGGATGGCGGGCCAAGGAAGGCGGTCCGCGACGCAGGGCTCAAGGCAAGAGGGCAACTACGCTCGGAGCATCGGACTGAGCTGGCTTGCTATGGGTAGGGCACCCATTTCGAAATAGCTACGTCCCAAATTTCACCCCAAATGCTGTTTTTGGTGTGCTTTGGGGAGTTCATCAAGCTGCTAAGTTATTGATAAGTCTGGCTCCTGAGGTAGGACTCGAACCTACAACCCTTCGGTTAACAGCCGAATGCTCTGCCATTGAGCTACTCAGGAGTGTGTTGTGGAGCGCACTGGCACGCGTCTTGCCCCTCATCAGTTATAGCAAATCATAAGGGCATGGTCAAAGTCCCGCCGCCTTAAAACGACAGAGGTATGGTTCCAAACGGGAGCGCGAAAGGAACCACCCATCATGTCCCTCATCTCCCGCCTGCAACGCGATCAGGTCTCCGCCTCAAGCAGCACCATCTACGAGCGCTATTTGCGCGGCTGCAGCAACGTCCCCAACATGTTTCGTACCATGGCCCATCGGCCCGAGATCTTCGAAACCATCATCGCGCACATGAAAGCCGTGCTGAAGACCGGCACCCACCCCCCAGGAAGAACTCACCACCATCGGAGCAGCATAACCACGCTAAGGATAGAGAACGACCGCAATACTATACGTACTAAAGGAGCCGCCTCTCGCAGGAGCGCAAGCCCCTACAGCAACGCGATGGTCCTTCCCTGCTCCCAACCGCTTCGTAAGCTGACTAGGCAGCAGCGCAAGATTCGCCGTCGTATAGCGCACCACGAACGCCGGCTGTTCATCCCCCGCGTACCCTGTGCTCATCGCGCAGGTCCGACGCGCATCCTCACTCGGAACCAGCTCCAGACCAGCCTGATCCAGCAACAAGCCTACAGCTGCCTCCTGCTGCTCCAACGTCAAGCTCTGAACCGTTCGCTGAAAATCTTCCACCGCATAAAGCACGCCATCCCGTGTCAGCACCGAAATCCCCACCGCATCGACAGCCGCATCCAGAATATTCGCCCGGTGCCCCGGCGAACGCATCCACGCATCCTGCACGCTCACCGCGGTGGCTCCCTCTGCCACATTCTCCGTAATCAACTCGAAGTGCGCGCCTGCCGCTGCCCCCCGAGCCGACAACTCCGGCTCATCCGCAAAACGATGCGAGATCGTCCCATGCGCCACCATCTGTTGCGCATGAAAGACCGCCGCCTGGGTCAACGCCGCATCCAATCGCACCGGCGCAAGATGACGGTCGGCACGCTCCTGATTGATCGCCGAAAATAAATACTGCTCTGCAACCGATAACGATGGCGGAGCTAATTGCGCCCGGGCACACAAGGCCGTCAACAACGCCAGCAACACCACTCCCGGAATAAGCAAAAACTTCCTCATGCTTTGTTTAACTCTGGAACCTTCAGGGAGTCGCGCAATCACGCCGTCAGTTGCGACCGGACAGCCTCCCACGTAAGTCGAATTCCCTGCTCCAGACTCGTCGTGTGATGCCATCCAAGCCGATGCAGCCGCCCAACATCCATCAGCTTGCGCGGCGTCCCATCCGGCTTCGTCGTATCGAACACCAGTTCGCCATCGAACTCCAGCACCCGCGCCACCGTCTCCGCCAACTCGCGAATCGTGACATCCTCGCCCGTACCGATATTGATCAGCGGCGGAGCATCCTCCACCAGCAGCGATTGAAAACGCGCCTCATCCAGGTTCATCAGGAAGGTGCACCCCTGCGCCAGATCGTCTGAGTACATCAGCTCCCGTCGCGGCGTCCCTGTGCCCCACACCGTCATCTGTTTCTCGCCTGCCTTCTTCGCCTCTGCCGTCTTGCGAATCAGCGCCGGTAGCACATGCGAGTTGTTCAGGTCGAAGTTATCTTCCGGACCATACAAATTCGTCGGCATCGCCGCCAGATACTGCGTCCCATACTGGCGGTTGTACGACCAGCACTGCTCGATCCCCGCAATCTTCGCAATCGCATACGGACGGTTCGTCGGCTCCAGCGGCCCAGTCAGCAAATACTCTTCCTTGATCGGCTGCGAACAAAGCTTCGGATAGATGCAGCTCGATCCAAGGAACAACAGCCGCTTCACCTCGTTGATCCGGCTCGCCTCAATCACGTTCGTCTGGATCACCAGATTGTCGCGGATGAAGTCGGCAGGATAGGTATTGTTCGCCAGGATCCCACCAACCTTCGCTGCCGCAAGAAACACAAACTCCGGTCTCTCCGCAGCGAAAAACGCCTCCACCGCCGCCCGGTCCAGCAGGTCAAGCTCGCGGTGCGTCCGCGTGATGACCTGCGTAAACCCCTGCTCCTCCAGCGAACGATGGATCGCCGAACCTACCAGCCCCCGATGACCGGCGATATAAATACGGGCGTCACTCTTCATGAAGTTCATCGTCATCTCTCGTTGCCTAGGTCTCTCGAACAGTAAACGCATCGAAGCCATGCGCTACCGCAAGCGCATCGCGCTTCGCCGTGTTCAGGTCAGCCTCGACCATCTCCTTCACCAGGCCATCAAAGCTCGTGCGCGGCACCCAGCCAAGCTCCCGCTTCGCCTTCGACGGATCACCAAGCAGCGTCTCCACCTCAGTCGGACGGAAGTACCGCGGATCGACCGCCACCACAACATTGCCATCCTTATCGATAGCCTTCTCCTCAAGCCCCGTTCCCTGCCACGTCAGCTCCAGCTCCAGCAAAGTCGCGCATCGCTGCACAAACTCACGCACGCTGAACTGCTCTCCCGTCGCAATCACGAAGTCCTGCGGCTTCTCCTGCTGCAACATCAGCCACTGCATCTCGATGTAGTCGCGTGCATGACCCCAGTCGCGTTTCGCATCCAGATTTCCAAGAAAGAGCTGCTTCTGCAAACCCACCTTGATGCGTGCTAACCCGCGCGTAATCTTGCGCGTCACAAACGTCTCGCCCCGCAGCGGTGACTCATGGTTGAACAGAATCCCGTTACACGCATACATCCCATAGGCCTCGCGATAGTTCACCACGATCCAGTACGCATACATCTTCGCCACCGCATACGGACTCCGCGGATAGAACGGCGTCGTCTCCCGCTGCGGAATCTCCTGCACCAGTCCATACAGCTCCGACGTGCTCGCCTGGTAGAATCGCGTCTTTTTCTCGAGCCCCAGAATCCGAATCGCCTCCAGCAAACGCAGCGGCCCCAGCGCATCCGCATCCGCCGTATACTCCGGCTGTTCGAACGACACCTGCACATGCGACTGCGCGCCCAGGTTGTAGATCTCGTCCGGCTGCACCTTCTGCACAATGTGGATCAGCGAAGAGCTGTCCGTCAGGTCTCCGTAATGAAGAATGAAGTGAGGCGAAGGAAGATGCGGGTCCTCATAGAGATGGTCGATACGTGCCGTGTTGAAGAGCGAGCTCCGGCGCTTGATGCCGTGAACCTCATACCCCTTCTTCAGCAAAAACTCCGCCAGATAGGCCCCATCCTGACCGGTAACTCCTGTAATAAGCGCCTTCTTCAAACCTTTATCCTCCATCACTGTTTGCCTTACTTGAAGTCTACTTGATGCAGTCACTTACCAGAGCTTCCAGATCGCGCTCCAGTTGCAACAGCACCTCTTCCTTCCCCAGATGTTCTACTGCATAACGCCGCGCCGCCTCGCCCAACCGCAGCCGCAGCGGCTCATCCTCAATCAGCTTTGAAACCGCAGCATGCAGCGCATCCTCATCCTCTGCCGGCACCACCAGACCACAACCCTCCACCACATGCGCCACCTGCGTCCCGGCATCCGCCGTCGCAATCACCGGCCGCCCACTCGACAACATTCCCGTCAGCTTCGACGGCATCACCAGGTCCGCCGCCCCGGCACGCTGCGGCAACAGATGAATATCCGCCGCATTCAAAAGCTCGTTCAGCCGCTCCAGAGGCTGCAAAGGAAGCAGAGTCACATTCGGGTGGTGTCCAACCAATGCCTCGAGCTGCGGCCGGAACGCCCCATCTCCACAGAACAGGAAGTGAACCCGCGCATCGTCTTCAAAAAAACGCGCCAGAGGAGCCAGTAGCTCCAACCCTTGCTTGTTCCCCATGTTCCCCGAGTACAGCAGCAGAATCTTCCCCTCCAACCCAAGCTCCGCCCGAAAGTTGTTCCCCTCCGCCTTCTGCGGATGAATCGCCTCCACATCCACCCAATTCGGAAACAGCACCGCCCGCTCCGCTGGAACCCCCTTCAACCGCGTGCGCTCCACCATCTTCACCGAGATGCTCGACACGCACGAAAACGCGCTCGTAAAGCTCTTCTCCAGCCACAGCGCCAGCGCATGCACCGGCCCCTTCGCCGGCAGCAGCCCAAGATCGAACGCCGCATCCACCTCGAAGTCCTGCACATGCAGCCACGATGAAGCCCCAGCCCCAGCCGCCACCAGCAGCGCCAGTGGAGCCCCAAAAAACGTCGGCTCCACCGTAAACACCACCTCCGGCTGCCAGAACATCTCCCGCAACATCACCGGAAGACTCCCCACCATAAACGAAAAGAGATGCGCCATCCGCTTCACGCCGCTCGGCACGTCCGGAACATACAGCGGCGTCCGATACACCACAGGCTGTCCCTGCACCCGCTCCGTCCGATACAGCGTCCCACGATAATCCTCGCGGATCCGCCACGCCGGATAATACGGAGGCGCAGCCACCACATGCACATCATGGCCACGCGCACTCAGCCACGAGGCCATCTCGCCCGTGTACTTGCCGATCCCCGTCAGCTCCGGCGCATAGTTCAACCCATAAATCAGAATCCGCACACTATTCCTCAGCGACGCAAAAGCTGCTTCCGGCCATCCACCCATTCTACCGTCGATATAGCCCCAGATTCTCAGTCCAAAATTCCCATTTGCGTTCAAGCCATCAATAAGGCCATGCTGAAGGAAGATGAGCCTCCTCTCCACCACCCACCGACTCAAGCAGCAGCCCCTCGCCGCCCTCGGAGTCCTCCTGCTCACCGGCTTCATCCTCTGCGCCCTCTTCGCGCCGCTGCTCGCCCCGCAGAACCCCGCCCAGCTCGACCTCGACGGCCGTCTCCTCAGCCCCTCCGCCGCCCACTGGTTCGGCACCGACGAGCTCGGCCGCGACATCCTCTCCCGCACCCTCTACGGAGCCCGCATCTCCCTCATCGTCTCCATCAGCGTCGTCAGCCTCTCCCTCGCCGCCGGACTCATCGCCGGCTGCCTCTCCGGCTTCTACGGCGGGTGGACCGACACCATCCTCAACGTCTACGTCAGCAACGCCTTCCTCGCCCTTCCCGGCATCCTGCTCGCCATCGCCTTCGTCGCCTTCCTAGGCCCTGGCCTGCTCAACCTCATCCTCGCCCTCGCCATCTCCAACTGGGTCAACTACGCCCGCCTCGTCCGCGCCCAGGTCATGGCCATCAAAGAGCGCGAGTTCGTCGAAGCCGCCCGCGCCCTCGGAGCCTCCGACCTCCGCGTCATCTGTCGCCACATCCTTCCCAACATCCTCCAGCCCCTCATCGTCCAGGCAGCCGTCGGCATGGCCGGAGCCGTCCTCGCCGAAGCCACCCTCAGCTTCCTCGGCCTCGGCATCCCCGCACCCTCCGCAAGCTGGGGAGCCATGCTCAACGACGCCCGCTCCCACCTCTTCGACTCTCCACACCTCGTCATCTTCCCCGCCACAGCCGTCATGCTCGCCGTCCTCTCCTTCAACTTCATCGGCGACGCCCTCCGCGACCTCCTCGACCCCCGCACCCGCCTCAGCACCGGCCTCTAGGAAAGCTCTGATTACGTCTTGCCTTTGAAGGGGCGCGGCTTTAGCTGTGTGGCCAGCGGAAAACTTACGGCGAGACTGAAGTCCCGCCCCTTCAAAGCGGCGATTTTTCCAGCAGCATCTAACGTCAGTTGGTTATTGACCGTAGGTGGCGGTGGCTCCGTGTTTGCGGAAGTAGTGGCGGTCGAGGAGGGCTTGGGAGACGCCTTTGTGGCCGGGGGTTAGGGTGAGGGTTTTGTAGGCCATTTTGGCTACGGCTTCGAGGACGACGGCGTTGTGGGCGGCGTCGTGGGGGTCTTTGCCCCAGGCGAAGGGGGCGTGACCGGAGACGAGGACGGCGGGGACGGCCATGGGGTCTATGTTGTTGGTCACGAAGTGATCGACGATGGCCTGGCCGGTGTTGTGGACGTAGCGGCTCTGGATGGCTTCGTCGGTGAGGTCCGGGGTGCAGGGGACGGGGCCGTAGAAGTAGTCGGCGTGGGTGGTGCCGAGGGGCGGGATGGGGATGCCGGACTGGGCGAAGCTAGTGGCGAACTCGGAGTGGGTGTGGACGACGGCGCCGATGGCGGGGAAGGCGCGGTAGAGGAGGGTGTGGGTGTCGAGGTCGGAGGAGGGGTTGAGGGTGCCGTCGACGCGCTTGCCGTGGAGGTCGGTGACGACCATGTGCTCGGGGCGGAGGTCGTCGTAGTCGACGCCGGAGGGCTTGATGACGACGAGGCCCCGCTCGCGGTCTACTCCTGAGGCGTTGCCGAAGGTGTAGAGGACGAGTCCGCGGCGGACGAGTTCGAGGTTGGCTTCGAGGACGGCGGTGCGGAGGGATTCGAGGAGCATGAGTTGAGGATAGTATGGGTTGGTTTTTAAGAACAGGTGAGGGTTAGAACAAGCAACAGCAAAGGCAACCGCAGGTCCTTCGACTTCGCTCAGGATGACAGTTTTTGGGTGAGTGGGGAGAAGAACAGACAACGGCAAAAGCAAATGCAGGTCCTTCGACTCGCGCTTTGCGGTCGCTCAGGATGACAGTTTTTGGTGGGAATGTGAAGGAGAGCGGTCGCGCTTTGCGCGATGCCCACCTTAGCGACGATGAAGCTGTCGCGAAGATGGGGCACCCAGCATGGTGGGGTGGTGGTGATGGACTTGGTAAATTAGAAGGTATGGAGAATGATGTGACGTTGCCGTTGGGGTTTGTTTGGGGTGCTGTTAAGGCTGGGATCAAGGCCAGTGGGAATTTGGATGTAGCGGTGGCGATGGCTCCGAAGGGTGCGGTTGGGGCGGCTATGTTTACGCGGAATCAGGTAGTGGCGGCTCCGGTGACGGTGGGGCGGCGGCATCTGGCGGCTACGGGTGGTCGGGTGTCGGCGGTGCTGGTGAACGCGGGCAATGCGAACTGCGCGACGGGAGCGGCGGGGATCGACGCCTGCGAGCGGACGTGCGTGGCGGCAGCGGAGGCGTTTGGGTGCATCTTCGATGAGGTCTTCCCTTCCTCGACGGGGATTATTGGGGTGCCGTTTCCGACAGAGAAGGTGGTGGCGGCGATGCCGTCGGTGAAGGCGGTGCTGGGGGAGACGTCCGAGCATGCGGAGTTGTTTGCGCGGGCGATCATGACGACCGATACGAAGATGAAGGTGGCTCGGGCGGTGATCGAGGTCGAGGGTACGGAGGTGCGGATCTTCGGGGTGGCGAAGGGAGCGGGGATGATTCATCCACAGATGGGTCCTCCGCATGCGACGATGCTGGTTTATCTGTTTACGGATGTGGTGGCGAAGGCGGAGCAGTTGCGCGCGGTGATGGAGCCGACGGTGGAGGGGAGCTTCAACTCGATCTCGATCGATGGGGATACGTCGACGAACGATACGGTGTTGCTGGTGGCGAGTGGAGCGAGTGGGGTTGCGCTGGATGGGACGGTGGCGGAGTCGTTTGCGAATGGGCTGAAGCTGGTCTGCGACTCGCTGGCGCACCAGATTGTGGATGACGGCGAGGGTGTGGGGCATGTGGTGACGCTGCGGATTAGCGGAGCTCGGACGAAGGCAGAGGCGAAGGTGGTGGCGAAGGCGATTGCGCACTCACCGCTGTGCAAGACGGCCTGGTCGAGCGCGGACCCGAACTGGGGCCGGCTGTTGGCAGCGGCGGGGTATAGCGGGGTGGAGTTCGACCCGGCGTTTGTGACGGTGACGATTGGCGGCCTGCCGGTGTTTGAGGGGGGGATGCGGGCGGCGGCGTTCGATGAGACGGCGGTGCATGAGCTGATGCTGGGTCGGGAGTACACGATTGCGATGGATTTGGGAGTGGGTGAGGAGGAGTGTGTGTTTTTGACGTGTGATTTGACGGCGGAGTATGTGCGGATTAATGCGGATTATTCGACCTAGGGGCAGGGCGAATGCAGGTCCTTCGGCTTCGCTCAGGATGACAGGGTTTTTGTAGGGTTGGTGGAGAACAGGCAACGGCAAGAACAACCGCAGGTTTTTCGACTGCGCGCTTTGCGCTCCGCTCAGGATGACAGTTTTTTGGGGGGTGGGAAGCAAAAGCAGGTTCTCCCGCTGCGCGGAAGGATGACAAGGATTGGTGGCTCGGGGTGACGTTTTTGGGTTAGGTGTGATTTGAGGGGAGGTATGCCATCTTTGCTTCGATTGTGGTGATCGTCTGTGCGGTGCTGGCGGTAGGGGTGGTGTACGGTTTGGGGTATCTGCTGTTCGCGTGGTGGGATGGGGGTGTGCTGCGGCGGATACTGCTGGGGTTGGTTGCGGCGATTTTGATTTATGGGCTTGTTGTTTACCATCGGGCCAATCCGGGATTGCGTTAAAGGTGGGGCGGTTTATCGCGAAGGTGACGTTTTCGCGCCGGGCAGTTATCTTTAGAGGGGAAGGTTATCGGGGTATACGCGACGCTTATGACGACAAAGACTGAGGTTTCCGCCAAAGTGGATTTTTCCGAAGAGATGTCCGAGTGGATTGAGGCGTTTGACGACGTCGTTGCCGCGGACTGGGAGAATGGGACGGAGCTGCTGAATGCGCTTCGGGTGCGGGCGCGCGAGGCCGGGGTGCCGACGCCGAACGAGCTGACGACGCCGTACCGGAACACGATTCCGAAGCATGACGAGGTTCCGTATCCGGGCGACCGGAACCTGGAGCGCCGGGTGGAGGCGCTGATCCGTTGGAATGCGATGGCGATGGTGCATCGTCAGAACAAGAAGGATGCGGGGATTGGCGGGCATATCTCGACGTATTCGTCGCTGGCTACACTGCTGGAGGTTGGGTTCAACCACTTCTTCCATGCGAAGTATGGCGAGCAGCCGGGTGACTTTATTTACTTCCAGGGGCATGCTTCGCCGGGTGTGTATGCGCGGGCTTATCTGGAGGGACGGTTTGATGAGGCTCGGTTAGGGAACTTTCGGCATGAGCTGCGTGGGGAGCCGGGGCTGTCTTCGTATCCGCATCCCTGGCTGATGTCGGACTTCTGGAACTTCCCTACGGTGTCGATGGGGATCGGGCCGCTGAATGCTATTTATCAGGCGCGGTTTATGCGATATCTGGAGAACCGGGGGCTGATCGAGAAGACGGACCGGAAGATCTGGGCGTTTGTCGGGGATGGCGAGACGGACGAGGTGGATACGCTGGGTGCGATCTCGCTGGGTGCGCGGGAGAAGCTGGATAACCTTATCTTTGTCGTCAATTGCAATCTTCAGAGACTCGACGGTCCGGTGCGTGGGAACAAACGGATTATCGATGAGCTGGAGGGCGTGTTCCTCGGCGCGGGCTGGAATGTGATCAAGGTGATCTGGGGCTCGGATTGGGATGCGCTGTTCGAGAAGGACCATACCGGGTTGCTGCTACGGAGGATGGAGGAGTGCGTCGATGGCGACTACCAGACCTTCAAGGCGAAGGATGGGGCGTATCTGCGGGAGCACTTCTTTGGGAAGTATCCGGAGCTGCTGGAGCTGGTGAAGGATATGACGGATGACCAGCTTGCGGTGCTGCATCGCGGCGGGCATGATCCGGCGAAGATTTATAACGCGTACAAGCGGGCTCTGGAGCATAAGGGCGGGCCGACGGTGATCCTGGCGAAGACGGTGAAGGGCTATGGATTGGGCTCGGCGCAGGCGCGGAATGCGACGCACTCGGAGAAGAAGCTGGCGGATGATGGGCTGGCGGCGTTTGTGAAGCGGTTCGAGATTCCGATTCCGGAGCAGGCAGCGAAGGATGGTACGTTCTATCGTCCGTCGCAGGAGTCGCCTGAGCTGTCGTACATGCAGGAGCGGCGGAAGGAGTTGGGCGGATATCTGCCGACGCGTACTGTGCCGAAGTCGGACTTCAAGGCTCCGGGGTTGGATTTCTTCAAGGACTGGCTCGTTGGGTCGAAGGGACGCAATGTGTCGACGACGATGGGCTTCGTCAATATGCTGAACGCGTTGCTGAAGAACCCGGCGATCGGCAAGCTGATTGTGCCGATTGTGCCGGATGAGGGGCGCACGTTTGGGTTCGAGTCGGTGATGAAGGCGGTGGGGATCTACGCGCCGGAGGGGCAGAAGTACACGCCGCACGATGCGGATATGCTGCTGCGGTACTCGGAGAAGAAGGACGGGCAGATTCTGGAGGAAGGGATTACGGAGGCGGGGTCGATGGCCTCGTTTACCGCGGCGGGCACGGCTTATTCGAACTACAACGTGCCTATGATTCCCTTCTATATGTACTACTCGATGTTCGGGTTCCAGCGGATCGGGGATATGGTGTGGGCGTTTGCGGACTCTCGGGGCAAGGGCTTCCTGATGGGCGGAACGGCCGGGCGGACGACCATGCTGGGCGAGGGATTGCAGCATCAGGATGGGCATAGCCATGTGCTTTCGAGCACGGTGCCGACGTGCGTGAGCTACGATCCGGCGTTTGTGTATGAGCTGGCGGTGGTGATGCAGGACGGTATTCGCCGGATGTACGAAAACGGCGAGGACTGCTTCTACTACATCACGATGTACAACGAAGACTATGCGATGCCGCCGATGCCGGAGGGTGTCGAGGAAGGCATTTTGCGCGGGCTTTATAAGCTGAAGCCGGCGACGGGTGGTGCGGCGGTGGCGCAGTTGTTTGGCAGCGGACCGATCCTGAATGAGGTGCTCCAGGCGCAGGAGATTCTTGCGGAGAAATATGGCGTGCACACCGATGTATGGAGCGTGCCGAGCTATACGGAGGTGCGGCGTGAGGCGCTGGCGGTCGAACGCTGGAACCGGCTGCATCCGGCGGAGAAGGAGCGGCAGAGCTATCTACAGACCGTGCTTGCAGGGACGGTTGGGCCGATTATTGCGGCGAGCGACTATATGAAGTCGATTCCGGATACGCTGGCTCCGTGGTTGCCGGGACGTCTGGTGACGCTCGGGACGGATGGCTTTGGACGCAGCGATAACCGTGAGCATCTGCGGCGGCACTTCGAGGTGAATGCGGCGTCGATCGTTGGAGCGACTCTGTCGAAGCTGGCGCGTGAGGGCAAGTTCAAGCCGAAGGCGGCGCAGAAGGCGCTGGTGGAGCTTGGACTGGATACGGAAGCATTGGATCCGGCACGCGCTTAGGGTTCGTGGGAAGATAGAGGTCGCCGATGGTTGGCGACCTCTTTTTATTGCTGAACGAATATCTAGAGCATCTTAATTGTTACAAGTGCGGTGTTTTGCTTTCCCACCCTTCGCAAAGGCGTGAAGGATGGAGCACCCCGGCGTTACACTCTGGTAAATAACTGATTTTGGGAGCAGGTTGAGGCGTCATGGGTGAGATGGCTGGTCGTGTTGTCGGGGAGAGCCCCCTGGTTCCGAACCGGAAGATGCAGCGGATGTATGAAGGCATGGTGGAGTCGCGGTTGCTTGAAGAGCTGGTGGCGGAGCGGCGCAAAAAAGCCAAGGGGCCGGCGGCGCGTGGGCAGGAGGCGTGCCGGGTGAGTGCTCTGCTTGATCTGGAGCCGGACGACCTTATCAGCGATGTTGATGGCGGGGTGACGACGGCGTTCCTGCGTGGGGCGGAGCTGCATCGACTGGTGAAACATACGGTGTCGAAGAAGAAAGACAGGGCGGCGCTGACGACGGATGGGCTGCTTCCCGAGGTTGCGGAGACAGGGGATCGGTTTCAGATGGCGCTGGGGTCGGCGCTGACGTTGAAGCGGCTGAAGCTGCGGAAGGTGGTTGTGGTGTTCGCGGAGCGGGACGCGCTGAAGCCTTCGGAGTGGCGGGAAACGCTGCGGTTCGCTGCTCGGGAGGAGTTGCCGATGTTGTTTGTGGCGCTTGCCGGCAAGGAGGGCAAGGGGCATAGGGCGTTCGAGCTGAGCGAGCGGGCGACGGAGGTAGGGGTACCGGGGATTCCGGTGGACGTGAGCGATGCGGTGGCGCTGTACCGGGTGGCGCAGGAGTCGATTGGGCGGGCTCGCGTGGGAGGTGGACCGGCGCTGATGGAGTGCGTGCGCCTGGCCGTTGCGGGGAAGCATGTCGATCCGATCGACGCGATGCGGCAGACGCTGCTGAGCAGGAAGGTGTGCGGCGAAGAGTGGATGGATGGGGTTGCACCGGCGTTCCGGGCTCGGCTGGATGCTTTGTAGGGAACGCTGCCTGGACGCGGCAGAGGATGTTCCAGTGAAACGGTGGCTCCTGAGAGGAGAACGCGGTTTACACTAGGTACACCAATCAAGACAGGGTCTAGAGGTGCGAGTGCGTCGAGGATTTTTACTTGTTTTAGCTGGGATGACGGTGATGACGTTCTCATCGAGCCTGGCACAGACCGCTCCAGCCCCGTTTCCTGCGGCGCCTATTCCGACGGACCAGTCCCCTGCGGTGGGACCTTCGCGTCCGGCATACGATCCAGATATCGATAAGGTTCCTGAGGCGAAGCCGATACCGGAGCCAGCGCCGCCGCCGGTGGTGATCCATGAGGCCCCTCCTCCGGGCAAGCCCAAGTACACCCCACAGGAGATCTTTACGGCGTACGAGCCGTATGGGCCGGGGCCTATGGGCGGCGCGCAAGAGGACAATCTCGGTTCGGTCTATATTCCAGTGGATAGCTGGGTGTATCCGGAGATGATGCGGCTGTATGGGATGGGGTATGTCGATACGGCGTTTCTGAGCTTGCGTCCATGGACACGGCGGAGCGTGCTGCACATGCTCCAGGAGTCGCAGAGCGAGATTCTGGCAGGCGACAACCAGGAGGCGCAGGCGATTCTGGCGATTCTGCTGCGCGAGCTTAGCGACGAGAGGATGGACGACGGCGCGCAGCCAGCGCTGTTCTATGGGACGCAGACGGCGTATACGCGGATGATGGGGATCGGCGGCAATACACTGCGGGACAGCTATCACCTGGGGCAGACGCTCGTGAACGACTATGGGCGGCCGTACGAGAAGGGATTCAACAATGTTACGGGCTTCTCGTCGCGAAATGAGTGGTGGCGGTTCTCGCTGAATGTGCGTGGGGAGTACCAACATGCGCCGAGGGGTACGGGCTACTCGCAGACGCTGTCGGCGTATCTTTCCAACCAGGACGAGATTCCCTTCTCGGGGTTCAACCTGAACCAGGCGACGATTCCTACGGGACCGGTTGCTGCGCAAAACCCGTTCCGTCTGGTGGAGGCGACGCTGTCGTTTCATCTACTGGGGCATGAGATATCGGGCGGCAAGAGCGATGCGTGGCTGGGACCGGGGATGGGCGGTGGGATGGCGTGGTCCAACAACGCCGAAAACATCTACTCGTTCCGCATCAATCGCGTGGAGCCGCTGTATATTCCGCTGCTGTCGCGGGTGGTGGGGCCGGTGCGATACGATTTTTTCTATGGCAGCCTGAAGGGGCATACGGCACCGAACGACCCCTGGGTTCACTCGGAGATCTTCTCGTTTGCGCCGACTGCGAACTTCCAGTTCGGGTTTCAGCGGACGATCATCTTCGGCGGAGCGGGGCATGAGCCGGTCACGCTGCATACCTTCCTGAAGGGCTTCTTCGACATCAACGACACAAACGAGGCGGAGAAGTATTCGCGCAACGATCCGGGTGCCCGGTACAGCTCGGTCACCTTCTCCTACCGGCTTCCCTTGCTGCGTCGCTATGCGACGTTCTATACGGATACCGAGACGCATGACGATATAACGCCGATCTCCGCGCCTCGACGGGCAGCCTACCGGCCTGGACTGTACCTGTCGCATATCCCGAAGTTGAACAAGCTGGACTTCCGGGCGGAGGCGGTGGTGACGGACTTCTCGACGCATGCGAGCAATGGCGGCGGCGGCAACTACTACGAGGTGGTGCAGCGCCAGGGGTATACGAACAAGGGATTCATTATGGGCGACTGGATTGGCCGCGAGGGTAAGGGTGGTCAGGCGTGGCTGACGTATCACCTGTCGGGCAATGAGTGGGTGCAGTTGGAGTATCTGAACAAGAAGTCGGCGAAGGACTTTATCCCGGGAGGGACGACGCAGAACCAGTTCAAATTGGATGTCGTCAAGCGGATTGGGAAGGACTTTGAGGCGCATGGCTGGGTACAGTACGAGCGCTGGAAGGCACCGGTGTATCTGCCTGGATTGCAGAGCGATACGACGGCGGCGGTGCAGTTGACGTGGCATCCGAAGCTGCGGGCAGCGGCGGGGACGGACCAATAACACAAGCAACGGCAAAGACAACCGCAGGTCCTTCGACTCCGGCTTTGCCTCCGCTCAGGATGACAGTGTTATTGCGATGGTTGGAGACAAGCTAGCGACAGCAAATCCTACGGCGAAGCCTGTCATGATGAAGTTATGACAGGCTTCGCTGATTTAAGCTGTGGCTCCGTTGTTGACGCAGGATTGGAAGTAGGCGAGCGACTGTTCGAGGCCCTGGCGCAGCTTGATCTTCGGCTCCCAGCCGAGGAGATTCTGGGCGCGGGTGATGTCGGGCCGACGGCGGGCGGGGTCGTCCTGCGGGAGGGGCTTGTGGACGATGCTGGACTTGGAGCCGGTAACGGCGAGGACCTCGTTGGCGCACTCGATCATGGTGAACTCAACGGGATTGCCGATGTTGACGGGTCGGTGCTCGTCCGAGCGTGAGAGACGGACGATGCCGTCGAGGAGGTCCGAGACGTAGCAGAAGCTGCGGGTTTGTAGACCGTCGCCATAGATGGTGAGCGGGTTGCCCTGGAGTGCCTGGATCATAAAGTTGGAGATGACGCGGCCGTCGTTGGCCTGGAGGCGCGGGCCGTAGGTATTGAAGATGCGGACGAGGTGCGTGTTGACGTTGTAGTAGCGATGGTAGGCGGTGACGGTGGCTTCGGAGAAGCGCTTGGCCTCGTCGTAGACCGAGCGTGGGCCGATGGGGTTGACGTTGCCCCAGTAGGTCTCGACCTGGGGATGGACCTCGGGGTCACCGTAGCACTCGGATGTGGAGGCGTGGAGGTAGCCGGCGTTGTACTTCTTCGCTATCTCGAGGGTGTTGACGGTGCCGGTCGAGCCGACGAGGAGGGTTTCGGGGCCGAGGCGGTCGTAGTCGACCGGACTGGCGGGTGAGGCGAGGTTGAAGACGTAATCAACCGCTCCGACGTCGAAGGGCTGGCAGATGTCCTGCTCGACGAAGTGGAAGCGGGGCTCGTTCGCAAGATGCGCGAGGTTGGCGGAGTTACCGGTGCTGAGGTTGTCCACGCCGATGACGGTGTGGCCCTCAGCGAGCAAGAGGTCCGTGAGGTGGGAGCCGAGGAAGCCTGCGGCCCCCGTTAGGAGGATCGTTTGCTGGGTCATGAAGTTTTCTCCTCAGATCTCAGTTCAGTTCGCTGCTACTCCGGCTGGGTCATTTCGTCGGCGATCACGTACGGGACCCACGGAGGGTCTGCCGACGCTGAGGTAGGTGAATCCGTGCTCTTGCATGACGGAGGGATCGAAGAGATTTCTGCCGTCGATGACGATGGGATAGCGGAGGGTGGCGTAGAGTTTGTCGAGATCGATCGCGGCGAACTCGGCCCAGTCGGTGAGGACAAGCAGGGCGTCGGCGTCGTTGGCGGCATCGAAGGCATCGGTGGCGTAGCGGAGCTGGGCTCCGGCAGGAAGCTCCTGCTCGGTGCGCTTGATCGCGGCGGGGTCGTAGGCGGCGACGGTGCAGCCCTCGCCGATGAGCATCTCGACGAGGTCGATGGCGGGTGACTCGCGGATGTCATCGGTCTCTCCCTTGAACGCGAGGCCGAGGACGGCGAGGCGTTTGCCGCGCAGGGTCCAGAGCGCGGAGCGGACCTTGGCGAGGAAGCGCTTCTTCTGGCTGGCGTTGATTTTTTCGACCTCGCTGAGCATGCCGAAGTCAATGCCCAACTGCTCGGCTACTGAGCGGAAGGCGGCGACGTCCTTGGGGAAGCAGGAGCCACCGTAGCCGATGCCGGGACGGAGAAACTTGGGTCCGATGCGGCTATCGAGGCCGATGCCGCGGGCGACCTGCTCGACGTTGGCGTCGGTGGCTTCGCAGAGGTTCGAGACGGCGTTGATGAAGGAGATTTTGACGGCGAGGAAGGCGTTCGAGGCGTGCTTGATGATCTCGGCGCTCTTGGTGGAGGTGTTGAGCAAGGGCGGCGGGGTGGCCACGTTGCACACGCCTTCGATGTGGCTCGGACGGGTGTAGTACTCGCCTGTGGTGAGCGGAGCATAGATGCCGTTGAGCAGGGCGGCGGCGCGTTCGCTGTCGGCACCGACGACGATGCGGTCGGGGTGCAGGAAGTCGACGACGGCGGTGCCTTCGCGGAGGAACTCGGGGTTGGAGACGACATCGAAGAGCTCGCGGGCGACGCCGTTGCGCTCGATGGCGCGACGGATCCACTCGTTGGTGTAGACCGGCACGGTGCTCTTTTCGACGATGACCTTATAGCTGGTGAGCGAGCGGGCGATCTCGCAGGCGACTGCTTCCACGTAGGAGAGATCGGCGTCGCCGGTCTCTGACTGCGGGGTGCCGACGGCGATGAAGATGGCTTCGCACTCGCGCGTGGCTTCGGCGAGATCGGTGGTGAAGCGAACCTTGGTGTTGCGATACCGCTCCAGCAGTTCGGGGAGGTAGTTTTCGTGGATCAGCGTATCACCACCCTGGAGGGCGGCAACCTTGCGCTCATCGTTGTCGACACAGATGACGTCGTGGCCCATCTCAGCAAAACAGACAGCGGCAACCAGGCCAACATACCCGGATCCGACAACAGCTATTGAAATCGCTTCACTCATACAGGATCGCAGCTCTTTCCTATGACTAAATTGGCAGGGACGGAAGGCGTTTACTCGCTTATTCCTTTTGCCTAGTCTATTCGATTCGAACAGATATGGAACAGCTTTGGCCAGAAAGTGATGATTCTGCTGGCCGCATTTCGTTTCCGTCTAACGTCACCGTCGCGTACTATAGGGGCAATGACTTCCCAAGGAACACCAAACCCACCGAATGTGGGAGTCCCCGGTGCGCGCGCATCCGAGTTCAGCGTAACCTCATCCGACACCAGCCTGTCGGAGGTACTGATTACCCTTCGCAAACGCCGCTGGGTTCTGATAATAACCGTCCTGCTTGGTCTATTCTATGGTTTTTACCGGGCCATATCGCAACCGAAGCTCTACGAAGCAACTGGACGGATCCAGGTTCGCACGGGATCGTCGAACGAATACCGCATGACTTCGGTATCGAGCTTGTTGGGCACGGACTCATCGACCCGGTTGCAGACCGAGGTCAACATCCTGAAGAGCGATACGCTGCTGCTGACCGTCGCCCGGGAGATGAACCTGCCCAACAATCCAATTTTTCTTGGAATTAAGGGCAACGCGCCTACGCGCTACTCGGTGGACGACCCACGCATCCGCCAGAAGACGATCCGCACCCTACAGGCCAATCTAACGGTCCAACTGATCCCGAAGACGGACATTATCCGCCTCACCTATAGCAGCCTCAGCCCGAAGCTCTCGGCAGACATTATCAACAAGTTGATCGCGGACTACATTCAGCACAGCTATGAGACTCGGTTTGAGTCCACGCAGCGGGTTTCGCAATGGCTCTCCGGGCAACTCGACGATTTGAAGCAGCAGGTCGAGACTTCGGAAGAAAAGATGATCGATGTCCAGAAGCGACTGGGCATCGTCGGCATGGATCCGACGCACAGCCAGATCACGATGGGGCTCGAAGATCTGCTGAAGGCCTCCGATCAAGCGCGGATTGTACGCATCATGGCGGAAGCTCGCTATCGCACGCTGGAGAACATGGGCGCGAATGCGGTCGAGCCGAGCGGCGGTTCAGGGGGCGGCGCGGCCTCTCCGGGCGTAGGCGGAGGGGACAGCAGTTCGGGAACTGCCTCTGTCGGACTGCAAAGCCTGCGATTGCAATTGTCAACTCTCCGGGCGACCTATGCGGAGGCTCTGGCCACACTGGGACCGAATAATCCAGTCGCTCAATCCGAGAAGGCGCAGATTGATGAGCTGAACAAACAGATTGAGCTCGAACAACAGCGAATGGTGCAAGCCTCGAGAGAGGCGTACCAGATTGCTCTCAGCAGCGAAAACAAGACTACTGGGACGCTCGATGCCGCAAAAGACGAAGCCTACAAGCTTCGCGACGACCTTGTGGAATACACGCTTCGTCAGCGCGAGTATGAGGCTAACCGCACGCTGTACGACGGTCTGCGGCAGCGTCTACGGACCGCCAGTGTGCAGGCCGGGCTCGAGTCGCTCGAGATCGATATTGTCGATCAGGCGCTTCCTCCGGCAAGCCCGACGCTGCAACCGAAGTCGACGATCGTGATTGTCGCGCTGCTTGTCAGTCTGATCATCGGAGCCTCCATTGCCTTCCTGATGGAGAGTCTGGATACCGGCCTGCGGAGTATTGCCGAGATCGAGGCCATTACCGAACTCCCGTCGCTGGCGATCATCCCGCGTTCACGCAGATCGAACGCAGAGGCGGGCGGCAACCTGAGTACCGCGCAACGAAATATCAACGTGCTTGTCCAGCCGAAGGCTCAGTTCGCTGAGGCGATCCGATCGCTGCGGACCTCGCTGTTGCTGTCGACGACGGGACAACCTCCGAAGTTCATCGTGTTTACAAGCGCAACACCTTCGGAAGGCAAGACGACGACGGCTGCGAATCTGGCGTGCGTGCTGGCCCAGGGCGACTCGACTGTTCTGCTGATCGATGCCGATCTTCGGAGGCCCAACGTTCATCATCGGTTCGGCCTGAACGGCAAGGTGGGCGTGACGACTGTGCTGACTGGATCCTCGACGCTCGAGAACTCCGTGCAGCGGATCCCTGAGGTTCCCAATCTTTCCATTCTGCCTAGTGGCCCGGTTCCACCGTTTCCGACGGAGATGCTGACGTCTCATGCGATGGACACTTTGTTGGAAGAGTGCGGCAAGCACTACACGCATGTCGTTATCGACACCCCGCCGATCCTCTCTGTCACCGACGCTGTGCTTCTGGCGCGGAAGGCAGACGCTGTCGCGCTGGTGATCCGGCATGGCAAGTCCAGCAAGCATGTGGTACGCCGCGCTCGCGACCTGCTGATTCGGTCCGGGGCACCGCTCGCAGGCATCGTCCTGAATGCGGTCGACCTGAATGCACCTGAATACTATGGGTACTATGGCTACTCCGGTTATTCGTATTCCAGCATCGACTCCGACAGCTGGGAGGCGAAGGCGCCCTCCGACGACACGAAAAAAAGCAAGAGGAGGAGCTAACCGATGAGCTTACGGATGGCGGCGATGAACAAGATAAAAGAGGCTCCAGAGATGGGAATGCGTTGCGCGGCTCTGCTGCTGCTCTTATGCGGATTTGGAGCTTCGGCGTGCGGCCAATTCAGTGGCCCCTCGCTGAGCTCGGGAACTCCGAGCAATGCCCCCCTGACGCCCACCACCGATCCGGCTATTCTCTATCCGGTGGACCGGCCACTCCAGATCGGTGCTGGCGATTCGCTGACGATACATCTGTTCGGCGCTCCTGAATTTGCCCATCCGCAGCTGGTCGCACAGGATGGCTCGCTCCAGGTTCCCCTCATCGGGGCGGTCCCGGTCGCTGGCCTGTCCCTGTACCAAGCCTCAGAGAAGATCGCGGCGCAGCTGAAGAGCGCAGGCATGTACAAGAATCCGCAGGTGAGCCTGGAGCTCATCCTGTCGCCGAATCAGGTGGTAACGATCACGGGGGAGATGCATGGGCTGATTCCAGTCTTCGGAGAACGCTCCCTGCTCAGCGTTCTCTCCTCGGCTGGGGCGTATCCACCGACGGCCAGCCACACGATTATCATCAACCGGCCGGGGATTCCCGATCCGATCGTCGTCGATCTTGGAACGGACCCTTCGCATAGTGCGCGAGCCGACATTCCTGTGTTCCCTCGCGACACAGTGGTTGTTCCACGGGTTGGAGTCATTTATCTGCTGGGAGCGTTCAAGACACAGATGGCGATTCCGCTGGAACAGAATTCTCCTCTGACCCTCATGCAGGCCGCTGCGTTGGGCGGCGGCGTGTTGTTCGAGGGAAAGTACAAGGACCTTCGAATTATCCGCACTGTCGGGTTTGAACGCAAGGTAGTAAAACTCGATGTAAAGCAGGTCTTCAAAGGCAAGGTTCCCGACCCCGTGCTCCAGGCAGACGACATCGTCTATCTACCCTCCAGCACGGTTAAGGCGGCGCTCAACGATGGAGGATTCGCGGCAATTACCAGCGTTGCCTCCCTACTGCTGACTGCATTTCAATATCAGCTCCGCTAATGAGCACGCGTCCACGATACGAAGTTTCGCCACAATGACTCAGCCCAGGCAGGAGGTCATTGAAGGAGTACAGATACCCATGGCCTCAGTTGAGATAAAGGACAGTTCGCGAGGCAAGGTTCGGCTGGCCTATCTGGTCAGTCATCCTATTCAATACCAGGCGCCTTTGCTGCGGCGGATTGCGCAGGAGCCGGATATCGAGTTGACCGTCTTCTTCGGGTCCGACCTATCTGTACGCGGCTACAAAGACAAAGGCTTCGGCGTAGAGGTCAAGTGGGACGTTCCGCTGCTGGACGGCTATCGCTATGAGTTTTTGCCGAAGCTACGGGACACCACCGGCATCAACGTCACCAGCCCGATGAGCCATGGCATTCTGAGCCGACTGCGAGGCCGTAAGGGAGAACCGGGGTTCGACGCTCTGTGGGTGCATGGCTATGCGACCGTCAACGCGATGCACGGCATTCTTGCAGCCAATGCTCTGGGGATTCCGGTGCTGCTGCGAGCGGAGTCGTGGCTGCGCGACCGGGTTCGCGGAAGCGTTAAGCTCGCGCTGAAGAATCTGTTTCTTGCAGGGCTGAAAAGGCTGGTAGATGCAACGCTGCCTATCGGCACTCTGAATACGGAGTACTGGCGCCATTATTTTGGGGACGATTTTCGGCAGTTCCTGATGCCGTATGCGGTGGACAACGGCTACTTTCAACAGCGGAGCCTGGAGGCAAAGGCGGGGCGCGCCGAGTTGCTTGCGGAGCTGAATCTCGATCCTGCGCGGCCGGTCATTCTCTTTGCGTCCAAGCTCCAGCACCGGAAGCACTGCGACGATCTACTGGAAGCTTATCTGCGGCTGTCACCGGGCGAGGGGATAGAGCCACTTCCCTACCTTGTCATCGTTGGAGATGGCGAGGCGCGTGGTGCGCTCGAACAGCGAGCGGCGGAGGCCGGTTTCGAGAGCATACGATTCTGCGGCTTTCGCAACCAGTCGGAGCTGCCTCGTTACTTCGATATCGCGAGTGTCTTCGTTTTGCCTTCGCGGCATGAGCCCTGGGGGCTGATCGTCAACGAGGTGATGAATGCGGGCCGTGCGGTCATCATCTCCGACGATGTTGGATGCCAGCCGGACCTGATTACGGATGGGGTGCAAGGAGCGATCTTTCCGGTGCGTGATGTGGACGCGCTGACCGATGCCCTGCGGCGCGTGCTTGCTACACCGGAGACGGCGATTGCCATGGGAGAAAGAGCACGGGAACATATTCTTAGATGGAGCTTTGAAGAAGATGTCCGCGGACTGAGGACGGCGCTCGCTGTAGTGACAGGAAAAATTATTGCGTAAAAAGTTAAACCTTAATCTTCAAATCACGAAGTAGTCTGGAGACTGGGATAAGGATATCGAAAGAACCTAAATGCGCATTTTGCATATTGTTGGAACCATTGACCCGAAGGCTGGCGGTGTATCGGCGGCCATCCGGTATCTGGTCGCATATGACTCAGCAGAGTACGACCACGAGATCGTGTCGATGGACGATCCGACAGCGCCGTTTCTCTCAAGGATTGGAGTTCCGGTACATGCATTCGGGCCGACTTCTTCGGCCTACGCGTACAGCTCAAAGCTGGTGCCCTGGCTCGTAGCAAATCGCGACCACTTCGATGGAGTCTTCGTGCATGGGCTGTGGGGCTATGGCAGTCTCGCCGCATGGAGGGCTTTCCGTGGACATACTCCATATGCTGTGTTTGTCCATGGCATGTTGGATTCGTATTTCAAGCATGCGTTTCCGCTGAAACATCTGAAGAAGTGGCTGTATTGGCATCTTGTCGAATATTGGGTTTTGCGGAACGCGTACAAGGTGCTGTTTACCGGTGATGTCGAGGCGAGACTGGCAAAGGAGAGCTTCTGGCTACATCGGTGGAGCCCTCATGTGGTCGCTCTCGGCACGATGGCACCGGAGGGCGATCCTGAGGTTCTGAAGGAGGCGTTTTGGTCGCTTTGCCCGCAGGTACGGGGGCGTCAGTTTTTATTATTCCTCGGACGGATTCACCGCAAGAAGGGCTGCGACCTGTTGGTTGATGCCTTCGTGAAGGTCGCTGCTGAAAACCCAGGACTCGATCTGGTCGTTGCGGGCCCCGACCAGGAGGAGTGGCAGTTTGAGCTCATGACCAGGGTTGCCACAGCGGGGATGACAGACCGTGTACATTGGGTCGGGATGCTTCAGGGAGATGCAAAGTGGGGAGCGTACTTTGCATCGGAGGCCTTTATTCTGCCCTCGCACCAGGAGAACTTTGGAATCGCGGTGGCGGAGGCACTGGCATGCGGACGGCCGGTACTGCTTTCGGATAAGGTGAATATCGCTCCGGACATTGCGGCGGATGGGGCAGGCAGAATGGAGCCGGATACGGCGGACGGTACACTGCGTCTCCTGGAGGGATGGGTCCAGATGACGGCTGAGGCACGAGAGGCGATGGGTCAACAAGCGCTTCTCACCTTCGTTCAGCGATACACTATGCAAACGAACGCCAAGGCGATTACTCACATCTTCGAAACGGTCAAGGGAGCATCCGTAGCCAGCAGGTAAAGGGAACGATGGCGAAACAGGCTCACTATAACGCGGCGGACCATATTTCGGCCGAGACGGCCGCAGATCCGTATCTGCGGCCTGCATTCTCACGAGAAAACAGGCTGCGGCGGTTGGTGTGGAACCTGTGCTGGGCGGTGTTCTATCGAATGTCTCCGCGACCGTTGCATGCGTGGCGTGCTGCTCTGCTGCGGGCCTTCGGCGCGACGATGGGTCCGCACTGCCATTTCTATCCGAAGTCGAAGGTGTGGGCACCGTGGAACCTGATCTGCGCCGACCAGGTGACAGCCGGCGATGGAGCTGAGATCTATAACCCTGCTCCAATGCAGTTTGGGTCGCACGCCATTGTGTCTCAGGATGCCTATGTGTGCGGGGCGACGCACGACTTCGACGACCCGGCGTTTCCGCTGCTGGCGTATGCGATGGAGATCGGGGCGAATGCGTGGATCTGCGCGCGGGCCTCGGTGGCTCCAGGGGTGATTGTGGGAGAGGGCGCGGTGCTGGGGCTGGGATCGGTTGCGACGCGCAACCTGGAGCCCTGGACGGTGTATGCGGGCGTTCCGGCGGTAAAGATCAAAGAACGGCGCCATGGCGAACAGGATGGCGATACGCGAACCGCTGTGTAAGGCGGGGAGCGGGTCGTGCTGCTCCCCGGAATGACGGGTTACGAACGAAGCTTGGCGAGCAGGTCGGTGGGGTGGACGGGCTTGGCGAGGATTTCGAACTCGTGCCCTTGTTCGCGTGCCTTTTCGAGGAGATCGGCGGTTGCGGCCTGTCCGGAGAAGAGAAGAATCTTGCATGTGGGGATCTTGTTGCGGGTGGCGATAGCCGCTTCGATGCCGGTCATCCCGGTCATGATGACGTCGCTGATGAGCATATCCGGCTTGAAGGTATCAAGCGCTTCTACAGCTTTTTCTCCACTGTAAACGGCACGTGCTTCAAAGCCTGCCTGGTTGAGGATGATCGCGAGCGTATTGGCGATCACCTGCTCGTCGTCGGCGACGAGTACCCGAGGCTTCGATGGAGTGGTTGCTGTATCTGGCATGCTGAGTGTCCCCAAAATCTAGTTTATGTACAGGGCGGTAACGCGACTATAACAGGGCCGCTTCATCCACAGATGTACTTTGTAATGATACGCTGACCGGAGCGATGCGTCCCGTGAAGTGAAAGTCCGGGACGGCGCGAATCGAAGACGCAGACCGATACTTATGCAAACAGCCATCATACGTGCAGAACGTGTAGAAAAGTACTACGCCCAACCCAGCGAGAACCGCATTCAGGTGATCTCGCCGACGGACCTGTCGGTCGTCCCGGGCGAGATTGTAGCGTTGCTGGGGCCGTCGGGCTCGGGCAAGTCGACGCTGCTTCGCATGTTGACGGGGCTATCCACGCCATCGGCCGGGCAAGTGTACTGGCATGAGAAGCCGATCGCGACGGCGGATGTGAACGTCTCGATTGTCTTTCAGAGCTTTGCGCTCTTTCCGTGGCTGACGGTGCTTGAAAACGTCGAGGCTCCGCTGAAGGCGCGTGGGGTCGAGGCGAGCGAGCGGCGAAAGCAAGGTCTGAGGATGCTGGACACGGTCGGTCTCGACGGCTTTCAGGGTGCCTATCCGAAGGAGCTTTCGGGCGGGATGCGGCAACGGGTCGGCTTTGCGCGGGCGCTGGTGGTCGAGCCGGAGGTCCTGTTTATGGACGAGCCGTTCTCGGCGCTGGACGTGCTGACGGCGGAGAATCTGCGTTCTGAACTGCTGGAGCTGTGGCAGAACAAGACGATCCCTACGCAGTCGATCTTTATCGTGACGCACAACATTGAAGAGGCGGTGCTGCTGGCAGACCGGATCATTGTGCTGGGGCGGAACCCGGGGCACATTCGGACGGACTTCAAGGTCGGGCTGGCACATCCTCGCGACCGCAAGGCGACGGCGTTTACGCAGCTTGTCGACTACATCTACAAGGTGCTGACGCAGCCGGATGCGAAGCCGCCGAAGCTGCCGACGACGCCTACGGACAAGCCGGAGCGCAAGGCGCACTACCAGATGCTGCCTCATGCGCGTCCGGGTGGCATTGCGGGTCTGCTGGAGCTGGTGATCGACCATAACGGCAAGGACGATATCTATCGTCTGGCGGACGATTTGGGGTTTGAGATCGACGATCTATTGCCGATTGTGGATGCGGCTCAGCTGCTGGGCTTCCTGACGGTGACCGAGGGCGACGCAGCGATCACGGAGACGGGATCGGAGTATGCGAACTCGGAGATTCTACGACAGAAGGAGCTGTTCCGAGCAGCGGCGATCGAGAATGTGCTGCTGCTGCGGCAGATTGTGCGTGCTATCGAGGCGAAGAGCGATGGCTCGGTGTCGGAGGAGTTCTTCCACGACATTCTGGACGAGCAGTTCACCGAGGAAGAGACGGTGCGGCAGCTCGAGACGGCGATCAACTGGGGCCGGTACGCCGAGCTGTTCGACTTCGATGCGTCACGGCGACGGTTCATACAGGCGGAGAAGCTGGTCCATGAGCCCGACGTCGACGACGAGGCGGAGACGGGCGCATGATGCATCTACCGAACGGCTTCAGCTATTCGCGCGGACGAGAGGCGCTGGCGCGCGCGCAGGTGTTCAAACGGAGCTGGCCGTTCGTGATGGACCTGGCGGTCGCGGCGATTGGGCTGGCGTGTTTCTACTGCATCGTATTGATTGCAAAGTTCTGGGCGGGGCCGCCGAACGCGCAGATGGTCGTCTCGCTGAGCCCTCGTTCGCTGCCTCAGTATGCGTTTTACTCGGTGGTGCGGATCGGGCTCGCATATCTGCTGAGTCTGCTGTTCGCGGTGAGCTACGGCTACATGGCAGCCTACAACACGCGCATCGAGCAGTTCATGATCGCAGTGCTGGACATTCTGCAATCGATCCCGGTGTTGAGTTTTCTGCCCAGCGTCATGCTGGCGATGGTTGGGCTGTTTCCGACGCGGCATATCGGCGTCGAGCTTGGCGCAATCGTGCTCATCTTTACGGGCGCGGTCTGGAATATGGCGTTCAGCTTCTACAGCTCGCTGAAGAGCATTCCGCGTGAGTTGATTGAGGCGACGACGGTATATCGCTTCTCGCGCTGGCAGCGGCTGGTGCAGCTTGAACTGCCGTATGCGGCGATCGGACTGGTGTGGAACTCGATCATGTCGGTGGCAGGAGCGTGGTTTTTCCTGATGGCCTGCGAGATGTTCCACTTCCGGTCACAGGATTTTCGGCTGCCGGGTTTGGGATCTTACCTGCAAACGGCGGCGGACCAGGGCAACGGACGAGCGATTGCTTATGGGTTATTCTCGATGATCGCGATTATTGTGGCGACCGATCAGCTTGTGTGGCGTCCACTGATCGCGTGGAGCGACAAGTTCAAGTTTGAGCAGGTGGAGAGCTCGCAGCGCGTTGTGTCGCCGGTGCTACATCTGTTGACGCAGTCGAATGTGTTCTCGGCGTTGAAGAGACATACTACCGAGCCGCTGAACGAGCGGATCTATGTGCACCTGGCGAAGCGGCGTGAGGAGCGAATCAGGGTGCTTGCGGAACGTCCTCCGACATCGTCGAATTCAGGCAAGATCGTCGGATGGGCGGTGTTGGCGATTGCAGCGGTAGTGATTTACTTCATGGCCATGCATACGGTGATCCTGCTGCGGCCAGTGACGGGGTCCCAGTATCTCCAGCTGCTGAAGGGAGCGGCGGCGACCTTCGGGCGTGTCAATCTTTCGCTGTTGCTGGCGGCGGCGTGGACGATTCCGGCGGGCGTGGCGATTGGCTTCCATCCGCGTCTCGCGAAGCTGGCTCAGCCGCTGGCACAGATCGCGGCTTCGGTACCGGCGACGGCGCTGTTTCCGGTCATCCTGCTGATGCTGGTAAGACTTGGTGGCGGGCTCGGGATCGGATCGATTGCGCTGATGCTGCTGGGAACGCAGTGGTACATCCTGTTCAACGTCATCGCGGGTGCCCTGGCGATTCCGACGGACTTGAAGGAAGTTGCGACGCTGTTCCGGTTCAGCACGCTGCAACGCTGGCAGACGGTTATTCTGCCGGGAATCTTTCCCTTCCTGGTTACGGGCATGGTGACGGCTTCGGGCGGCGCGTGGAATGCAAGCATCATCGCGGAGTACTTCCGGTTGAATAACCAGACGCTTCAGACGGTTGGACTTGGCGCGCAGATCAGTGCAGCGACCGAGAGCGGTCAGTTCCCTATCCTGCTGCTGGGAACGGTGCTGATCTCGCTGATGGTGGTGACGACGAACCGGTTGCTGTGGCGGCCGTTGTATCGACTGGCGGAGACGCGTTACAAGCTGGGGGCCTGAGGGCGAGGCTCCTTGCTTCGCTTGAAGGCGAAGACAACGGCAAGCAGCGGCGGTGCGAGCAGGACTCCCCAAAACGGGATGAGGATGCCGAGCACGATGGGGCCGAGGAACGCTGCCCACCACGGGACCTTAGTCGTGCGATGCAGCACGTATGGGCCGATGACGAGGCCCTCCAGAATGACGATGACGCCGTAGAGACCAAGGACGAGGCCGAGCCGCCACTCGTCGTGTCCGCTGAAGGCGACGGAGAGGACAGGGCCTATCAGTGCAATCATGCCGCCGAAGGTAGGAATGATCTGCAGGAGACCACCCAGCACGGCCCACGCCGGGGCGAAGGGAACGTGGATCAGCTCCAGTCCGATGAACCAAAGTACGCCGACGATGAGTGCATCGAGCGTAACGGCACGCCACCAGTTGAGGAGGGCGCTGCCTGCGGTTTTGATGGTGTCGAGCGACGAGTTGGTTCTCATGTCCATGCTTCCAACCTGCATATCCGCCACCGCATCTGAACCGCATAAGGGCAACCCCTTAAGCAGGCACGCGCGGCGACAGTCGTTTGGATGCAATCGAACGACATATCGTTCTGCCCTACCGATAGGAAACACTGGAGCGATACGACATGGCAGTGATGATGCAGGCGTTTTACTGGGACGCACCGAAGCACGACAACAAGGAGCATGAGTGGTGGAACTTCGTCGCCGAAAAGGTAGAGGACCTTCACAAGGCTGGCTTCAACGCGCTGTGGCTGCCGCCGGTCTCGAAGGCGGCCAGCAACACCTCCATGGGATATGACCCGTATGACTACTTCGACCTGGGTGACTTCGATCAGAAGGGCGGCGTGAAGACTTGGTATGGGAACTCCGCCGAGCTGAAGGCGCTGATCGCCAAGGCTCATGAGAACGGGATAGGCCTGTATGCCGACATGGTCATCAATCACAACTCCGGCGCGGACGAGGAAGAGACCAATCCGCTCGACGGACAGAAGCGTTGGACGAAGTTCAATCCCAAGAGCGGCCGCTTTCCGCGCGACTGGAACTGCTTTCATCCGAGCCGCTACGAACAGGTAATGCTCGATGGCGAGAACTTTGCCGGCTTTCCGCATCTCTGCCATCGCAACCCGGTGGTGTACACGGAGCTGTTCAATTACTCGCGCATGCTGATCGAGGAGCTTGGCTTTGACGGCTTCCGCTTCGACTTCGTCAAGGGTTTCGGTGCCTGGATGATTGGCATTCTGTCGAAGTACCGCTATGTCAAGGATGGCAAGGAGTTTCAGCCCTGGGTGGTCGGCGAGTACTGGTCCGGGCAGGACGATATCGACGCATGGATCGAGAAGGTGAACAGCTACACGGATAACCAGATCTCCGCTTTTGACTTTCCGCTTCGCTACCAGCTCAAGAAGGTATGTGACGAGCCCAACTACGATCTTCGCAATCTCACCTATGGCGAGTCCGTCGTGATGAAGCGGCCGCAGCATGCGGCGACCTTTGTCGACAACCACGACATGGGCGACGACATGATCGTGAACGACAAGCTGATGGCTTACTCGTTCATCCTGGTGCACGAGGGCTACCCCAGCATCTTCTGGTACGACTACTACAATAACGGGCTGGCGCGGCCACTGACGCCGAACGGAATCGACGCGCTCATCCAAGCGCACCATAAATATGCAGGCGGCGACTCACAGATTCTTCACGCCGATCCGGACCTGTACGTGATGCAGCGGGTGGGGTACAAGGACGACGCGACCGATCAACCGGGGCTGGTCTATGTGTTGAACAACCTCGGCGATCAGTGGTCGGGGACCTCGGTGAAGACAAAATGGCCCAACCAGAGGTTTATCCCGATTGCGTGGGACGGAAAGAACGCGCCGCAGCCCGACGAGCGCACCACGGACGCCGATGGCAATGCCGAATTCCCTGCTCCTCCGCGTGGGTATTGCATCTACGTTCCGGCATAAGCCCCGGCCTGGTCATAAAGCCTCAGCGAAATATAGCTGCACTCGCTGTACAGCCGACGCACTGGCTGTTGTAGAAGCCGTTCAACGCCTGTTCCGCGGTCGTTCTCAGCCGAGTCGCATCGACGTGTGCTCCAGTCTGATCGAGGACATGCGAATAGGCGATTTCGGCTGCCAGGAACCGGGGATTCCTTTGCCCCAACATGTGATCGAGGATCGTGAGGCCATGCTGCATCTCAGTGAGCGCCATCGCAGACAAACCAGCTTCTGCATGTGCTTTCCCTATCAGCATGTAACCCCATCCTGTCATGGGATGATCCTCTCCATGACTCTTTCGCCATAGATTGATCGCGTGTCGATATGCCGAAACAGATCCGGGCATATCGCCGTCGAACTGTGCCAGCCACCCTTGCATGGAGGAGAGCGCTGCAAGATCATCGTCGTCAAGTCCGCTTGCCACCTTTGCTTCTTGCAGCGCTCTCTCCAAATATCTCCTGCCGTCACGAACTCGCTTTTGAGCAAATGCAACTCCGGCGAGATTGCTGCATGCGATTGTTACGCCTTCGTGGTCATTGAGCTTTTCGTAAAGATGAAGAGCTTTTATTCGTATTGTGCCTGCCAGCTCAATTTGCCCTGAGTCAAGATAGAACCCTCCAAGATCGTCCAAAGCCACCGCATAGTCCTTGATCTCGTCGGGCAATGGCTTCAATATGTGAATCGATTGCTCATAGGCATTCCGAGCTGAAACCAAGTTTCCCTGATCTTGGTAGGCTAGGCCAATAATGTTCCAGGCTTTGCCTGTCAAGGCCGCGTTGAGCGATCCAGAGTCGATAAGTGGCTGGAGAATAACGATTGCTTGCGCGGATTGGGCTTCTTGTTCCAACGCTAACGCTTCGGCAAGACGTTGCTCGGGCCTGACCTGAGCTGATAGCCAGTGAGGGAGAACTATAATCGATAGCAAAAGACAAGCTTGAAGGTGTCTCATGCACACAGAATGTACTCGGGACATGAGCGAGACTAGAGGAATGCTGGCAATGTCGCAGGTTTTGCAGTAAAGAGGGCATTTGATGCCGCAAGGCAGGTTCAGGAAAAGCTGTGTTTCCTGTAGCTACAATCGAAGCTCTCCAGCTTCCCGCATCTGCTACGCTTAATGTATGAAATTTGGCGTTCTGGTATTTCCCGGCTCGAACTGCGACCACGACACGCACCACGTCATCGACGCTCTGGTGGAGCAACCGGTCACGTATCTGTGGCATGCGTCTGAGGATCTTGAGGGGTGCGATGCGATTCTTGTGCCCGGCGGCTTTGCGTATGGCGACTACCTGCGGACGGGTGCGATTGCGAAGTTCGCTCCAGTGATGCAGTCGGTCGCGAAGTTCGCGAAGAGCGGCGGCCTGGTGCTTGGCATCTGCAACGGCTTTCAGATTCTGTGCGAGGCGGGCTTGCTGCCGGGTGCGCTGATGCGTAACGCTCACCAGCGTTACATCTGCAAGCAGGTACATCTGCGGACGGAGACGGTCGACTCGCCGTTCACGCATGGCCTGACTGCGGGTCAGGTGCTCCAGATGCCCATTGGGCACATGGAGGGGAACTACTTCTGCGACGACGCTACCTTGCAGGCTCTGCGGTCGCAGGACAGGATCGCCTTCCGGTATGCCAGCGAAACAGGTGTTGTCGATGCTGCCGCCAACCCGAACGGTTCGCTTGAGAACATCGCCGGGGTGCTGAATGAGGGGCGCAACGTGCTTGGGATGATGCCGCATCCGGACCGCTCGAGCGAAGGGCTGCTCGGTTCGGCGGATGGCCTTCGTCTCTTTCAATCGATGGCGCAGTCTTTGACGACTGCCATTAAGTAACGGCAAAGTAACTGCTCGCAGTGGTACTCTGACGATGCCATGATTGATCTTCATCACCATCTTCTCCCCGGCCTGGATGACGGTTCCAAAAGCATGGAAAACTCAGTTGCCATGGCGAAGCTGGCCGTTGCGGACGGTATTACGCACGTCGTCTGTACGCCGCACGCCAATGGCCAGTATGTCTATGATCCGTCTGTCAATGAAGCCAAAATCACGGAGCTGCGTCGGCTGCTGGCGCAGGAGAACGTGCCGCTGACGCTCGGCATGGGCTGCGACTTTCACCTCTCCTACGACAACATCCAGGACGCGAAAGAGAATCCCACACGGTACGCGATCAACGGTCTGGGGTATGTGCTGGTGGAGATCCCCGACTACGGCCTGCCGCGTGGACTGACGGAGATCTTCTACGAACTACAGCTTGTGGGGCTTACGCCGATCCTAACGCACCCGGAGCGCAACCCTACGCTGCAAGCCGATATGAAGCGGATCGAGGAGTGGCTGCGCGGTGGCGTGCTGATCCAGGTGACCGGTGACTCCGTACGCGGCAGCATGGGCAGGAGCGCCGAACGGATCGCGCACCTGCTGCTGGCGAATCGCTGGGTCCACTTTTTGGCGACCGATGCGCATAATACCTCGTCCAGGCCGCCGCGGCTGAGTGAGGCTCGCGCCATCGTCGCGAAGAAGTATGGAGCGGAGTATGCCGAGCTTCTCTGCGAGACGAACCCGTGGGCCGTCTATCAGGGCGATGCGCTGCCCGTACAGGAAGTGCCGCGGAACCTCTATGAAGATCGCGAAGAGAAGAGCTGGTTTCAGAAGCTTACTGGAAAACTAACCGGAAAATAGATTCGCTTAGAGGCCGAGGCCGCCATCCACGGCGAGGAGCTGGCCAGTGATGAAGTGTGGTCCGGTGGCGAAGAACAGGACTGCCGCGGCGACGTCCGCGGCGGTTCCGTTGCGCTGCATCGGGGTCTTGTGGGCGAAGTGCTCATAGGCCGCGCCGACCTCTCCCTGCACGATCATGCCGGGAGCCACACAGTTGACGCTAATCGCCGGAGCCCACGCCTTGGCCATCGTCTGCGAGAGCATGTGCAGCGCGGCCTTTGAGGTGCAGTAGTGAGCGTGCGTGGCCCAGGGATGAACTCCGCCCAGCGAGCCGATATTGATGATGCGGCCCGTCGCCGCCCGTAGATGCGGATACGCCGCCTTCGCCATCAGGAACGGACCGCGCGTGTTGGTCGCGAACATGGAGTCCCATTGCTCGACGGAGATCTCTTCGAGCGCCTCGGAGGCAAACGCACCCGCGTTGTTGACCAGCAGATCGAGCTGACCGAACTCTTCGACGACGGCAGCGACCGTTTCGGTGACGCTCTGGGGCTGTTGCAGGTCGCAGCGGATCGCCATGGCGTCCGCGTCGAACTCCGCCAGTGCGCGGAGCGTGGATTCGGCCTCGGCGGCTGAGTCGCGATAGGTGATGGCGACCTGCGCGCCTGCTTCGGCGAGCGCCAACGCGATGGAGCGCCCAATACGCTTGGCAGCGCCTGTGACCAACGCGGTCTTTCCCTTAAGGGCAAGGCTGGATGGTGGCTGGGTCATATCAGATTATTGCTGCGGAGGCGTGGTGGTTGACGGCGCGGGAGCGGGCGTCGTCTTCGGCTGGTTGGGCTCTTGCACACCCGGCTTTCGCTGCGAGGGCTGGCCAGCGTTATCCGTGTAGGTGGATACCTGCGCGCGCGGACGAATCATGGAGACCGCAATCTCCTTCGTCGCCGTATCTACGGTATAGTCTTGGCCGAAGGTAGCGAAGCCGTTTGCGATGACCTGTACCTGCAGGCTGCTCCCCGTAGGAATGACGTCGATGATCGCCTTGCCGTCGGGGTCGGTCTTGACCTCGAGGTTGCCCTCGTCCTTGCCATCCTTGGTGGAATGGAAGACGACCGCTGCATTCGGAATCGGCTTACCGTTGAAGCCTTTCACCACCGTCACCACGATGTGGGAGGTCGTAACCGGAGCCTTGTATTTCCGTCCATGACGGGTGGTGGGAACGGGAGCGGTGGTCTCATCCTGGCCAAAGACCGGGAGAGAAGCCGTAAGCAAGACACCAGCGCAGAGGACGAGCGACAGACCAACAGCCTTACGAAGAACCATGGGGATAGTTTACGACTTTTTCAAGCTGACGGTGTATAAGGGTGGCTCACACGCCAAAGGGCAGAAAGCTGCGTGACTTTCACTCACATTTCATCGACCGTCGTTGACAAGCGACCTAACCATACCCTATCGTTAGCAATCGAGGGGCGAGAGTGCTAACAAGGCGATTTGCCCGCTGCACGGATCCAACCCAGAGGTTTCGCTTCCCCTGACAGGCTGCACGACGGGGTTGCGCTTGTTCAACTGCGAGCGTTCGGCGCTCGCCACATCGTACTGAGGAGACGTAAGCAATGGCAACAGCATCGTTCACACCGCTTCACGACCGCATCCTGGTTCGCCGGGTCGAAGAAGGCGAAAGCATTCGCGGCGGCATCATCATCCCGGACTCCGCTAAAGAGAAGCCCCAGCAGGGCGAAGTGATCTCCGTCGGCAAGGGCAAGTCGAACGACGAAGGCAAGGTCTTCCCGCTCGATGTGAAGGCTGGCGACAACATTCTCTTCGGTAAGTACTCCGGCACCGAGATCAAGCTCGATGGCGAAGAGTTCCTCATCATGCGCGAAGAAGAAGTCCTCGGCATCCTCAAGAAGTAGCACTGCGTGCGGCAGACGCGCCCTTTGGGCGCAAAACCTTAAGAAGCAGCAGCAATACACAACATTAGGAGCAGCAATATGGCAAAGCAGATTCTGCACGGAGAAGATTCACGTCAGGCTATCCTGCGTGGCGTCAATATTTTGGCGGACGCAGTTAAAGTGACGCTTGGCCCCAAGGGCCGCAACGTCGTTATCGAGAAGAAGTTTGGCTCGCCGACCATCACCAAGGACGGTGTCACGGTCGCCAAGGAGATCGAGCTCGCAAACCCGATCGAGAACGTCGGCGCACAGCTCGTCAAGGAAGTTGCTTCGAAGACCTCGGACATCGCCGGCGACGGAACCACCACCGCCACGGTGCTTGCCCAGGCCATCTTCCGTGAGGGCGTCAAGACGGTTGCGGCGGGTGCAAACCCGGCTGCGCTGAAGCGCGGTATCGACAAGGCTGTCGAGGCCATCATCGGCAAGCGCGATGAGCATGGCGTCGTCATCGGCGGAGCTCTCAGCAAGCTGTCGAAGCCTGTCTCGGGCGACATGATTGCTCAGGTCGGCACGATCTCGGCCAACTCGGACCACCAGATCGGCGAGATCATCGCGGCTGCGATGAAGACCGTCGGCAAGGATGGCGTCATCACCGTCGAGGAGTCCCGCACGATGGAGACGCAGCTCGAGACGGTTGAGGGCATGCAGTTCGACCGCGGCTACCTGAGCCCGTACTTCGTCACCGATGCGGAGCGGATGGAAGTCTCGCTCGAGAACCCCTACATCCTTATCTATGAGAAGAAGATCTCCTCGATGAAGGATCTGCTTCCCCTGCTCGAGCAGATTGCCCGCACCGCGAAGCCGCTCGTCATCATCGCTGAGGATGTCGACGGTGAGGCGCTCGCGACTCTCGTAGTCAACAAGCTGCGTGGCACGCTGAACGTTGCTGCTGTGAAGGCACCTGGCTTCGGCGATCGTCGCAAGGCGATGCTTGAGGACATTGCAGTCCTCACCGGCGGCAAGGCGATCACTGAGGACCTCGGCATCAAGCTCGAGGGCGTCAAGATCGAGGATCTCGGCACTGCCAAGCGCGTCACCATCGACAAGGACAACACCACCATCGTCGACGGTGGCGGAGATGGATCCAAGCTCGAGGGCCGCGTGAAGGAGATTCGCGCTCAGGTCGAGAAGACCACCTCCGACTACGATCGCGAGAAGCTCCAGGAGCGTCTTGCGAAGCTGGTTGGCGGCGTCGCCGTCATCAAGGTCGGTGCAGCTACCGAGACTGAGATGAAGGAGAAGAAGGCCCGTGTCGAGGATGCGATGCATGCAACCCGTGCGGCTGTCGAGGAAGGTATCGTCCCGGGCGGCGGTGTGGCGTTGATTCGCACCACCTCGGCTGTCGATGAGCTGATCAAGACCCTCGAGGGCGACGAGAAGATCGGTGCATCGATCATCCGCCGCGCTATCGAAGAGCCGCTTCGCACGATCGTCTCGAACGCAGGAGAAGAGGGTGCAGTTGTCATCGGCAAGATCCACGAATCGAAGGACCCCAACTTCGGCTACAACGCCGGAACGGGCGTCTACGAGGACCTGGTAGCTGCCGGTGTCATCGATCCGACCAAGGTAACCCGGACGGCGTTGCAGAATGCTGCATCGATCTCCGGCTTGCTGCTGACCACCGAAGCCATCATCGCCGAGATTCCGGAGAAGAAGGAAGCGGCGGGCGGCGGTCACCAGCACGGTGGCGGCGGCATGGACGGCATGTACTAGTCCGCAGCCTGCCCTGAGCAAAGTCGAAGGGCGGACGGCAAAAAGCGCCTTTGGCGCAGAAGCAAAAGAATGGCCCCGGAGAGATCCGGGGCCATTCTTTATTGTGTGCGAGACGAAGCTATTGCCCTGAGCTCGACTCAACGTTGCCTGGGCGAACCTGCTGGGGAGTCCGTACTTTGACGTGCGGGAGATTGGACTTCACCTTGAGCTGGACGAGGTCCTTCCCTGCTGCGGGGAAGGTGGCAACGTAGGTCTCGGCGATGTCGTGCTGGAACTGCTCGAGGTAGGGCTGCATGGAGACAGGATTGCCCGAGCCGGTGTAGTAGGAACGGCCTCCGGTGGCCTCGGCTACCTGAGTGAGGTAGCTCTGACCGCTGAAGCTGCCGCGATTGCCGCGGAATCCTGCGTCGGCGAAGTAGATGGAGTAGACGCCGACGCCGGCACGCTGGGCATCACGCTGCGCGGTGTCGACGTAGGGGCTGTTCTGGTTCAACGGGCTGGTGCTGCCGTTGTAGGGATCGACGCCGTTGGTGATCATGAGTACAAAGCGGGCTTTGCGGGTGGCGGGGCCCTGGCTGAAGCCTTCATTCGGCCAGCTTTTGACGAACTCGGAGAGGCAGAAGTAGGGGCTGGCGCTGATGCCCGGTGCTCCGAATGGCGGGCGGAGCTTCGCGGCTGCGGCGGCATGGTCTGTGGTGAAGCCGCTTGCCTGTAGGATGCGGCCGTTGGACATGTAGCCGATAAAGATCTCCGTACCCGGCGGCAGGTTTGTGATGTAGGAGCGGAGGGTGTTGAGCTCGCGGCTGACGGATTCGCGCAGGCCGTCGTCGATGAGGAGAGCGATCTGGGCTCCGGCAGGGGTGACCGGGATGAGGCTGGTCGGCGGCTGCTTGTGATTGCTGACGTCAATGGTGAGGTCAGCCGCGGTGAGTGCCGGAGCCCCCTTCGAATCGACGGTGACGAGTGTCTGGGTCGGCAAAGGACCCTCCTGCGCGTGGGCGAGGAGGCCGAGGGAGAGGAGTGCAACGGGGAGGAACTTCTTCATGGTTTGCCCTTCTATGGTTCGTACATCCACATAGTTAGACGTGGTCAGAGGCTCCAAAGGCTCTAGTCCTGGCAGATGTTCCACGTGGAACATTCTGTGGAACGTCGTTACTCGCCGCCAAGGCGGATCTTCAGGCCGCTGCGGAAGGTGAATGGCAGGCTGGGATAGCCGATCGGGCCGATGTGCTGCTGGTTGAGGAGGTTATCGAACTGTGTGAAGACGCTGACGTGACTGGTGGCGCGATAGGTGAAGTTGGCATCGAGCTTCGCGAAGCCGTAGTCGAGGTCGCGATTGGGCAGCAGGAGCGTGTTGCCGTTCTCCGTGGTGTCGAGTCCGCCGAGGAAGGTGGAGTCGTCCGACCGGCTGGCAAGTGCGCCCTTGAAGGCAGCGGAGAAGCTCGACCCGGTGTACTGTACGGCGAAGAAGCCGCTGTGCGGAGGGCGGCGGAAGGGGCGTGCGCCGACCAGCGGCGACGAACCACCGATGGCGATGCCGGGGATGTTCGGGTTGGTGGTGGCGATGCCCTCCCGGGCTGCCGTCGCATCGGAGGCAAAAGACTGGCTGACGACGGTGTCGAGGTAGGTATAGCCGCCGCGCAGGAAGAGATGGCTGAAGGGTTGGTACTGGAGATCGCTCTCGAGGCCATCGGCGCGGAAGGCGAGCGAGTTGAGCTCGGCCCCGTAGAAGAACTCGTCGTTCGTCGGGGTGATGCCGAAGTAGGTCTGGAGGTCGCCCGACGCGACGTACTCCAACTGGTGCGAGAACTGGTTGTGAAAGAAGCCCGCCTTGAAGATCAGCTTATGGCCGAGAATGTTCTGGTCGACGCCGATGTCGAAGGTGCGGGAACGCTCGGGTCCGAGAGGGGTGATGTGGAAGGCAGCGATGTCCGTGGTGTCGCCGGCCTGCTGGAGCTCCGTGAAGAGGCTGGAGAACTCGGTGGCAAGACTGGGCTCCTGCACACCGGTTGCGACGTTTGCGTAGATCTTGGTGCCGTGGAACTTACGTTCGCTCGGACGAACCGCGTAGTAGGCCACGCCGAGGCGCGGGGTTCCGGCGATCCCGTAGAGGTGGTTCTTTTCGACCGCGCCACCGGCGGAGTAGAAGAAGCGGTTCTTGATGTCGCCCTGGAACTGCAGGGTGTACTGGAAGTTGGTGCGCTGGATCTGCTCGCTCTCCCCGAAGGCAGGCTCGTTGAAGACGCCACGCTCATTTTCGTAGCGGAAGCCGAAGAGTGCGAAGATGCGATGTGGGAAGAGATAGTCGGTCTGGTAGTAAAGCTCGTCGCGGTTGGAGGCTTGATCGCGGTTGGTGCTGAAGAACTGTGCCTGCCCGGTGGCGCTGTAGCCATTTGCCCCGGTAAAGGTCACAAGATTGCCGTAGTAGGCGGGTCCGTAAGGACCGTCAAGAAGGGCTCCGGAGTCGCCATAATAGTCTGCCTGTTCGCGTTTGCGGGCAATGCCGTAACGGACGAGGTTGTGCCAGTTCCCTGCCACACGATTCTCGAGCGTGATGCCGGAGTAGAGGTCCTGATCAGCCTGTTTGCCATCCTGCGAGACGCCGTAGAAGTCGTGTGCATTGGGCAGTCCGGTGCCGGAATCGGTATTGCGCAGGGTGAAGCGAAGCTGCGTGTTGGCGAAGAGGTCATACCCGATGTTGGCGACCGAGGTTGCGGCGTGGAAGCGGTCGAGCGGGATGGAGTTCGAGGTATCGAAGCGCGAGAAGGCTGTGAAGTAGTCGAGCCTGCGGAAGGCGCCGCTCAGGTTGACCTCGTCGCGATAGGTGTGGAAGTTTCCGGCGTCGCCCGAGTAGTTGAAGACGGGGCGCAGCGAGCTGCCGCGCGTGGTGGCGAGGTTGACGACACCTGCTGCGGCGTCCGAGCCGTAGAGGACGGAGTCGGGACCGCGGTAGAGCTCGATCGCCGTTCCCTGGTTGAAGGTGCTGCCGAGGCCGGTCCTCGAGACGGGACCGTAGTCGAACGAACCACCGACGTCCTCGGCCGGGATGCCGTCGATGAGGACCTTGTTCGCATCGGAGTTGCCGCCGCGGATGAAGAGTGAGGTGACGCCACCGACCTGTCCGGTCTGGACGACACCGACGCCGGGCGCGTAGCGCAGCTCATCGGTGAGGCCGACGCGGGTTTCGAGGTTACCCGTTGGAATGAGGGTGACAGCAGAGCTGATCTGCTGGAGCGGCGTGGGGGTTCCGGTGGCAGTGACGGTGACCTGTTCGGCGATGGCGGCTGGATCGAGCGTGACGTTGCGGCTGATGTCCTCGGTGCGGCCGCCGTGGAAGTCCTGGCCGATGTTGACCGAGAAGGTATTGGCCGTGGTGAGCAGGATGAAACGGCCAGAGGCGTCGGAGAGTATCTCAAAGGAGCCGTCCCGACCGCTGATGGCGAAGGCGACGGACTTCCTGCCCTGAATGAGCTGAACCTTCGCCAGGGGAACGACAGCGCCGAGAGGATCGGTGACGGTGCCGCGTACGATGACAGCGTGAGCAGAGAGCGTCACCATCGAGACAACAGAAAGCGGCGCGATGATGCGCAGGGCCATATGCAAGACAAGACGGGATAGAACCGGTGCCGCTGAGCGGCGTAGAAAGGATGACATGATGCTGATCGCAGGGCCTGTCGCAGGACACAGGTGTGTTTTAAGTTGTATGAGATGCGGGGGGTGAAGTCAAAAGCCTTACAACGTAAGCAGCACCTTGCCGGTGGTCTTGCGGGCCTCCAGATCGCGGTGCGCCTGTGCTGCTTCGGCCAAAGGATAGGTGTGCGCGATGCGCAGCTTCAGGGTGCCGTCGGCGACGCTGCGGAGCACATCTCCGGCACGCTGCAAGAGCTCGGCTCGAGTGACGACATAGTCCTTGGCCGTGGGGCGCGTGACGAAGAGCGAGCCCAATGTTGAAAGCCGGATGAGGTCGAAGGGTGGGACTGCGCCGCTTGAAGCTCCGTAGAGCGCCATCATGCCGCGACGACGCAGGACCGACAGCGATTGCTCGAAGGTGGTCTTGCCGACGGAGTCATAGACAACGTGTAGTCCTTCGCTCTGCTTTTTGATCTCAACCGCGAAGTCGTGGGTCGTGTAGTTGATGACGACATCCGCGCCTGCTTCGCGAGAGAGCGCTGCCTTCTCTTCCGTGGAGACGGTGGTGAAAACGCGTGCTCCAAGAGAGTGCGCCATCTGCGTCAGCAGGAGCCCTACACCACCGGCTCCGGCATGAATGAGAACCTCGTCTCCCTTTTGAATCGGGTATGTCGCATAGGCAAGATAGTGCGCGGTGATGCCCTGAAGCATCGCGGCGGCTCCCTGCTCCACGGACACGCCTTCGGGGAGTGCGACGAGGCGATCGGCCGGGACGGCGGCGAACTCGGCGTAGGTGCCGGGGACGTTGCACCAGGCTACGCGGTCGCCGACGCTGACAAGCGTTACGCCCTCACCGACGGCGACGACGGTTCCCGCAGCCTCCTGGCCTGGGATGAACGGAAGCGGCGATGGGTAGCGGCCTTCGCGGAGGTAGACATCGATGAAGTTAACGCCGGATGCTTCGATCCGCACGAGGGCCTGACCGGCGCTGGGCACGGGTTGCGGGAGATCATGGGGGACGAGGACTTCGGGGCCGCCAGTGGCGGTAATTTGAATGGCACGCATGCTTTATAGAATGCACCAAAAACGGGACGAGCATGTGGAACAATTGGGGGATGAGTTTTGAGTGCAGAATATGTAAGGAACGGCATGAGTTGCCGTTGAGTTACAGCGTCAAAGTGCCGATGGCCGTGGGGAGCATTCCGCAAGAGGAGCTGGAGCAGCGCGTCGTGGTGACGCCGGAGCAGTGCGTGATTGACGGCAAGGACTTTTACCTGCGCGGCAGGATTCCAGTCCCGGTGGAAGGTTTGGAGGAGCCGTTTATCTGGGGCGTATGGGCCGAGGTCAGCCCGAAGAACTTCATCCGCACCAACGAGCTGTGGAACGTAGAAGGGCGCGAGAACGAGCCTCCGTTTCCGGCTTGGTTGCAGACGGAGATCTTTCCTTATGGCGATACGATGAACCTGGAGGTGCGTGTCCATACGCAGCGGGTGGGACGCCGTCCACACTTCGAGATTGTCGATGAAGATCACCCGTTGGCGATCGAGCAGAGGAACGGCATCCTGATGGAGCGTGTGCAGGAGATCGCTGAGACGATTCTGCATCGCGAGGAGTTACGAGGGCGCGGTATGTTGGGCGAATGATCGCGTGCATACTGCTGCTCCTCTTGCCCACGTTACTGCAGCAGACTCTCTTCCGAAGAGCGAAGACGGAGGATGCGCTCGATCGCGTAGGGAGCGCGGTGGTTAGCGGTGTGGAAGTGACGTACCTGCAACTCGCCCAGCAGGCCGATGCCCATCATCTGCACACCGGCCAGAATGCAGACCCCTGCGATGACGAAGAGCGGTCCGTGCAACGGCATGATGTTTTGCGAGGTCACCAGCTTCAGCAGCAGCAGCCATACGGCCATGCCCGCTCCGGCGATCATGCCGAGCGCGCCGATGGTCCCGAAGAAGTGCAGCGGGCGCGTCATGTACTTCAGCAGGAAGCGGATGGTCAGCAGATCGAAGAAGACGCGGAAGGTGCGGGAGATGCCATAGTGGCTCTTCCCATGCTCACGCTCGATGATGGTGATGGGAATCTCGCAGATCGTCGCGCCATACCATGAGGCTAGTGCAGGAATGAAGCGATGCATCTCGCCATAGAGCGGAATGTTCTGGATAACCTCGCGGCGGTAGGCCTTGAAGGTGGTGCCGAAGTCGTGGATGTTGACGCCGGAGAGCTTGGCCATCAGCCAGTTAGCTGCGCGGGATGGAATGCGGCGCATCACGAAGCTGTCGACGCGAGCGACGCGCCAGCCGCTCACCACGTCGTAGCCTTCTTCGAGCTTGGCGAGGAAGTTGGGGATCTCTTCGGGGTCGTGTTGCAGGTCGCCGTCCATCGCAAGAATGAACTCGCCCTGCGAGTGGTCGAACCCCGCGGCAAGCGCCGAGGTCTGGCCAAAGTTGCGGCGCAGCTTCACGACGAGCACGCGGCTATCGACTGCGGCTATCTCTTCCAGCAGGCGATAGGTACGGTCGCGCGAACCGTCGTCGACGAAGACGAGCTCGAAGCTATCGCCGACCTGCTCCATGACGGCTTTCAGGCGGTCGTAAAGGGTGGTGACATTTTCTTCTTCGTTGTGGAACGGCACGACGATGGAATATTTCGGCACACCTCATTTTACCCCCGTTTTCGGTCCTATCCCAAAGAATGCGTTCCTTCAGTATTGGTGCGGTTTCCGGATTGTCTGTGGTCTTTGCCTGTGATCCAGGAGCCAGACAGTCTTTCCCCTAGACTAATCGCAGTATTGATCGCGTGACATATTGAGGTCACAATCGTCTGAATGACTGCATCCATCTCTCTACCTGGAGCTCGTTATTCGCGCCTTTGCACTCTCCCTTGCTTTCTGCTCCGCGACGCTTTTGTCAGCTCAGAGCCCGTCCGCCGTACCATCGCAGAAGCCTCAGCCTGCCCTCTCCTCGCATCCGGAGTGGCCAAAGGCAAACCCAGCCGATGTCGACACAATCGAACACACCGTACGAGCGTTCTATAGCGCCATCTCAACATCGGCCGGAGGGAAGCTTGACCGTAACCGCCTCCGCTCCCTGTTCGTACCAGACGGACGCATCGTGTCCAGTCGAGAGCCGCGCTCGGATCGTGCTGCTGATGTTGTCTTTCTATCGCCGGATGCGTATGCGAATCTCTCCGATGCAGCTACGGTAAGGGAAGGCTTCTTTGACCGGAACCTTGCCAGCCAGATCGAAACGTTCGGCGTCACGGCGCACGTGTATTCCACATACGAATCTCGGTCTCATCCCGAAGACGCGAAGCCGATGGCCCGCGGCATCAAGTCATTCGAACTGCTGAACAGCGCGAACCGCTGGTACATCGTCCAGATGTACTGGGATTCAGAGCGACCGGGCAACCCCATTCCAGATCGGTATCTGCACGACAGCCCGAGGTAGGCAGAGCCTCGGAACCAACTAAGACGCGCTAACGCATTGCATCCCGGTTCTCTGTCCCATACACTGGATAAGTCCCAGAGAACGGGCGGTTAGCTCAGCTGGTTAGAGCATCTCGCTTACACCGAGAGGGTCGGGGGTTCGAATCCCTCACCGCCCACCATTTTCACTGTCGCCTGGCAGTTCGAATCCAACGCAAATCTTCTACGACACAACGACTTCGATGGGGGTGTTAAGGCTCCGAGCCTTGACATCCCATGCCAGACCCATCATGCGTAGCACGGAGATGCCATACCAATTGGGGTCGAACTCGTACCACGCCAAACCGTGGCGCGAGGACTGCGGATGGGCATGGTGATTGTTGTGCCATCCCTCGCCAAAGGTCAGTAGAGCCACCCAGAGGCTATTTCGCGATGTATCGGCTGTGGCGAACCGCCGCGAACCCCACATGTGCGTCGCGGAGTTGACCAGCCAGGTGGAATGAAGCCCCAGCACCGTCCGAAAGAAGATGCCCCATAGCAGAAAGGGCCACCCGCCAACAGCAAGCAGGATGATGCCGAGCGTCGTGATCGGCACCCAATGCCAGCGGCTGATCCACACGTGGAACTTGTCCTTGCGGAGATCAGGAACGAACGGGAGGAGAGCCGCTGCGTCGTTATGCATGGTTTGGCCAGTCAGAAGCCAGCCGACGTGCGCCCAGAAAGCACCGTCCTGAGGAGAGTGCGGATCACCTTCTTTATCCGTGTTCTGATGATGCATGCGATGGACGGCGACCCAGAAAATCGGACCACCCTCGAGCGTGAGCGTGGCGCATACCGTCAGCACATACTCCACCCATTTGGGCGTCTTATATCCTCGATGCGTGAGCAGGCGATGGTATCCCATGCCGATACCAGCTCCGCCGGCGACCCACCACAATACCATCGCAACGAAGAACGCCTTCCAGGTGAAAAAAAAGAGCGCAACGATCGCGCCGATGTGAAAAGCCACCATGAAGAAGGTCGTGACCCAGACGACCGGCTGTGTAAACGTCCTATCGTGTGTTAAGCGCCCGAGCATTCGCATGTGCTGCCTCGCCCTTCATTAGACTCCGCGATAGGCTCATGCACGGAGAACACTACGTAATACTTGTGTAAGGACTCGGACGGCTTTGCCTTCCTGAAGCCCTGGTTGCAAGCGGATTTTTTGCAATCGCCGGAAGAGTGGTACGACAACCATGCCGGAACCGCCCCACTGCGGTTTTGCCATGTACCATCTAGATGATCGCCATGGCTGCCCGCCTCATCATTAACGCAGACGACTTCGGCCTTACCCCAGGTGTCAACCGCGCCATCGCCGAGCTTCATCGAGCAGGCGTCCTCACCTCAGCTACCCTGATGGCCACCGGTCCTGCCTTCGACGACGCAGTGTCGCTTGCTAAATCTCTTCCCAGGCTCGGCGTTGGCTGTCATATCGTCCTGACCGATGGTGTCCCTGTCTCATCGCCTGACGAGATCCCGACTCTTCTTGGCTCCGACCGCGTCCACTTCCGGCCTTCGTTGCTCGACTTCGTCCGCGACCTGCTGCTCGGCAAGATCGACGAAGGGGAGATCGAACGCGAAGCCCTCGCGCAGATTCAGAAGCTCTGGCGCGCAGGCATCAATGTGACGCACGTCGATACGCACAAGCACACCCACCTGTTTCCTCGTGTGGCTGGTCCGCTTATCGGGATCATCAGGCGCACATCTTTCGTGGCTATTCGCAATCCTTTCGAGCCGGAGTTCGCGCGACGCCTGCCGCATACCGGTCTAAAGCGCCGTTTGCAGATCGCTCTGCTCAACGGCTTCAAGACTCGTTTCGAAAAACTCGCGACGCACACGGCAAGCACAGACGGTACCGTCGGCATCTCCGCTACTGGGAGCCTCAACGCAACGACGCTGCAACAGGTTTTCAGCTCTCTACCGAATGAAGGTACCTTCGAGCTGGTCTGCCATCCCGGCTACCACGACGCCGATCTCGACCGCGTCACGACACGGCTTCGCACTCACAGAGAGATCGAGCGCGAGGCGCTGCTCAGTGAAGTGCCGAAAATCTTATCCATCCCTCAGCCTCCCGAACTCATCCACTATGGGAGCCTCACAGCGAAGTGACGCAGAGCAGGAGCAACGGACACCCATGAAGATCGGAATCACCTGTTATCCCACGTACGGCGGCTCCGGCGTCGTTGCCACGGAGCTCGGCATCGAGCTCGCCGCACGCGGTCACGACATTCACTTCATCACCTCATCGCAACCCTTCCGGCTCACCGGGCGCGAGTCGAACATCCACTTCCATGAGGTCTCGGTCTCGAACTATCCCCTGTTCGAATACCCTCCCTACGATCTCGCGCTCGCAACGCGCATGGCCGAGGTCGCGGAGTTCTACTCGCTCGATCTGCTCCACGTCCACTACGCTATTCCGCACTCCGTCAGCGCTTTGCTTGCCCGTCAGATGCTCGTCGCCCGCGGACGCACCCTGCCCTTCATCACCACCCTCCACGGGACAGACATCACCCTCGTCGGTCTCGACCGCTCCTACCTTCCCATCACCAAGTTCGCCATCGAACAATCCGACGGTGTTACCAGCATCTCCAGCTATCTGCGCGACCGCACCCGGGAAGCCTTCAACGTCTCGTCCGAGATCGAGGTCATCCGCAACTTCGTCAACTGCGATGTCTACAGTCCCGACGCCGCAAAGATCGCCGCCATGCGTCCGCGCTTTGCAGCTTCGGAAGAAAAGCTCCTGGCCCATCTCTCGAACTTCCGTCCGGTCAAACGCGTCACCGATGTCGTCGAGGTCTTTGCACGCGTCTCCCATGCCATGCCTGCCCGCCTGATGCTCATCGGCGATGGTCCGGATCGCTCCGCCGCTGAGTACCTTGCGCATCGTCTCGGTGTCCGTGACCGCATCCACTTTCTCGGCAAGCAGGAGAACGTCAACGACCTGCTCCCGCTCGCTGACCTGATGATCATGCCCTCGGAGATGGAGTCCTTCGGGCTCGCAGCGCTTGAGGCTATGGCCTGCGGTGTCCCGGCAATTGCCACACGTGTCGGCGGCGTACCTGAGCTGATCGACGATCAGATCAACGGCCTGCTCTTTCCGATCGGCGACGTCGAAGCCATGGCGACGGCAGCCATCGACCTGCTCCACGACGAACCCCGCCTCAGCACCATGGCCGCAGCAGCTCGCAAGACCGCACAGGACCGCTTCTGCGCTAGTCGCATCATTCCGCTCTACGAGGATTACTATCAGCGCGTCATCGACCGCACCAGCACCCACCCCTGAGCATTCAGCCCACTCCAACGTGCTGAATCGCCAGGAAAATATTCTTTCTCTCTATACAATATCTCCCATCCTCATCCGTTAACCCTTGTAGACCTTCACTCCGGCCGTCGCGAGGGTCAAATACCAGAGGAGCAGGATGCCCAGTCATGAGCAGACGATCGCCGAACAGGACCTCTTCATTGCAGAGGCATTGAAGCGGGACGAGCCACGGCTGCGAAGTTTTATTCGCAAACGCGTGCTCGATACGGGCGACGCAGAGGATGTGCTTCAAGACGTCTTCTACGAATTAATCGAAGCTTATCGGATGATGAAGCCGGTGGAGCAGGTGACGGCGTGGCTGTTCCGCGTCGCACGCAATCGCATCACCGATCTCTTTCGCAGGCAGAAGCCTGTGTCGTTGAGTGACTCCATCGGTGGTGACGAAGAATCGCCGGTGCTTGAAGATCTCCTGCCCTCGGAGGATGCGGGGCCAGACGCGATCTACGCCCGCAATGTGCTCTTTGAGGCGCTCGACGAAGCGTTGGATGAGCTTCCGGAGACGCAACGCGAGGTGTTTATCGCACATGAGTTTTTGGGCCGCAGCTTTAAAGAGTTGTCGGAAGAGACAGGGACGAGCGTCAATACGCTGCTTTCGCGCAAGCGCTATGCCGTACTCCAGCTGCAACAACGACTGCTGGAGATGGATGAAAGTTTTGGAACGAAATGAGGATGAAACAAATGAAAAGCTATCGGATTTGGAAAGTTTTGAAGATGGTGCCCGTCGTCATCATCGCCGTCGGCGTGTTCGGCTTTGTGACGATGCGCTTATGGAACTGGCTCATGCCTGCAATCTTTGATCTGAAGCCGATCACCTTCGTGCAGGCGCTTGGCTTGCTGCTCTTGGGCAAGATTCTTTTCGGAGGCTTCCACCGTCACTCCGGAGGCCGCAACGGTTGGAAACGGCACATGGAGGAACGCTGGGCGCAGATGAGCCCGGAGGAACGTGAACGATTTCGTGCCGGCATGCGCGGTCGCCGCGGTTGCGGATTCGGACCGTTCAATGAACCACGTTCCGAGCAGGGTTCGCGCTCAGCATAATCGTCCGACATGTCTCGAAGGAGACCACAACGATGCGAGGTCAGGGGCTGATGAGTGAGATAGAGTTGAAACGCTCGGAAGACTGTACGGAGATATCCCTCCGCGAGAAAGACTCGACAAGAGACACACATGCCGCACAGCAGACAAATCTAACCACGACCATGCAGTCGCATTCTGCTCTTTCGACTACGGATGAATGGACGAGGACATCTCACACCACGCGGCCAGCAGTTGCCATCGTTTCACCTCACGACCGCATCTTCGAACTGGAGTGCGAGAACTTTCGTTTGCGAAAGCTGGTGGTCGAGTTACTGGTTAAAAATCAACACCTTCGCGACGGCTCCAGAACAGAGCACGAGACCAACCATCACCCTCGCGTCATCGCTCGCACCGCGCTCTCCAACAGATGATTAGCTGCTCCAAGCGCCTCTCTTCCGGCCTGCGACCAGTTCTCTGCACCAGCTTCGAGGATAGGCATCAGCAACGTCACCTTGGTGCCACGTCCGGGGCGGCTGACGATCTCGACTGCAGCCTCTTTGCCGTACAGCACCTCCATCCGCTCGCGCACGTTCTTCATCCCGATGCCGGTCCCCGGCCGCACCAGCCCGCTCACCGGGGCGGGGCCATTGCTCTCGGGAGCCATGCCCACGCCGTCATCCTCCACCTCGACCAATAGTCGTCCGTCCACGACGCGGCTGCGCAGCGTCACCGTGCCACCGCTGATGCGCGGCTCGAGGCCATGCTTGATGCTGTTCTCGATCAGCGGCTGTAGCAGCATGCTGGGCACGACGATATCCAGCGTCTCCTCGGCGATCTCCTTCACCACCTGGAGCTTCTGTCCGAACCGCACCACCTCAATCCCAAGATAATCGTCTGTAAAATCGAGCTCCTCGCGGAACGGCACGAACGCCTCACGCTCCTTCAGCAACATGCGCAGAATGCTCGCCAGCTTCACGATCATCTCGCGAGCCAGCTCCGGCTGTGACCGCACCAGCGATGTGATCGAGTTGAGTGTGTTGAACAAAAAGTGCGGATTGATCTGCCGTTGCAGCGCGTCCAGCCGCGCCTCCATCAGCAGCCGCCCCTGCTCCTCGAGCTTGCGTTCTGTTCGCATCGCGTTCCAGATCTTCAGCGGAATGCCGACGATGATCGGCGCACAGAAACAGATCGCCAGCTCCACCCACCAGTTGCTCGAGTGCAACTCGAAGAAGTGATGCGGGTAGAACCGCGACAGCATGCTCGTGCAGAACTGCATCGCCGTAATCAGCAACAGCAGCAGAATCTGTCTGTCCAGACTCGGGTGCCGCAGGTTGCGCGTCACCCAGCGATAGATGCTCAGGTCGATCATCGGCGAAAATGACCACACATCCTCGGGGTCGGCGACTCTACTGAATACTCCGGCAACCGCCGCTACAATCAGATTCACCGGCAAGGCCCAATACTCGTGGTGCAGCACGGCAGGGATCGCCATTGCAGCGCCGCCGCCCATCGCCGCCAGCGGCCCAATCAGCACACCCAGCAGGATCGTCGCCTCAAACGAGATATCCGCCGCCAGAAAGTTCGGCACCGTCGCCCGTATCCAGACGCCAAGCATGAGCGGAACGCACAGCATTGCAACCAGACTCACCGTCTGCTTCGGCGTCCGGTTCTTGGCAAGCAGCGCATTTTTGAAGGTCGTCGACCGGCCCAGCGAGGTCGACACCGCCGCCGCCACGCCCAGCTCCACCAGCAGGGTGATAAAGATCAGCTTTGGGTCAGCCTGTGTCACACCACTACTCTAATCCCAATCCCGCGCACCCCACTGCATCGAACCGCTGCTCGCACGAATCCAATGGTTGTGAGCTCCGAACCGTATAATCGCTTTATGCCGTTTGTAAGCGTACGCCAGGTCGCCGACGCCGACTTCCCCAGCCGCTGGGGACACTTCCGGATTCTCGGTTTCGAGGGCCTCGTCACCAACCCTGAGCCCTGTAACGACGATCAGCCCGCGCCCGCCAGCCGCACTGAGTCGGCCGTCGCCCTTGTCATGGGCGATATCCACGCCGCGCCGCCCATCATCCGCATCCATTCGCAGTGCCTCACCGGCGACGTCTTCCACTCGCTCCGCTGCGACTGCCGCCAGCAGCTCGAGCTCGCCCTCGGCCTCATCTCCGAGGCTGGAACCGGCATCCTGCTCTACGAGCAACAGGAAGGCCGCGGCATCGGCCTGATGGCCAAGCTCCGCGCCTACGAGCTACAGGACCAGGGCCGCGACACCATCGAGGCCAATCTCGAGCTGGGCTATAAGGCCGACTGCCGTTTGTATGAGCTGCCCGCAGCCATCCTCAAGCTGCTCGGCCTGGACGCCGTCCGCCTCATCACCAACAATCCCGAGAAGGTCGAAGCGCTCGAGCTTGCCGGAATCAAGGTCATCGAGCGCATCTCCGCAGAAGTGCCGAGCGAACCGACCAATGAGCGTTACCTCGAGACCAAGCGCGAAAAGATGGGCCACCTCGTCAGCTGACCAAAACTAGCGGCCAAGACTGGCCCATCCGGTGTTGTCCTCTATTTCCGCCTACTCCGATCCGCTCTTCATGAACCGGTCCACGTTAGTCTGATCCACCAGGGCTGTTCCCGTATCGATGAACACGGGATAAGGCGAGTGGGGGTCCGATCCGTAGTCCGTGCCAAAGTGCTGCGGCAGGGCGTGGTGAATCTCCGCAAGCTGCTTCAATCCCACATAGCCCATCGTGTAGGGACGCTGTGAGATCGTCGAATCGATCTCACCCAGGTTGACCAGCTTCAGGGTGTCGGCGTCCACATCCATCGCGATCAGCGTACGGTCGGTCGCGCTGACGCGCCGCAACACATCAGCGATCCCCTTGCCCGAGGTGGACTCGAGGCTGACGAACGCATCGATCTTATCCGCTCCCGTCTTCGCCACCAGCCTCTGCGCTTCGTCGAACGCAGAGCCGGCGTCGCCCTTGACGTTGAAGACCTCCACGACCTTGATGTCCGGATGGCTCGAAAGGACATCCTTATACCCCTTCAACCGCTCATCCAGATTTGGTTGACCCGGCATCGAGAAAAAGGCGACGTTGCCCTTGCCATTCAGTTTAAAGACCAGTCGCGCTCCTCCAAGCCGCCCGGCTTCGAGGTTGTTGGTGCCGACAAACATCAGCCGGTTGCTCCCCGGTGCATCCGAATCCATCGTGATGACCGGAATCCCGGCCGCGATCGCGGTGTTGATCTCCGCCGTCATCAGCGTCGCATCCGCTACAGAGATCAAAATGCCGGAAGGCTTTGCCGCCACTGCCTTCTCGAACGCCGCCTCCTCCGCCTGCGGGTCGAAGGTATCCGGCCCATCCAACCGCGCCGTTACGCCAATGTCGGCAGCCGCCTTTACAAAGCCATCGTTCGCCGTCTTCCAGTAGTTGAGCTTGAGGTTGTTCGAAATCAGGTAGTAGGTCTCAGACTTGCTGTAACGTTGGCACCCGGTGCTTGCCAACAGACCTGCTCCAATCGCCAGCAGGGCAAGACTCATTTTGCAATTACGCATGGCAGTCCCCTTTCCGGATCGTTCTAGCCGCCTACAGGCTGCACTCAAATCGGAAGGAACGGCATACAACCATGAAATAGCCGCTGCGAACCGCAGTCCTGCGACGCGTGCCGATTCTACTCCTGCTGAAGAACAAGCGAGCAGAGAAATCAATCATTCTGCATAAGCATCGTAACCAAGCGGCTTCACACGTATGCGTCGATGGCCGTTTCGCGCAGTGCGTGAACGACTTTCGCAGTCGTCACGGCCTGTCCCGCGTGCCGCTGCGTATGCTCCGCGCAGTGCACTAGCAAGCCACCGACTGTGCTCGGCAACATCGCTCGCCCCACGGCGCGTGGCTCCTCATAGCTTCCCAACGTAATCTGCCGCACTCGCCTCGCCGCCTCGCCTAGTCCGGCACGCACCTCGGCGATCACCTCCGCGGCTTCCGCTCCCGGAGCCAGTTCACTCCGTAGCGCATCCATCTGGGCTCCGGAGAGCTGTCGGCTCTCCGCATACGTCAGCAACCTGTCCAAACTACGAGCGATATGCCGCAGATGAAACGCCACCGGAGCCAGTCCAAACGGACGAGCGTTCATCTCTGCATCCGTCAACAACCCGCACCAGCGCGCGACATCCTCCTCTGCCAACTCCAGCGCATGCAGCACCTGCCGCCGCACCGCATCGACCTCCGCCAGCGTTCCTCGCAACCACGGCTCTACTCCCTGGCTTATGCCCTGGCCCATCACAGCCCTCGCTTCCCGCGAAACTCCCGCACGACATCTCCTACATCACGATGCTGGCCGTCGACCGCATCGTTCATAGCGCGGATGTCATCCGCCGTCACCTTACCTGCCAATCTGTCTTCCGCGATCCTGATCCCTGGATGCCGCTGCAACGAATCGTCACGAAACAGCGGCACCGCCTCATACGGCGGAAAGTAGTGCCGGTCGTCCTCCAACACCACGAACCCCAGTGCCCGGATCGGGCCGTCGGTCGAGTTTCCCGCCACCATGTCCACCTGCTTCTCCGCAAGCACCCGATACAGCAACCCAAGGTCCATCACGCGCGGCGGCGCGGCAAACATCAACCCATACGCAGCCTCCAGCCCCTTCAAGCCATCGGGCCGCTCCTCAAACTCATACCCTACTCCCAACCGCCATGCCAAGCGAAGGGCTGGGTGCCCCACATCTCGCCCCTGAGATGTGGGGTCCAACATCCCCGCCACATCCGAGATCGTCTTCAGCCCCAGACGCCTGGCGTCGTCCCCGCGAACCACCATCGCAAAGGTGTCCTCGAAGCCGAGCGGAGGGCCTGCGCTCACCTGATATTTGCTTGCATACAAGTCGCTTACTCGCCGCAGTACCGTCGCCGCATCTCTCTGGCCAACCTGTGGCAACGGCTGTTTCAAGATCGCCGTCAGCGCCGTGCCCGTGTACTCCGCATAGCCGTCGATTCGCCCGCTCACCAGCGCCTGCTGGCAGATGTAGCTCCCGGCAAGGTAGAAACGCCGGTCTACCCGCTCGCCGGTCACCGCCTCGATCTCCTGTGCCAGCAGCTCACCCAGCACCACCTGCTCAGTGAAGTTCTTCGCGCCGATAGTGATCCGCGAAGATCGCGGCGGAGCACACGCAAGGCAGAGAAGCAGAAGCGAGCTAGCTGGCAAGTTAGCGAGCCAGCGAGTCGGCAGCCAACTCGCTGACTTGCTGACTCGCTGCCTCACCGCCGCACCGCCAGCTTCTTCTCAAGGAGGCCCAATACCGTATCGGCGAGCAAGGCAAGCAGAGCCGCCGGAATTGCCCCCGCCAGCACCAATCCGTTATCGACGCTGGCCACGCCGCGAAAGATCAGCTCGCCCAACCCTCCCGCGCCGATCGCTGCGGCAATCGTGGCTACTCCCACGCAGGTCACCGTTGCAGTGCGCAATCCGGCAAGAATAACGCTCGCCGAAAGCGGAAGCTCTACCTTAATAAGCTTCTGCATAGAACTCATTCCTAAAGCATTAGCAACATCAATGAATACAGGATCGACGCTCCCGATACCGGCGTACGTATTCCGCAAAATCGGGAGCAACGCGTATCCCGTCAACGCTAGAATCGCGAGTCGAGCGGCGTTTTCGCCCAGCCATGGGACCGGTAGCAGGAGTCCAAAGAGCGCCAGGCTCGGCACCGTCTGCACCACGTTCGCAAACGCAATCACCGGCCTTGCCAGCCTCGGTCTCCGAGTGAGCAGGATGCCGAGCGGCAGGCCGATCCCCGACGCCAGCAGCATGGCAAAGAACGTCAGCCAGAGATGCTCGAAGGTCAGCCGCCCGATCTCCCAGCCATGAGCGTGCAGAAAATGCATCAGTCCCGTCATACCGGCACCCCTCGATGCACAGCCTGCACATATGCCTTTACCTGCGGGTCTTCGGAGCGCAGAACATCCTTCGCCAGAATATCCGCAACGACCTTCCCCTCGGCCAGAAAGACCACCCGCTGCGCAAGGTAGAGAGCCTCGTCCAGATCGTGCGTCACCAGCAGCACGGTCTTCTTCACTCGCTCGAAGAGCTGCCGCACCATCGTCTGCATCTCGGCACGGGTCATGGGGTCGAGTGCACCGAAGGGCTCATCCATCAGCAGCACCGCCGGATCGGTTGCGAGCGCCCGCGCCAGCCCTACCCGCTGCCGCTGTCCGCCTGAAAGCTGCCACGGGTACCGCCCCTGAAACTCGGCGAGGTCCATCCCGACGCCGATCAACACATCCTTAACCCGGGCTACGATCGCGCCCCGATCCTGCCCCGCAAGCTCCAACGCCAGTCCGGCGTTTCGCTCGACCGTCATGTGCGGAAAGAGCCCCGTCTCCTGGATCACATACCCGATCCCGCGCCGCAGCTCCACCATGTCGGACGAGCCCGTCGCCTTCCCCGCAACCAGGACTTCGCCCGCAGTCGGCATTACCAGCCCGTTGACCATCCGCAACAGCGTCGTCTTGCCCGATCCGCTGCGCCCCAGCAACGCAGTCGTCGTCCCTTCCTCGAGCCGCAGCGAGATATCGCGCAAAAGAAAACGCCCATCAGGTAACGCGTAGCTCACCTTCGCGAACTCGACGCCACCCATGGGCATATCCTTTATTCCGTTATGTTTACCGTAAAGAGCTAAACTGTCTTTTCCGGCTCCGAAGCGGCGCTGTCCTGCTCTCCGGCAGCTACAGGCTCCGCTCCCGGCTGCCCCTTCACGCGGACAACCGTAATCTTCTCGAAGCCCTCTTTGAAGGTCGGAGGCCGCAGACGTTCTGCCATTTTGTGCATCACCTCGTCGGTCACCTGCCGGTCGCGCTTCGAGTTGCGCTCGAGGCAAACGGCCAACGGTACATCGAAGAACACCGCCTGCACCTCGTACTCGAAGCTCTTCGCCATCTTGATCCACTGACGCCGCTCATGGGGCGATAGGTTCGTCGCGTCCACATAGTTCCACGGCATCTTGGCGATCAGGCGTGCCCGCAGCAGCGAGCGCAGCGTCGAGAACACCAGCCCCTGATAGCGCTGATCGGTGATGTCGTCGAAGAGCAGCGTCCGCAGCAGGTCGCTCGAGAGCGGTGTGACCCCGCGCCGCTTGTACCACGTCGTCTTGCCCGAGCCCGGAAGCCCAATCGTCAGCACGACATAGCCCCGCGGAGACTTCTTCGTGACCGGCGTCAGCTCGTCTGGCGGCGTAGCCAGACTTTCGGGCTGCGTTTCGATCACCATCTTCTTCTCGCTGACCGGCGCTTCCGCACGCGGAGCAGATTCAGCGTGAGCTGCTACCGGCTCGCTCGCCGGGATTTCAGGTACAGCATCAGCCTCGCGTGCCGGGCTGGATTCCGGATACGTCGGCCTCAACGGTGCCAGTTGATTTGCAGGGAGTTCCTGCCCAATCTTGCCAGTGGACTCCGAGTCATTCGGGCCACGCCTGGAACGTCGTCTCATTTTTTCGCGCATCCAATCGCGCAAGTCGCGCATAGGGTGCTTATAACACTGCGCCGAAGTCCGCCGCAAATACGGTGCACCTCCCGCGATACCTCGCGGCCCTTTATAGTGGATGATAAGCCCGCGATACGAGGGCAATGGACCACTCGACAGGAGCATCACGACTTATGGCAGTAAAGGTTGGCATCAACGGCTTCGGCCGCATCGGACGCAACGTCTTTCGCACCGCTCTCGGCAACCCCGATATCGAGTTCGTCGCCGTCAATGACCTGACCACCCCGGCGACCCTGGCGCACCTGCTCAAGTACGACTCCATTCTCGGCAACCTCAAGAACGAGATCACCTCCGGCGACGACTTCATCGCCGTCGATGGCAAGAAGATCAAGGTCTTCGCCGAGCGCGACCCCGCCAAGCTCGACTGGGCCTCCGTCGGCGCGGAGATCGTCGTCGAGTCCACCGGCTTCTTCACCGACGCAACCAAGGCCAAGGCGCACCTCGGCAGCACCGTCAAGAAGGTCATCATCTCCGCCCCGGCCACTAACGAGGACCTGACCATCGTCCTCGGCGTGAACTCCGACAAGTACGACGCGGCGAAGCACAACGTCATCTCGAACGCGAGCTGCACGACCAACTGCCTCGCGCCAGTCGTCAAGGTCCTGCACGACACCTTCGGCATCGCCTCGGGCATCATGACCACGATTCACAGCTACACCAACGACCAGGTCATCCTCGACACGCCGCACAAGGATCTCCGCCGCGCCCGCGCTGCTGCCTTGTCGATGATCCCCAGCTCCACCGGTGCCGCCAAGGCATTGAAGCTCGTCGTGCCCGCCATAGACGGCAAGCTCGACGGCTTCGCCATCCGCGTCCCAACCCCGAACGTCTCGGTCGTCGACCTCACCTTCGTCTCCGAGAAGCCGATCACCGCTGCCGCCATCAACGAAGCCATCAAGAAGGCCTCTGAAGGCGAGCTGAAGGGCGTCCTCGGCTACACCGACGAAGAGCTCGTCTCGACCGACTTCCGCGGCAACCCGCTCTCGAGCATCTTCGATTCGAAGCTGACCAAGGTCGTCGGCGGCAACACCGGCAAGGTCATCAGCTGGTACGACAACGAGTGGGGCTACTCCAGCCGCGTGAAGGATCTTATCCTCTTCCTGGTCGAAAAGGGCCTGTAGCTCTGTCTTTCGCCTGCAACGAGAACAGCCTTTTCCGCTCGGACAAGGCTGTTCTCGTTCTATCACCAACCAAAAATCTTATTCTTCGGATGTGCATCCTCCCCAAAACAAGCATCTGACTCCGAAGGAGATTTTCATGCGCGCACGTCTTGCTCTTCTTGCCCTCGTTCCAACCCTCGCCGGTTGCCGTCACGCCGATCAAGACAAGAAAGACACCAGCACCTTCCATCATCGAGTGGAGTGCGCACAGATCGCCACCTCCGGCCAGTGGGACGACCTTCTCGAAGGCCCCTACCTCGACCGGACCTACTACTCCCCCTCGCTCGACACCTGCGTCTTTGTTATGAAGCAAAGCCATCGGGGCGAGAAGGACGGCAGCATCCACACCGCAGTCTCCCTCGTCGATGCCCTGAGCCGCAAACCGCTCTGGCTCAATGACCCCGAAGCAGGCGAGACCGACGAGCAGATCAATGCCAAGCTGAACGATGAGCTACAGAAGCTCCAGATCACCCCGTAATTCGTGTTTACCAGACTCTCCGAACTCCAAACAAGTCCAACTGAACATCTCGGCTCAGTACAAGCAGATCTCCTCCCAGCGCTTGTGCAGCAATCATGCGATCAAACGGATCGCGATGCTCCCCCGTCAGTCGCCCTGCTCGCAATGCGCTGCCCGCGTCAATAGCCAGCATCGTGTAACCAGCATCTTCCATTACATCCAGAAACTCTCGCTCCAGCGTCTCCGCTCCGGGAAGTTTGCCAAGCCGTACCTTGGTTGCAATCTCCCATGCAGAGGCGGCAGAGACAAGAATCACATTACCCTCATCTGCAATGATCGCCGATGCCTTCTGACTGAGGGCCGCGGGAGAGAGCACAGCCCAAAGCAGTGTGTGCGTGTCGAGCAGGACCTTCACTCACCCTCTCCATTCCACAGTCGCAGCTCTTCCTCTGGCAATGGTTCAAAGAATGCCTCAGTCAACTCAAATCCAGGCGTCTCCAACGCACCCAGCCGCCTCTTTCCCACCGGATGAATCGCCTCCAGCCTGGCAACGGGAGTCCTGTCCCGCCCAGAGGTAATGACAACCGTCTCACCCCTCTGAGCCTTTTTCACCAGCTCAGAAAGATTAGTCTTCGCCTCAAAAACTGTCGCAGTCACCATAAGTCACCTAAAATGCTAATTTAGCTTAGCTAAGATAGAAGGGGCAGTCAACTCGGATCTTCTTTCATTTTGAATCGCTCCAATCCACCGTGAATCTGAACTGTAAGCAGCGAGTCCACCTGCTCGGAATGAGTACCCTTCGATGGCCCGTTTTCACGAACTAGCCTTCACGACACTCGTCAAAGACCTCCAGCAGCAGCACAACAGCCGCCGCCAGTATGAGCGCATGGAGCAAACCGGCCCCTCTGGCAATACCCTGGGTATCTCCGAGCAGACCTTCGTCGCCCTCCGTGACAGCTTCTACATGGCCTCGGTCAGCGAAACCGGGTGGCCCTACATCCAGCACCGAGGCGGACCGAAGGGCTTCGTCCATGTGCTCAGTCCATCGCTCATCGGCTTTGCGGACCTGCGCGGCAACAAGCAGTACATCTCGCTCGGCAATCTCCAGCACGACGCCCGCGTCGCCCTCTTCTTCATGGACTACCCCAATCAGACCCGCCTCAAGATCCTCGGCAAGGTCGAGGTCCACGAAAACGACTCTGAATCAACCACCCTCATCGAATCCCTGCGTACTGCGGAACCCGGAGCCGTCATCGAGCGCGCCATCCTCATCCACGTCGAAGCCTTCGACTGGAACTGTCCGCAGCACATCACCCCGCGCTACACTGTCGAGGAGCTCCAACCCGAGCTAGCCCCACTCCACGAAAGACTGGCAAAGCTCGAAGCCGAAAACTCGGCACTACGCGGCAAGCTTCAGCAGGCCGCTTCATAGACCGATCACAAGAAAGCGAACTCATGTCCACCCGCACCAACATCCCTGGTACCAGCCCCTACGAACCAATCATTGGCCTCTCGCGCGCCGTCCGCATCGGCGACCACGTTCACATCTCCGGCACCGGCCCTGTAGGCGCAGATGACGCTGACATCGTCCAACAGACCGAACAAGTCCTCAGCATCATCGCCATCGCGCTCCAAAAAGCTGGCAGCTCCTTCGAGCACGTCTACCGCACGCGCATCTACCTCACCCGCGCCGAAGACTGGGAGGCCGTCGCTCGCATCCACGGCAGGCTGTTCTCCACCATCCGCCCCGCCGTCACCACACTCATTGTCTCCGGATTCGTCAACCCCACCTGGCTCGTCGAAATCGATGCCGACGCCATCATCCCCAGCTAATCTCATAGCCAGCGCATACCTCCGTTTCTCAGTAGAATCGGAGGTATGCCGAAGCTCTCCATCCGCGACCTCGACCTCACCCACAAGCGCGTCCTCATCCGCGTCGACTTCAACGTTCCGCTCAAAGATGGCGTCATCACCGACGACACCCGCATCCGCGAGACCCTCCCCACCATCGAGTACGCGCTCCGCCGCCAGGCCAAGGTCATCCTCGCCTCGCATCTCGGCCGTCCCAAGGGCCAGCCGGTCGCGTCCATGAGCCTGCGGCCGCTCGTCGATCATCTCCGCAACCTGCTCGACCACATCATCGACGAGGGCGAAAACGTAGCCTTCTCCCCGGACTGCGTCGGCGACATCGCCAGCGAGATGTCCAGCCAGCTCTCCTCCGGCCAGACCCTTCTGCTCGAAAACCTCCGCTTCCACGCCGGAGAGGAGGCCAACAACCCCGCCTTCGCCAAGCAGCTCGCCAGCCTCTGCGACATCTACGTCAACGACGCCTTCGGAGCCGCACACCGCGCCCACGCCTCAACCGAGGGCATCACGCACTTCGTCCCGCAGTCCGCCGCCGGCCTGCTGATGGAGAAGGAGCTCACCTACCTCGGCAAAGCCCTCGGCCAGCCCGACAAGCCCTTCGTCGCCATCATCGGCGGAGCCAAGGTCTCCGACAAGATCGACGTCATCGACAGCCTGCTCGGCAAGGCCGATGCGGTCCTCATCGGCGGCGGCATGGCCTACACCTTCCTCAACGCGCAGGGCCAGACGACCGGCAAGTCCCTCGTCGAAACCGACAAGATCGACATCGCCCGCGCCCTGCTCGAGAAGGCAAAGGCCAAAGGCGTGAAGTTCCTCCTGCCCATCGACCACATCCTCGCCGACAGGTTCGCCGCCGACGCCACTACCCAGACCTTCTCCGGCACCGGCCCCTTCCCTGCCGACTGGATGGCGCTCGACATCGGCCCCAAGTCCATCGAGCTCTTCTCAAACGAGATCGCCGACGCCCGCACCGTCCTCTGGAACGGCCCTATGGGCGTCTTCGAGCTGCCCGCCTTCGCCGCAGGAACCAATGCCATCGCCAAGGCCGTCGCGGCCAACACCAGCGCCACCACCATCGTCGGTGGAGGTGACTCCGTCGCCGCCATCCACAAGTCCGGCTTCGCCGACCGCATCACCCACATCTCCACCGGTGGCGGCGCAAGCCTCGAATTCCTCGAAGGGAAGACCCTACCCGGCGTAGCAGCACTTACGGAGAAATAACCATAAAGGTGCGCTGCACCTAACTCGTGTAAACGTCGCAGGTCCATTTATGATTAGTCACCCGATCAGCCTCTCTGAAATCAATAAAGCTGCCGATGACGTTTTCTTATGGCTTTCGCTATATCTCTTCATGGCGCTAGTGAGCGCTTACAAGATATGGCGTTCATTTGCCTTCGTTGCAACGGCTGATTCATCAGATGAACGGCTGTCGAATGGAAAGAAAGTTTTCCTGGGAATGATGATCTTCGTTGGCCTTCAAATCGCGCTTTATGCCAGTTCAGACATCTTCCGGCTCTGTTTAGCGTTTCCGTTTTGGGGAACGTTTGTCCTCGCTCTTTTTGTTTTACTTATTTACATTGTGAGTCGCTTCTTTCGGCTCAATCAAGAAGAAGTTGGTGAATACACGCTCCAAGCAGATATACGGGATGAGATTGATAAAGAGTGGAAGCGTAAAGATGACGAAAAGCGGCGACTTCAAAAGTGGCTGATTATATGGATCGCTGCTGATGGGATCGCCATACTGTGGCTGATGGCCCTAACCCACAGATCTCTGAAGAGCCTTACCAGCTTTCTCGCAAGCTAAGAAAGACGGAGATTTTAAAATTGCAAACTACATCAAATAGAGCCGCTATTGGTCGACCCAACCTCTCCGAGGCATCCGCCTTCCACTTTAACTACATCAACCAGGTCGCCGGTGAAGACATCCTGAGCGCGCTGCAAAGCCAATTCGAAGAGCCCTTCGCCTATCTCTCCTCCATCACCGAAGAGCGCTCCCTGTACCGCTACACGCCAGATAAGTGGAGCCTGCGCCAGGTGCTCCATCACATGGCCGACACCGAGCGCATCTTCTCCTTCCGCGCCCTGTGGTTCGCACGTGGCCTCGCCGGTGAGTTGCACTCCTTCGATCAGGAGATCGCAGAGGTCAACGCTGAAGCCGACACCATCTCCTGGGAGAGCCACCTCGAAGAGATGCGGCGCATCCGGTTGGCGACGCTCTCCCTCTTCAGCAACATGCCGCAGGCTGCATGGATGCGGACCGGCATCTCCGGAGGCAATCTCTTTACAGTCCGCGCGATCGCCTTCATCACAGCAGGCCACTTTGCGCATCACATCCAAGGGATACGGGAGCAGTACGCCTAAGCCTTCGATTATCGGAGCGGCTCGCGTCCTCCAGCTTCCCAAATCATCTATTGAAATGGAATACTAACCATCCATGCGCAAACCGCTGATCGCCGGAAACTGGAAGATGTACAAGACGCCGAAGGAGTCGCTCGCCTTTTTGAACGAGTTCCTCCCGCTCGTGCGCGACCACGCCGCCCACGACATCACCCTCTTCCCGACCATGTCCTCGCTCGGCTACGTCATCGAGGCCGTCAAAGGCACCAACGTCTCCGCCGGTGCGCAGACTATGCATTGGCTGAACGAAGGCCCATACACCGGCCAGACCTCGCCCACCATGCTCGCCAGCATCAGCTGCACGCACGTCATGCTGGGCCACTCGGAGCGCCGCATCTACGCCAACGAGACCGACGACATGGTCAACTGGAAGCTCAAGGCCGCGCTCGCCCACAACCTCATCCCCATCGTCTGCGTCGGCGAGAGCCAGGAGAAGCGCCAGTCCGGGCTGACCGAGGCCGTGCTGAACTGGCAGATCGCCTGCGCCCTGAATGGCATCCGTCCCGAGCACGCCGGACCCATCGTGATCGCCTATGAGCCCATCTGGGCCATCGGCACCGGCAGCGTCGCCACGCCCGACCAGGTCTCCGAGGCCCACGCGATCATCCGGCGCGAGGTCGCCGTGCGGCTCGGCAAGCACAGCGCCGAGCGGATGCGCATCCTCTACGGCGGCAGCGTCAAACCAGAGAACATCGCCAAGCTGATGGTGGAACCGGAGATCGACGGCGTACTCGTCGGCGGTGCCAGCCTCGACCCGCACTCCTTCGCACAACTCATCCACAACTCGGTACGCAGCTCAGATCAAAAGCAATAGCGTACGACGCGAAAAAGCCCCCTCGGCAATGGATTGCCGAGGGGGCTTTTTCCTAACCAGAGAACCTAGCGGTAGTACCGATGTCCATGGCGGTAATAAGCACGCCGATGATGGCGGTGATGGCGATGATGAGGCCCCACCCTGACTACGACCTGCGCCTCGGCTGGCGCGGGAGCGTAAACCCCAGCCACAAAGATCGTCATGACGATTGCAAGCATCCAACGGGCAATTCTGCGGCTCATGGTGCCTCCGGGAAACTAGCTAGGTCTCGTTCTGTGAGATGCAGTCAGGCCCAAACCAGTTGTCAGCCCTTGAAGAACTATCGAACGACGCCCATCTGCTCCATGGGCCAGTAAACAAACGCCGCCTTGCCGTAGATGAGGCCGCGGTCAACGGGGCCGAAGTCGCGGCTGTCGCTCGAGATCGAGCGATGGTCCCCCATGACGAAGTACTCATTGGGCGGCACAATCATCTCCGGCTCGGAGCGGTCATCCGTATACCGCCGCGGAACATACCCTTCCTTCAGCATGACGCCGTTGACGTAAACCTTGCCATCCGAGATGCGCAGATCATCACCCGGCAACCCAATGACGCGCTTGATGTAGCTCTTCGTATGGTCGTGCGGGTACAGAAAGACCACGACATCGCCGTGCTCGATGTTGCCGACACGATACGCGATCTTGTTGATGAACAGCCGATCCTGATCCTGCAACACCGGCAGCATGCTCGTGCCTTCGACCCGCACCGGCTGATACAGAAAGAGGATGATGAACGCCGACACGACTACCGAAACCATCAGGTCGCGCAACCACGAGTGAACCCCGTTCTGCGCCACGGTGGTAGCCGGAGCCTCATGCGGATGATCTTCAGCATGTACTGATTCTTGGTTCTGCTCGCCGCTACCTTGCAACTCGTCTGCCACGTTCGTTCCTTCGCTTTTAATTAGACGCGGCTATGCCGTTCTTGTCGAGCAACCCCAGCCCTGGAACAAGCCCCTTGCCATCGATCCCCGATGGCGACCACGCCGTCACAATCGCCTTCGCCAGCTTCGCAATCGTAACCTCTGCCTCATTGTCGACCGTCCAGCTCTGATCCGCATTGTCATACGTAAAGATCGAGAGGATCATCGGCCCGGTCTTCCCCGCAACGATAGCAACATCCGCCCGAACGGCATTCAGGCTGCCGGTCTTGCTCGCGATCCCCGAACCTGCCTCGCTCGAATCCAGCGCCTCCAGGTACCGCGGCACAGTATCCCGATAGAACTGGTTGCGCAGCATCTTGATCGCCACCGCGCAGATCGCTGAGTCGCCCGCTACAGCAGCTTCACCCGGCCCGGCAAGCTCGCATCGCCCAATCCGCTCCATCACCCGAGCCATCTCCCGCGGCGTCGTCTTCCCGAGCCCGAACTTCGGCTGATCAGCCGGCATCGGCTCCGTCGCCGGCTTAATCACCTTCTTATAGAGGTGCGTATCCTTCAGTCCCATCCACGCGATGCGTGCGTTTATCGCATCGAGCCCCAGCCGGTCGATGGCAAGATTCGTCGCTGTATTGTCACTCAAAACCACCATCAGCGTCAGGACATCCCGGAGCGTCAGGGTCATCGGCGCGTCCAGCAGGTTCAAAATGCCCGATCCACTCACCCCATCCCCAGGAGCTAGTGTTAATTTCTCGTCCCAACTGGCCTTCCCTGCGCGAATCTGTTCCATCGCCTCAAACAGGACGGTCAGCTTAATCACCGAAGCCGTCTGCACAGGAATATCCGCATCCAAAGCAACCGTTTTCCCCGTATTCAACTGCTCAGCGTACATCGCCACCCGGCCGTGATGCGCCTTCGAGAGCCCAGTAACCTCCTGCTGGAGACCTATAGCGACATCCTTGGTAACCGGAGAGGCAACCGTCTGAGCTATGCTCGATTCTGCTGTCGCGAACAGTATCCCGGCGAGTAGTATGGATGCACTAAACATCGACCCGATATGCATGACCTGAATCTTACATTGGCGTCGATACGCCTCCTGCCTTGTTCGTCCCAACCAAATACCCGTGAGGTTGAACGCGCAAAACGTATCAATCTGGGCTAGCGCGTGTCTCCGCGAGCCTTCGACTCATTCCTTTATTCACGCATCCAAGCATGATGGGGCTAGAATGGCCTCAGAGCGGCGGGAACAAGCTTATGGCAACACTTACGATGACCGAACACACCTCACCACAAAAGCCAAATGACCGGAGCTCGATCGATCGCAACGTTCTCACGACCGAGACAGCCAACTCCGCTTCGGAGGGGTTCGACACCAAATCGGCACTGGAGATCGCACGCATCATCAATCATGAGGATGCGAAGATTGCTGCAGCCGTCAAAAAAGCACTCCCTGAGATCGCCATCGTGATCGATACCGTGGCGCGCTCCCTCCGCGATGGGGGCCGGCTTATCTACGTCGGTGCCGGGTCCAGCGGGCGTATCGCCTCCCTCGACGCCTCGGAGTGCCCACCAACCTACTCCACTGCTCCGTCGCAAGTCCAGTACATTATGGCGGGTGGCCCCAAGGCGCTCGCCTCCGCCTCGGACGTCAATGAAGACTCGCCCGAGATCGGTCAGCGCGACATCGCCCGCCGTCGGCCTACGCGCAAGGACATCATCATCGGCGTCTCCGCCAGCGGCCTCACGCCCTACGTCGTCGGCGCCGTTGAGTACGCACGCGCCCGCGGAGCCAAAACCGCCGCCGTCACCTGCAACTACAACACCGCGCTCTCCGAGGTCGCCGACACCACCATCGTCGCCGAGGTCGGCCCCGAGGTCATCTCCGGCTCAACACGCATGAAGGCGTCCAGCGCCCAGAAGATGATCCTCAACATGATTACCACCGGCGCGATGACCCGCCTGGGCTACGTCTACGACAACCTGATGGTCAACGTGCACATGAAGAACGCCAAGCTCGTCGAGCGCGGCATCCGCGTGCTCATGAGCGTCTGCGACGTAGACCGCGACACCGCCATTCGCACCATCAAGTCTGCGGGCAAGTCCATTCCCATCGCCGTCGTCATGCTCAAGGCCAACGTCGACAAGATGGAAGCCGTCCGCCGACTTACCAAATCCGACGGCAACGTCCGCCTCGCCATCGACGACTCAAGGCTCGAGCTCTGATCATCTGCGTACGGTCACATAAGCAAAACACGATACCCTAACCCAATCCCTATGAAAGCCGCGATTGCCCAGTTAGGCTCTATCCTCTTCGATACCCCCGCCACACTCACCAAGGTGGAGCACTTCTGTCGCGCAGCAGCCGTCGCAGAAGCTGCCCGCCTGATCGTCTTTCCCGAAGCGCTCCTCGGTGGCTACCCCAAGTCGCTTCTCTTCGGAGCCAGCGTTGGCAACCGTACCCCGGAAGGCCGCGACCTCTTCGTCCGCTACACCAAAGCCGCCATCACCTGCCCCGGCCCCGAGACCGAGATGCTCGCAGCCTGGGCCAAAGAGCTCAACCTGCACATTGTCATCGGCATCATCGAGCGCTCCGGAGGCACGCTCTACTGCTCCAGCATCCTCATCTCCCCCGACCGCGGACTCATTGCCAAACATCGCAAGCTGATGCCCACAGGAAGCGAACGCCTTCTCTGGGGCCAGGGCGATGGCTCCACCATGCAGGTCACCGAGACCGAGATCGGCCGCATCGGCATGGCCATCTGCTGGGAGAACTACATGCCGCTCTACCGCCAGCACCTCTACGAGCAGTCCGTCGAGCTCTGGTGTGCCCCCACCGTCGATGCACGTGAGATCTGGCAGACCAGCATACGCCACATCGCCTACGAAGGCCGCTGCTTCGTCCTCAGCGCCTGCCAGCATCTGACCAAAGAAGACTGGCCCGAGGACCTTCGCGACACCGGCGGGACCATCGAAGGCCGCAGCCTCATCGTCTCACCCATGGGAGAGATCCTCGCCGGTCCATCCACAGGCGAGGGCCTGACCTTCGCCGACCTCGATCTCGACGACATCCCACGAGGAAAATTCGACCTCGACGTCGCGGGCCACTACAACCGGCCCGACATCTTCACCTTCCACCGCCGCGAGACAATTTAATCTTGTGCCTCTCTTAGGAGACGCATAGCATGGCGAACATGGTCGAGCCAGCCAACAAATCGCCCGATTCTGCACTCGCGACACAGGTAGCGAAACTGTGGCCACACAGAGAGTGTGAAGCCAACATCATGCTCGGGCAATTCTGCCGTGTGGGGCTGCATTGGTGGCGGCAGTTGGATCTCTCAGAGCTTGCTCCGGGCAAAGACATTCACTTTTGTTTCTCGTGCAAAAAAGTGAAGATGGACGGAGTCGTCCACGGTCTTTAGTTCGAGGGATTAAACCCGCCACCAACACCCCGTATCCACCTCAACACCCATTTCCACGCAAATTCTCCGTAAACTAACCGAATGGACAAGTTTGTAGTACGCGGCGGCAATCCCCTTCTCGGCACCATCAAAGTCTCCGGAGCCAAAAACTCCGCGCTCCCCTGCATGGCCGCCGCCATCCTCACCGAGGACGAGGTCATCCTCGAAAACATCCCCCAGGTCCACGACATCGAAACCGAGCGCAAGCTCCTCACCTCCATGGGGGCCGAGGTCGAACTCGGCTACGGCCGCGCCCAGCACCGCACCAGCATCCAATGCGCCATTCTGTCTGACCCCGTCGCCAAGTACGAGATCGTCAAGACCATGCGCGCCAGCTCGCTCGTACTCGGGCCGCTCATCGCACGGACTGGCATCGCCCGCGTCGCCATGCCCGGCGGCTGTGCCATCGGCGGACGCCCCATCGATCTCCACATCAAGGGGCTCGAAGCCATGGGTGCCACCATCACGCAGGACCACGGCTACCTCGAAGCCCGCACCGACCGCCTCAAGGGCGCGCACATCGTCTTCGACAAGATCACCGTCACCGGCACCGAAGACCTCCTCATGGCCGCAACGCTGGCCGAAGGCGAAACCCTCTTCGAGAACTGCGCGCGCGAGCCCGAGGTCACCGATCTCGCCGCCCTGCTCATCGCCATGGGTGCCAAGATCGAAGGCGCAGGCACAGGAACCATCCGCGTACAAGGTGTAGCCAAGCTCCACGGCGCGCGCCACAAGATCAACCCCGACCGCATCGAGGCCGGCACCTTCCTGCTCGCCGGAGCCATCACCGGTGGCGACCTCAACATCGACTGCTGCGAGCCCGAACACCTCGGCTCCCTCATCGCCAAGCTCGAACAGTGCGGCGTCCGCATCGATGTCGGCAAGGACAACATCCGCGTCCGCTCTGGCGGCGACCTCAAAGCATCGGACATCTCCACCGAAGAGTACCCCGGCTTCCCCACCGACATGCAGGCGCAGTTCATGGCACTCGCCACCCAGGCCGAAGGCACCACCACTGTTACCGAAAATATCTTCGAGAACCGCTTCATGCACGTGCAGGAGCTCATCCGCATGGGCGCGAACATCACCGTCTCGGGCCGCACCGCGACCATCCGCGGTAAAACACCGCTCCAGTCCGCCGCCGTCATGTGCTCGGACCTCCGCGCCTCCGCCTCGCTCGTCCTCGCGGCCCTCGTCGCCGACGGCGAGAGCATCCTCGATCGCGTCTACCACATGGACCGCGGCTACGAGCGCCTCGAAGAAAAGCTACGCGGTGTCGGAGCACAGATCCGCCGCATGGGAGACGTCTTCAGCAAGCGCTAGCCGTCAACCCTCCGCATGGAGCAGCTTGCGATACAGATAGCCGTCCAACCCCAAGCCATAGAAGCCGCGTCGCACACCGCTGCGCGTGTAGCCCCTGCCTTCATAAAATCGAATTGCCGCCTCATTCTCCGCGAAGACATGCAGATCCATCGACCTCGCTCCAGCCGCTGACACGCGATCCTCTGCCGCTTGCATCAGCCGCCCCGCTAACCCCGCGCGGCGATGTTCAGGCGCGACATCCAGCGTAATCACATACCCACGCACCCCCGACACCATTCGTTCGAGATGCGCGATCACAAAGCCGGCCAAGCTCCCCTCATCCACTTCAGCAAGCACCGTCACCGCATTCCGCGTCTCGGCGAACCGCCGCATGGAAGGACGATCGAAGAGGAACTCCGGCGCAAAACACACCTCGTCAAGCGCCACCAGCGCCTCCAGATCGCCCTTTCGATACTCCCGTACACGCACCGTAACCTCCACCACTGACATGGTAGAGCCCTATGCGTGTAAAACTGTTGCAGCAATCTCACCCTGTTTTGCCGGGGCTATATCCGATGGACAAAAAAACACCGCCCGAAGCCGCCAAACCCGTCACCCTGAAGACTCTTGCGGAGTATCTCGACCTCTCGCCTGCCACCGTCTCCATCGTGCTCAATAATTCGCCGGTCGCGAAGTCCATCTCGCCCGCCACCCGCCAGCGTGTGGAGGCCGCCGCCGCCAAGTTCAAATACCGCGCCAACGTACACGCCCGCATGCTGCGCACCCGCCTGTCGAACACCGTCGGCATCATGGTGCCGGAGCTCAGCGAGGGCTACTTCACCACCGTCATGCTCGGCGTCGAACAGTATCTCCTGCAAGAGGGCTACCTCTCCTACACCGTCAGCCATCTCTACCGGCAAGACCTCATCGACGAGTATCCGCAACTCCTCATGGACCGCTCCATCGACGGCCTGCTGCTCGTCAACACCGAGCTCCGCCACCAGCTCCCCATCCCCGCCGTCGGCATCTCCTCGCACGGCAAGATGTCCGGCGTCACCAACGTCGAGCTCGACCACACCCGCGCCGCCAGCAAGGCTCTCCGCCATCTCTACGACCTCGGCCACCGCAAGATCGCCTTCATGAAGGGCCAGCCCTTCGTCCCCGACACCGAACTCCGCTGGAAGGCCATCCTAGCCGCCGCCCGCGAGCTCGACATCACCGTCCGCCCCGAGCTCTGCCTCTACCTCGAAGAGCGTTCGCTCTCCGCCGAGCTAGGCTACGCCCCCACGCGCCAGCTACTCGCCCGCACCCGCGACTTCTCCGCCATCTTCTGCTTCAATGACCTCGCCGCCATCGGTGCCATCCGCGCCATCGAAGACATCGGCCTCCACTGCCCCGCCGACATCTCCGTCATCGGCTTCGACGACATCAGCGCCGCCAGGTTCTACAACCCTCGCCTCACCACCGTCAGCCAACCCCTCTATAAGATGGGCTGGACTGCCGCCCAGCTCCTCATCAAACGCATCCAGACCCCCACTGAACCCTACCCCGACGTAGTCCCCTTCGACCCCGAACTAGTCGTCCGCGAATCCACCGCCGGCGTCCACAAACCCCCAACCGAACGCCCCAGGAAAGCCACAAAGTAGCCCGCATCCCACTCATTCACCAACACGCTACGACCAAGTCACGCCCATAGGTGGAATCCGTACACTCTCGATTCAAACTACATCTACTCCAGGCGCAACGCACTCGTAGGATTCACACTCGCTGCACGTCCTGCAGGCACTGCACTCGCCAATAGAGCGACTAGCGCAACACCCACAATCGCGAACATATAACTCGCCGCATCAAGAGACTTCATTCCATACAACGAGCTCTCCAGCCCCTTCCCGGCAGCCATAGCGAGTGGCACGCCAAGCACCACGCCGGTCGCGCACAGCAGCAGGCTTCCGCGTAACACCATCCACACCACCTGCGAACGTTGCGCGCCCAGTGCCATGCGCACGCCTATCTCTGCGCTACGACGGCTCACACGATACGCAAGCGTTCCGTACAGGCCGGTCGCGATCAGCACAACGGCCAGCACACCGAAGCAGCCTGCAAGACGGGCAAAGAGAGCCTGTTGCGATATGGACTGTTCAAAGACTGCGCTCTGTGTCATCGGTTCCAGCAGTGGCATGTCCGGATCGATCTGCGCGACCTCCTTGCGCACCGTCGGCAACATCGCCATTGGATCGCCGGGCACACGCATCTCGATATTGAGTTGAGTCATCGCGCCAGCCTGCGTGAACACACTCCATAGCATCGGCATCGCCTCTTCGGTGATGCTGGTGTACTTATGGTCTTTGACCACGCCCACGATGAGAATAGGGTCGCCCCCTTTCGAGTTGCTCAGAACATGGCCTACCGCATTCAAGGTGCCTACATACTTCTTCGCGAAGGTCTCATTCACGATCAGAACTTCAGGGGCGGCCGCAGTATCGGCATCGGAAAAATCTCTTCCTTGCACAACCTGCACACCCATCGTACGAAAGTAGTCCGAACCTACCCAGTTCTTTCTGAAGGTTGCCTGTCTCGGCTCAACCCCATTCGGCTTATGTCCATCCACGAGCACATCGCTGTTGTTGCCGGACCATCCAGCGCCAGGCCGATTGGCAACCATCGAAACGCTTTCGACTCCTGGAATCGTGCGTAGCTTCTGCTGGAGTGCGACAAAAAAAGCAATGCTCTCCTCCTTGCTATTCGCATGTTGCGGATGCACACCAAAGACCAGCAGACCCTCGGGCTTCTGCCCAAGCGGCGTCTTCAATAAATTCCGCAACGTACCCAGGAGCAACCCCGCCCCCACCAGCAACACCATGCACATGGCAATCTGCATCACGATGACCACGTTGCCTGCGCGCACCTTCTGCGAACTAGCCTGTGAGGCCGTTGCCGAGCTATGGAGCACCATCTCTGGAGCGCTGGACATCGCAGCCCGCAATGGGGCCAGTCCAAACACCAGCACCAGGAGAAAGAGCACGCTCAACGTGAACCATAGCACTACTCCATCCGGCTGTAGGTTAGAGTGAATTTGCGCCCATGATCCGAGAGCACGGGTTGCGCCCAGTGCGAAGATCCACGCGACAGCACCGCCTAGTGTCACAAGCAATATGCTCTCCGTGAGTAACTGCCTGGCTAGCTCCTTGCGTCCTGCGCCGAGTGCAAGCCGTACGCTGAACTCTCTCTGCCTGCTCGCATTACGTGCCACAAGCAGCATCACCACATTGCTCATGGCGATCAGCAGGACTAGTCCCACCATTGTCATCAACACCTTCAATGTTCTGGCAAAAGAACCATTCGCGCCATCAAACTGCTTAGCCTCGTTGAACGAGAGCTGGTACGTTTTATCTCCTGGACGCTTCGGTGCAATGCCTGTATACGCTGTTCGCTCAAAGATTCCCTGTGCCTTGGCCAACGCCTGTTCGCGGCTCACACCAGGTGCAGTCCGCACCATCAGCTTCATGCACCAGAACCTTGGCTCTGTCAGGTACATACCTTGCTCCGCAGGACTGCCCCACGCATTGAACTCCGGCCTGCTTTGCAGAGGAATCCAGAAGTCCAGCGGCAGTCTTCCTTCAGTTCCTTCAAATCCCTTCGCCGCAACACCCACAATCGTGAACGGGAACGACTTGATATAGAGCGTCTTGCCGATCACATCGCGGCTGCGTGCATAGTGCGTGGCCCAGAAATTCTCACTGATCACCGTGACAGGAGCGTGGTCGTCCTCATCCTTCTGGATAAAACCGCGGCCCATCTCCGTGCCCACTCCCAATCCGCTGAAGTAGTTGCCGCTCACCATGTCACCGGCAGCCTCCTCCGGTGCTACGCCAACGCGCACGGGGGCTTTGCCGCTCGAAGACATAGGAATAAAGGTCATAACATCTTGCAATTCGCTCTGCTCGCGTAAGGCTCGATAAATCGGATACGAAAAGGAGGTTTCCACGTCGCCAGTCTGAGAAAGGCCGTCAGGATAATCATTTGTATGCACATAGAAGACACGCGAAGAGTCCTTCACGGGCAACATCTTCATCAGTACCGCATGCATCACGCTGAATACGGCTGTGTTGGCCCCCACACCAAGCGCTAGCGTGAGCACACACACAAGGGTGAATACTGGCGTCTTCGCCAACTGCCGCACACCGTACCGCACATCCCGTCCAATATTCGCAAACAACATTGTTGTCCTCGATTCTCTCTGCCTCTGCTTCAACAGGGTTGTATTGCCAAACTGTCGCTTAGCCGCTCGCGCTGCTTCCCAGGTGCTCATTCCCTCGCGCTCATACTTCTCTGCGAGCATCTCCAGATGGGTGCCCATCTCTTCGTCAAAAGCGCTATCGGCACGCCTCTGCGCAAACAGCGCCTTCAACTTTGCCAGAAAGGTAAGCGCACGATCAGACATGGCTAAGCCTTTGCCTCGAGCGCCAGCACGCGGCCAATCACCGCCGCAATGCGCTCCCAGTTTTCCGTTTCGACCGCAAGCTGCTTCAGACCGCGCTTCGTGATGCTGTAAAAACGCGCCCGCCGGTTGTTCTCGGAGACGCCCCACTCACTCGCAATCCAGCTTTTCTGCTGTAGCCGCAGGAGCGATGTATATACGGTGCCCTCGTTCAACGTCAGCACGTCTTCGCTTAACTGCTCGATGCGCCGTGCAATGCCAAACCCGTGTAATGGACCTAACGCCTGCAACGTCTTGAGGATCATCAGATCCAGCGTTCCCTGTAAAACTTCGGATTTGTCCGCTGCCATATCTGCTCCTCTGGATACTGCAAAGAAGCTATCACTCACTCCTTTGCAACGTCCATAGAAGAGCCTTACGCAACTCTTTATCGAAATGTTCCCTGTCGCCGCAGAGTTTAGGGCAAAGAAAACCACACCAGCTTATGAACCTCATCCGAAAGCCGGTGTTCGTACCGCAAAGTCGCCTTGCCGAAAGCGATCTGGGTTACTCCCAAAGGGCGGGCAATACGGAATTATCTGCAACCACCAATTGCAACCCGACCACAGCCCACAATCCCCTTCCTCCTCCTTGTCCGATCATCATGTAATCGGTTACCCTTTCCACACTCGGAGAAACGCATGCCCACGCATCGCCGCACCCTGCTGACCCTTGCTCTCGCAACCGCCACCACCTTTGCTCCCTTCGCCGCATTCGCGCAGCAGCCCCCGGCCGACACACCACCTGCCCTCTACCTAGGTGCCGCCTGGTACCCCGAGCAGTGGCCCGAGTCCCGCTGGGACGCCGACCTCGCCCTCATGGAGAAGGCCCACATCCGCTTCGCCCGCATCGCCGAGTTCGCCTGGTCCTCCATGGAGCCCACCGAGGGCAACTATCAATGGGATTGGCTCGACCACGCTATCGCCGCCGCCGCCAGGCACCACATCGCCATCGTCCTCGGCACACCCAGCGCAACGCCTCCAGCATGGTTGACCCAAAAGTACCCCGAGACCCTTCGCTTCGAGTCCGACGGCCGCCAGGACCAGCACGGCAACCGTCAGCAGGGCAGCTTCGTCTCGCCCAAATACCGCGAGCTCTGCCGCGACATCGCCGAGCGCATGGCTAAGCGCTACGGCCACAACCCCAACGTCATCGGCTGGCAGCTCGACAACGAGATCAGCGCCGAAGACTACGGCCCCGCCGCCAAAGCCGCCTTCCAGCAGTGGGTCAAGGAGCACTACAAGACCCTCGACAACCTCAACGCCCGCTGGACCACCGCCTACTGGTCCGAGTCCTACACCGACTGGTCCCAGATCCCCATCCAGGAGAGCTACGGCAACCCCGGCCTCCTCCTTAGCTGGAAGCGATTCGTCTCCGACACTTGGCGCGCCTACAACAAAAACCAGATCGATGTCCTCCGCCCCAACATCGACAAGCGCCAGTGGATCACCACCAACACCATGGGCTGGTTCGACGGCTACGACCACTACACCGTCGAGCAGGACCTCGACCTCGCCGCATGGGACGACTACGTCGGCCGCGGCCACCTCGATCCCTACAGCAACGGCTTCGCCCACGACCTCACCCGCGGCTTCCTCCGCAAAAACTTCTGGGTCATGGAGACCCAGCCCGGCTTCGTCAACTGGAACGCCGACAACACCGCCCTCGACAAGGGCGAGGTCCGCGCCATGGCCTGGCACGACATCGGCCACGGAGCAGACGCCGTCGAATACTGGCAGTGGCGCTCCGCCATGAACGGCCAAGAAGAGCTCCACGGCACGCTCGTAGGCTCCGACGGCACTCCTGTTCCCCTCTACTCCGAGGTCGCCCAACTCGGCCAGGAGTTTGCCAAAGCCGGCCCCGCTCTCGCAGGCACAAGCCCCCACTCCCAGGTCGCCATCCTCCACTCTTACGACAGCCGCTGGGCCATCAACTGGCAGCGCCACAACCAGGCCTTCGATCCCAAGGCCCAGCTCGTCAGCTACTACAAGCCCCTCCGTCAGATCGCCCAATCCGTCGACGTCGTAGCCGATACCGCTCCCCTCTCGTCCTACAAATTAGTCGTCGCCCCCGGCCTCGCCGTCCTCTCCGACGAAGCCGCCAAGAACCTCATCGACTACGTCAAGAACGGCGGACACCTCGTCCTCGGACAGCGCGCAGCCATGAAGGATGACGACAACTCGCTCCAGGCCAAACGCGCCCCCGGTCCGCTCATCGACCTCCTCGGCGGCCGCGTCGAGCAGTGGTACGCCATCGACGACAAGCCCTCCGAAATTCCACCCGTAGAAGGCAAGTGGGGCACCACCACCTCCAAAATCTGGGCCGAGCAGCTCTCCACCTCCGCCCCCGACACCGAAGTCCTCATGCGCTACGGCAAGTCCAACAGCTGGCTCGACGGTCAGCCCGCCGCCATCACCCGCAAAGTCGGCAAAGGCCGCATCACCTACATCGGTGCCTGGATGGACGATGCCACCCTGCTCACCGCCACCAAATGGATGGCCGAAACCTCAGGCGTCACCGCCGCCTTCGGCCCCGTGCCCGACGGCGTAGACGTCTACCCCCGCGAGGGCAACGGCAAAAAAGTCTTCATCCTCGTCAACTTCGCCCCCTCCTCACAGACCGTCACCCTGCCGTCTTCGATGCACAGCATCCTCGACGACAAGCAGGTCACCACCGTCTCCCTCGGCCAGTACGGCGTCGCCATCCTCGAAGCCAAATAACCCTGTCAACCCCCAACATCACGAAACGCCGCGTCCATCGCGGCGTTTCGCGTGTCATAGTAGTTCCCTGTTATCTGTTAAAATAGAAGAGAAACGAACTCACCGCAACCGTCTCCACCCGACGCTTGCAGCCCGATCAAAGTCAGACTTAAACCATATCTAGGTCCAGACCTAAGTCCTTTATTCTTCATATTTTAGATATTTAGATAGGGGGTATCCCCTATACCCTCAAAGTCCACGGCTTCGAGCAACTTCACCCGAGCCATGGCAAGCCCTTGCACGAAGAGTCTCTATTTGAAAGATCGTTTGCTGTACTTCAGGAAGCGCACATTGCACTCCTTACAGCGAAACGGCCAGAGGCCAAGTAGACTCAGCGGATACTCGAAAAATCGACGTTTAGAACGCTGGAGCGTCCCTCCGCCGCAATTGGAACAGAGCACGACCATCGTAAACCTCGCACGTCGGTAGCAGCTTCAAAAGGTTGAACTTGGCACTCTGAATCTAACATCCATACTTTCAATATCTTACGAATGAAAGCGAGACCCGGGCACCATTATGTTATGCAGTGCACACAGTATAGCAGTGTCTCAAAATAAACCAACTTCGCAATACGACGGCTAAACTGCAACGGTAAATGAATCTTCGCTCCGCGTCACGGCTCGATACAACGTGTCGCGCTCGAATGGCTCACGCCCAGCCTCGGTAATCAGGCGAACCAGATCGGCGCGGCGCATTCCCTGCGGCGTCGTCGCGCCGGCATCGTGATAGATCTTCTCCTCAATCACGGTCCCGTCAATATCGTCCGCGCCAAACCGCAGCGCGATCTGCGCCATCTTCGGTGAAACCATCTGCCAGTAGCTCTTGATATGTGGGAAATTGTCCAGCATCAATCTACCGATGGCAATTTGCTTGATATCCAGCATCCCCGTCGTCCGGGGAATATGTCCCAACGCCGTATTCTCCGGGTGAAACGCCAGCGGAATGAAAGTCTGGAAGCCACCAGTGTCGTCCTGCACCTCGCGCAGCCTCACCAGATGATCGACGCGATCCTCCTCGTTCTCGACATGTCCATACAACATGGTCGCATTCGACCTCAGCCCGATCTTATGCGCCATCCGCGCCGTCTCTAGCCATTCGCCGCCATCAATCTTGTGATCGCAGATGATATGCCGCACCCGATCCGCAAAGATCTCCGCGCCGCCACCAGGCATCGAATCCACGCCCGCTGCCTTCATCCGTTCCAACGTCTCAGGGATCGTCATCTTGCCGCGTTTGGCCAGAAACGCCACCTCGACCATCGTGAACGCCTTCACGTGTACCTTAGGAAAACGAACCTTCAGCCCCCGAACCAGGTCCATGAAGTATTCAAAGGGAAGGTCAGGATGCAAACCGCCAACGATATGGAACTCGGTCACCGCCTCCGTCAGCCCCGAAGCCGCCGTCTCCCAAGCCTCTTCAAGCGCCATGGTGTAGGTTCCGGCCTCGCCCTTCTTCCTGCCAAAGGCGCACAGCCGGCACGACGCCACGCAGACATTGGTCGGATTGATGTGCCGGTTCACGTTGAAGTACGCTGTGTTCCCGTGCAACCGCTCCCGCACCAGATTGGCCAGCCAACCCACAGCCAGGATGTCGCCGCTGCGGTACAGCGTGACACCATCCTCGAAGCTCAGCCGCTCTCCAGCCTGCACCTTCGCGGCGATCGGCGTGAGCGCCGGATCGTCGGTCTGAAAAGAGTGTCGAGGTCGCTGCGCTGAGGAAACCATATTCATATCGCTATTCTATGCCTCAAGCTCCATGAAGACGCATGTTACGGGTGAGCCGATTCGGATGAGTCCACCATGCGCGGCTCGATCACAACACCATCAAACGGCGTAACCGCCAGCAGATGATCGCCAATCGGCCGCATGAAGCGAAGGTTCCAACCCGTGTCCCAAAAGCGTATCTTGTGATCCGGCAGATGCACCGCAAAGGCGATAGTGCTCTTACCGGCAGACGTAATCAGCATGCGCTGCCCACGAGCATCATAAAAGATGCTGTTCACATCGTTCACGACCAGCCCCGGCAACGACTGCCAGCTCGAACCATTATCCTCGGACACATAAACACCCTCGCGTCCGCCCGCCCACAGACCACCATCGCCATCAACAGCCACAGCAGTAATCTGCGCCAACTGCCCCGGAGCCGCCACCGGCTTCCAGCTTGTGCCACCATCCTTCGACAGCACCATCGACCGAAGCCCCGCAGCCAGAATCACCGACCTTCCGCTCCCCAGGAAATAGAGCGCTTCTGTGCCCGCTCCTGGCACGTTCCGCCAGGACGTCCCTGAAGTAGCGCTGGTCAGCAGCCCTTCCGAGGTTGCGGCATAGACCGAATTGCCATTCACATCCAGCGCGAAAACAGCACCTGAAAACGCCTTCTCGACAGCGGCACCTCGTCTCGCAACCGGCCGTTTGCTAGCCGCAGGTCGCACGCCCTTCGTTGCAGGATTTGGCTTCTCCGCCTCGCCTGTCTTGGAAAACCGCGCATCGGCGACCTGTCCCCAGCTTCCGTTCTTCAGGAGATAAAGACCATGTCCGGTCCCAGCAAGAACCGTCCCATCAGGAGCCTGCCCCAGGCTGAACACATCACTGCCTGCCAGACCGCCGCTCTCTTGCATCCAGGTGATCCCACCGTTCTCGCTCATAAAAACGCCACCCAACTGCTTGTCGTTCAGAGCGCCAACATAGACCGTCGCAGGATGGCCCGCATCGGCCACATAGGACGAAAGATGGCGTGCCGAAAATCCAGCGTTCGAGGAATGGAAGCTCGCGCCGCCATCGTCACTCGCTAAAACACCACCACGATCTGTGGCCAAAAGCACCTTATTCGAGTTCGTCGGGTCCACATACACGTCGTTGACGATCACATCAGGACTGGTCATCCGAAGCCAGATCTTCCCCGCATCTCCAGTTCGCCACAGTCCTTCGGTCGTACCGGCAAACACCGTATCGAGGTTCTTCGGGTCCTGCATCAGAACCCGCGTGCGGCGCGCCGTGGATGGAATACCCTCAACCTTCTGGAAGCGTCCCCCAGCGTTATCACTCTTGTAAATTCCGGAACATGCACTCGCGTACACCGTGTTGGGATGGACAGGATCGATGATGATCGAAAAAACATCCGAGTCATCGATCACACCCTCCTTGATGCTGTGCCAACTCGTGCCACCATCCGTCGTCTTCCACGGCAGATGCCATGTTCCCGCATAGATCAACTTCGGATTAGCCGGGTCGATCGCCACCGACTCTACCTCATGAATCTCCGTACTGCCTGATGGGCTGATCAGATGCCAGTGCTCGGCGTTATCTTCAGAAAGCTGAACACCCGTCAGAGTCCCCGCAACCCATACCTTCGAGTCAGACGCCGACTGAGCGAGAGCGCGAATCGATTGACCGCGCATCGAAGGAGCGCTGGTCCAGGTAAGCCCTCCATCCTTACTGTCGTACAAATCGCCGTCAGCTTGTTCGACCGCATGGGCTCCGACAACAAGATGCTTCGGATTCGCGGTATCTATAACAATGTCGTCCAGAATAAGATCATCCCGCTTGCCGACCCGCGCCAGCCGCTTCCATTCCTGCCCCTCATTCCTCGACTCATAGACCCAACCCGTAGCTGTCCCGAGATACACATGGGCGTGATCGTGTGGATCGACCGCCAACGAGCGAGCATCTCCTCCATCCGGTCCAAAAGGAAACCAAGGAACGGCGTGGCCTTTGACACACAAAAGCAGCATGAAAGGCACGAAAAGAAGTGCTCGAAAGTTCTTTCGGAGGCAGATCGGCATATTCATCCAGTCTTACAGGTCCTTTTATCCAAGGGAAGCCCCGAACGCGCCGGGAGTATCCCAGTCAGCACAAAGGCTGACTGGGATACTCCCAGTCAGCCTTTGTAGCCTAGTGCGTTGGAGAACTACATTTTGTGGTGCTTGTGGTGTTCGGGAGCCTTCGGAGCACTCTCGTCGACCGGGGCGTAGCTGCTGGCATCGAAGTTCGCACCGGCAGGGATCAGGGTTGTATTGACCGTCTTGCCGTCCTGCGATCCGGTGTAAACCGTAACGCGGGAAGCATCAATACCCTTCTCCTTGACCAGGTACTCCTTCGTGTTGATGGCGCGCTCGGAAGCAAACTTCTTGCCTTCCTTCTCATCACCAGCGGCGTTACCGATGACAGCGATCTTCGCGTCAGAGGTGCGCTGCAGGTTCAGAGCGATGTCATCCAGGCAGGCCTTTGCTTCGTTGTTGACGCGCGTCGGACGGCGCTTGTCGCGATCAAAGTTGATCGAGCACAGGTTGGAGGTAAGGACCTGAGGTACAGGCGGAGCAGCGACAGTAACAGTCGTCGTCGAGGATGCGGTCTGACCCTTATCGTCAACTACGTTGCAGGTTACTGTAATCGTTCCCGGAGCAGCGCCAGCAGTCGACAAAGTCGCCGTGGAGGAGGTTCCGCTCACCGATCCAGCCGTCGAGCTGTAGCTGTAGGTCAGAGGACGGTTCTGCGGGCTAACTCCGCTTGCCGTGATCGTGGACGAATCGCCAGGGTTCAGGCTGGACGGGCTGGCCGAGCAGCTGATGGTTGGCGGATCGAAGGGCTTGACGGTGTACTGAGCCGTGCAATCAGCCTGCTCAGCAGGCTTGTTACCCTCGGACACATGGCCCTTGACGGTGTAGGTTCCGGGCGCGGCAGACTTCGTATCGATGTTCGCCGTGCTGGAGGTCCCTGCAACTGTTCCGCCATCAGCCGTCCAGGTGTAGCTGGCCGTCTTCTTGGGGTTCAGGTTCAGAGCCGTTCCGGTCGCCGTGATCGGGTCCCCAGGATAGACAGTCGTTGGGCTTACTGCGCAGGAGTAGGTGACCGGCGGAGGAGGAACGATGCTGCCGAAGTGCGTCACGATACCGGTGCTCAGCTCAGCAGCGCCGATGTTTGCGCGACCGCCGAGAAGGCCGCTCGCAGTACCTGGGGTGGAGCTGATCTGGGGACCAAAGTCCGCATGCACATAGCGATAGTCAGCCTGGAACAGGCGGAGTGAGAACCGATTGTTGAAGAAAGGAAGGTCATAGTCCATACCGCCACCAACCGCCAGGGTCGGACCCCAGGTGTTGGGCTCGTAATAGGACGGAACGCCGCTGATAACCGGGGCCTCATCATTTTGGTTCGGGCCACCCAAGTAAGCACCACCCGCGTTTGCATGAGCAAACAAGGTGTAGTTCTGCATGTGAGCGCGGAAGATAGGGCCAGCCGAGCCTGTATAGAGCGAATCATTGTTTCCGTCCGGATGGGCGACGAGAGCAACTTCCATACCAACGTACTTATTGAAGTAATAAGCACCGCTGACAGTTCCACCCACATTGATAGACGAGTAGGAAATGCCTTCCGGCTTCACCATTCCATGCGCTCCGTAATAGGAGTAGCCAAGGAACACGTCGACACGCGAAAGGTTCGGCCCTGCGGGGGCGGTTGTGCTGGGTGTGGTCTGTGCACCCAGGCTTGCTACTCCCAGGCTGACTGCACATGCAGCCAGTACAAACCGGCCAAAACTGTATAACGGGCGATAAACCATTCGACTGTCCTCCACTGAATTTGTTACGTTCACGAGTACTTATTCAGCCTCGCGCTATATTCATCTGGTGCACTAAAGTTTACCGTAGTTGCTCCATAACAACTGAACGAAATCTACTACGGGGTACCTGAGAGAGAAATTTTTAACAACACTAAGTAATTTCTTCTACATCAACACGAACTTGCTCGGAATAACTGTACAGCTCACTACTGCCTTCCGGCTACTCCAAATTTAAGGTCTTGCGAAGTGTTCCCCGCTCCTGCTGAATTTTTTCCTGCAACAGCGTGATTGCATACAGCAACTGTTCGGGGCGAGGCGGACATCCCGGCACATAAATATCGACCGGAATAACCTGATTCACACCCTGTAGCAATGCGTAATTGTTGAAGACTCCCCCGGAGGTAGCACAAGCTCCCATAGAAATCACCCACTTCGGTTCAGGCATCTGCTCATAAAGCCGACGGATTACAGGAGCCATCTTCTGAGAGACTCGCCCCGCAATAATCATCAGGTCGCTTTGCCGCGGTGAGGGACGAAAAACCTCTGCGCCAAAGCGTGCAATGTCATACCGGGAGCCGCCCATCGACATCATTTCGATAGCGCAGCAGGCCAGACCAAAGGTCATCGGCCAGACCGAATTCTTTCGAACCCAGTTGATTGCCGCGTCCAGCGATGCCAGCACGATCCCTTCCGGCTGGTCGTAACCCCAGTTCACCTCTTCCAGCTTTTCCTGATTCTTGCCGAAGCTGTCCAGTGTTCCAAAAAAGTAGCGGTCGTTCTTCGAGGCAACCGAAGCAGGTCGGCCATTACTCGTCGTTTCATTGGCAGCAGTACTCATATAGAACAATATAGAACCGTTTGAGAGGATTGCAGCTAGAAAAACCACATCCAAGATAACTGACGTATATTTTGGGGCTAAGGTTGGCTGTTAAACTCTAATCGGAAAACTTTTGTGCCTGAGAGTTAACCAATCAAGCAACTCTATGGCACAATGACGCTCGGCTAGCGAGCATTCGCCTCCATCGCAGCCAGCAGCGCCAGACGAAGACCCTCCTCGTCCGTCGCCTCCAGCTTCGATCCTTCTTTCGTCAGGTAGAAGACGTCGATCGCCGTCTCTCCTTCGGTATCGACCAGTGCTACCTCGATATTGCATCCATGAGCCGCCAACGTAAGACTCAGAGCCCTCAGCAATCCAGGAACGTCCTGCGCCACCACCTGCAGCAGCGTGCTGTGCGACGAAGCTTCATCATCGAAGTCCATGCGATGCTCGACCACGACCATCGGAGCCTTCCGCCTTGATCTGCGCCTTCCACTGAGTAGCTTCTCAAGCGGCATCGTTCCCGTCATCACGTCGTGCACGCTCTTCACGAACGCTCCATGCTCCGACGCGTTCATCTCCAGCGTCCGGAAGCTGTCGGTAAACCGGAAACTATCAACGACCACGCCCTGGCGGTTTGAGAAGGCGTCCGCTGTGACAATATTCATTCCCCACGCAGCAAGCACGCCAGCCATGGTCGCGAACAGCTCCGGACGGTCGGGAGTCACGAGCGTAATCTCGCTGACGCCCAGCGCATACCGGAACTCCAGCTGCACAGGGTCCTGCCCGAACCGCGTACTCATCTCATAGTGCCCTCGGATCTGCTCCGGGTCCCTCGTTCTCAGATATCGCTCCGGAAAGCCCTCCAGGTACGCCCCAATCTCCGCACGCTTGTCCGGCAGCAGCGCCGCCACCCGATGTACCAGTTCGCTCTCTACCTGAGCACTCACACGCTCATCATCCACGCTGCGATCAAGAAAGTTCGATGTAGCGATGTACAGCCGGAAGATGTTCTCCGCCTTCCACGGCGTTAGCGCGTCCGGATGCACCGCGTTGATATCCCCATAGGTAAACAGCGTGAGCATACGCAGCGCCTCAGGCGTCATCACCTTCCCTGCGAAGGCGCGCACCGTCTCCGCATCGAAGATGTCCCGCCTCAGCGCCGCCGACATCTCAAGATGATTCTCGATCAGCCCGATCACCAACCCGCTCTCGTATGGATCAAGCTCCAGCCGCGCCAGCACGCTCTTAGCCATCCGCGCGCTCTCCTTCGAGTGCTCACCCGAGCTCCTCCCCTTCCCGGTATCGTGCAGCAGCGCTCCCAGATACAGCAGCTCAGGGTGCGGAATGTCCCGCAGGATCGCGCTAAACTTCGTTGTCCACTCCGCCATCGGCCCTGTCTGTGCAGCCTCCAGCTCGTGCAGCGTATCGATCACGACAAAGGTGTGCTCGTCCACCGTGTACCGGTGGTAGGCATCGCGGATCACCAACGCGTCGATGCCATGAAACTCTGGGATCAACAGCTCGAGGATGCCCAACGCATGCATCGCCCGCAGCGTATCGCCCGCGTGACGTCCGGCCAGGATGCCGCGCAGAGGATTCCAGAGCGCCGCCCCCTCCTCGAGATGCGCCGACAGCAACGGCAGCGCCTGCGAAAGCCGCTCTTCGGCCTGCTGCCCCAGCCTGCCGCCCGTCAACGAGAGCGCCGCGAACGCCTGCAACACCACATCTGGATCGTGCGCCGGATCGTTCCTCTCGGTCGCTGCATCGAGCATCAGACGCCCTTGTTCGAACCGATATCCATGCCCCATCGGCTCGGCTCCACGCCGCAGCTTCAGAGAGCGAAACCGGCTCACCGCCCCTGTCGGCACAGGTACTGAATCGAGCATCTGCGAGACGCGGCGCTCCACGCTCCGCGCATGGCGAAAGTACAGTCGCATCCAGTACGCCGCATCCGCGCCCCTGTGAGATCTCAGCCCGTTCGACGCCGCCAACCCAATTGCCCCTGCGGCCGCCGCATCCTGGGCTCTCCAGTCCAGCGTGTTGTCATCGCGTTCGTGCCGATAATGCAGGAAGCATCGCACGCGATACAGAAACTCGACCGCCTGCCGAAACTCCTCCTCCGGCAGCAGCGGCTCGGAGTTCGCCTCGGACGCCTGCTTCTGCGCCTCCCGCAACGTGGAGATCCAGGCGCAAACATGCACATCCCGCAGCCCGCCCGGACAGTCCTTGATGTTCGGCTCCAGGTGGAACAGCGTCTCCCCGTACTTCGCATGACGCGCCCGCGTAATCTCCACCAGCCGCCACAAGATCGTCTTGTTCTCGCGCTGCAACAGCCTTGGTAGCGCCTGCACGGCCACGCGCTCATACAACGCGGCATCGCCAGCGATCAGCCGGTGATCCAGCAGCGACAGCGTAAACTCCGCCACCTCCGGATCGAACTTCTCGCACTCGCTCGCCTTCCGCGTCGTCGGAGAGACACGAATTCCATAGTCCCACAGCTCCTGACTAACGCGTCGGATCGGCTCCTTGACGTCCTTCTCCGCCGTCTTGCCGTCCAGCAGAAACAACAGATCGACATCGGAGTAAGGAAACAGCTCCCCACGTCCATAACCACCCACAGCCAGCAGGGCGATGCCCGCCGCCAGCCGCGCATTCTGCCCAACCGCCTGCCGCCATAGCGACTGCACCAGTTCGTCGATAGCCAGCGCACGCGCCGCAATCGTCGCGCTCCCCGAGGCTCCCGCCTCGAAGGCACCACGAATCTCCAGCATCCTGCGCTGGTACTGATCACGCATCCCGGTCTGTAGGTCGTCGTTCGTCTGCATGTATTCGCCGTGAAGAACCTAAAGCATACAGTGAGTCGTCCACGGAGCCGATGCCCCGACAAAGCATCGGCAATCTCCAGAAGCGAAGCCTAGAGCGCGATCTCGCCCCGCTCGTCGTTCCGGATGCGAATCGCCTCGTCGATCTTCGATACGAAGATCTTGCCGTCCCCGATCTTGCCCGTCCGCGCCGTCGTAATGATCGCCTGGATCGCCTTCTCCAGCATCTCATCCGACACCACCAATTCGAGCTTTACCTTCGGCAGCAGATCGACCGAATACTCCCTGCCTCGATAAAACTCCGTATGTCCCTTTTGCCGCCCATGGCCCCGTGCCTCCAGAATCGTAATTCCGGAGATGCCAATCTCCACCAGAGCATCTTTTACTGCATCCAGCTTCGATGGCTGAATGACCGCTTCAATCTTCTGCATTCCGTTCCGCCTCTCGTCCTATCGTTCGTCTCAAGAAAATCAGTGCGCCCAGTCATAGCCTTCTTCGCCATGCTGCGACAGATCGAGTCCTTCGCGCTCATCCGCTTCGCTAACCCGAAGACCGAGAAGCTTATCGACGACAAACAGAATCATAAGCGTTCCGACGATGGAAACGGCCCACGCAATCGCCACGCCTACAAATTGGTTCAGCACCTGGTGATAGTTACCCTCGAGGAGGCCCGTTGCCTTCCCTGCGCCGAAGATCGGATTGATGGCGCTGTTCGCAAAGATACCGGTCAGGATCGCACCGATCGTCCCGCCCGCGCCATGCACGCCGAAGGCATCCAGCGAGTCGTCATACCCGAACACCGCCTTCACCTTCACCACCATCAGATAGCAGAACACCCCGACGATCAGCCCGATCCAAAGCGCCGACATCGGTGTCACAAACCCAGCCGCCGGAGTAATGCCGACCAGCCCGGCCACCGCGCCCGAGATCGCTCCCAGGGCCGAGACCTTACCCTGACGTAGCCACTCCGCCGCGCCCCAGCCCACAGCCGCCGACGCTGCCGCAAAGTGTGTCGCCACAAAAGCAGAGGTCGCCAGCGTTCCCGCGCCAAGCGCGCTGCCCGCGTTGAAACCGAACCAGCCCACCCACAGCAGGCATGCTCCGATAAAGCTCAGCACCACCGAATGCGGCGGCATCGGAACCTTCGGGTAGCCGAGTCGCTTGCCCAGATACAACGCCGTCACCAGCGCCGATACGCCCGAGGTCACATGCACCACCGTGCCCCCCGCAAAGTCCAGGCACGGAAAACGTCCGCCCAGCGCGGCGTTCAGAAGACCGCCCTTGCCCCAGACCATGTGCGCCATCGGGCTGTATACGATCAAGGCCCAGAGGATCATGAACACCAGCATCGCCGAAAACTTCATCCGCTCGGCGAACGCGCCCGTAATCAACGCCGGCGTGATAATCGCAAACATCAACTGATACACCATGAACGTCTGCAACGGAATCGTCGCCGCATACTTTACATCCGGCGCCAGGCCGACACCATGCAGAAAGACGTTATGCAGACCGCCAATGAAGGCATTGCCATCTCCAAAGGCCAGCGAGTATGTCACCAGTCCCCACAGCACCGTGATGACAGCCATCATCGCGAAGGTCTGCATCATCGTACCGAGAATATTCTTCTTCCGCACCAGGCCGCCGTAGAACAGCGCCAGCCCTGGTCCGCTCATCATCAGCACCAGCGCCGCCGATACTAACATCCATCCGTTGTCACCAGCCGTCTGGGCCGCTGCAATCGCCGTTGCATTGTCCGCCGCTTGCTTCTCCAGTGCCGCGATGCGATCCGTCTGCGAGGTCGCCGCCGTCTGCGCCAGTGCCATCGAACCACTCAGTGCCGTCAGCATCAGCACAACCAGCAGCATCGTCACAATCCGACGACAACCGCACAACAGAGAACGCAGAACACGCATAGACCAATTCACCTGTTTCAAAAATATGAGAACAAAATGTAACGCGTTTGGATACAGTTCTCCAACACGCTCGTACCGGAACGCTCTGGCTCCGGCGCCATGAAGTCAGCTCAGAAACACCACTCAAAAATTTGCTGCGATACTTTTACTTTACACAAAAAACTCAGTCAGAATTTTCCGTCTTTTAATGGAGCGCCTAGGGCACCTGCGGAGCCGCGAACCCGCGCTCCCTCATCCACTTGATCACCAGATCGGGCCACACGCTCAACGCAGGATTCGCCGCCGCAAGCCCCGCTCCATGTCCCCCATGCTGAAACAGATGCATCTCCGCCGGAACCCCGGCCTTCACCAGCGCCTCGTAAAACAACACGCTGTTTATCACAGGAACCGTGCCGTCATCTGTCGTCGCAAATAAAAACGTTGGCGGCGTATCCTTCGTCACCTGCGTCTCATCCGACAACAAATCCACCAGCTTCGGATCGGGATTCTCCCCCAACAGATATTTCCTCGAACTGGTATGCGCATAAGGCGCCTCAAACGTAATCACTGGATAAGCCAGCACTAAAAAATCCGGCCGGCTTCCCTGCCGCTCCACGACATCCGCAGCCCCAGCGTTACCGTTGTCAAAATGCGTCCCGGCCGTCGCCGTCAGGTGCCCGCCTGCGGAGGAGCCCCACATCCCCACATGATCCGCAGCGATGCCGTACTGCGCCGCATTCGCCCGCACCGTCCGAATCGCTCGCTGCGCATCCTCAAGCTCGATCGGATAGCGATACGTCGGCCCCAGCCGGTACTTCAGCACAAACGCCGCCACGCCCCGAGCATTCAGCCAGCGCGCCACATCTTCGCCTTCCTTCTGCATGGAAAGATGCTGGTATCCGCCCCCCGGAGCAACCACAACCCCGGTCCGCGTCGGGTTCGACGCAGGCAAAAACACGGTCAGCGTCGGCTTATCCACATCCGCGGCCCCCTGCGCGCCCGGCGCTCCATCCGCCCACAGAAGTATCGTCTTACCCGACGTCTCCGCCTGCTGCGCCACCATCGTTCCCGCCATCATCGACAGCGCCATCGCCCCAACCAGCAAACCCCGCTTCATCATGCTCATTCTCCGCTCACCTTTATACTGAGAGAGACGATCCGCGGTCGAATCCGGACGCAGTTGCATCTGACTCAACAGTGCGGTCCTGCCGCCAGCGAACACAGGAGATTTTGATGAAGCACGTAGTCCAGAAACAGCTCGCGCAGTCCATCGCCACCATGCAATCCGTCCTTGCAGACCCTGCGATCTCCGACACCATCGTCACCATCGCCGAGCTCACCGCCCAATCCATGCTCGCTGGAGGCAAGCTCCTGGTCGCCGGAAACGGCGGTTCCGCAGCCGACGCCCAGCATCTCGTAGCCGAGTTCGTCGCCCGCCTCACCGTCAACCGCCCCGCCCTGCGTGCCATCGCTCTTACCGTCGATTCCTCCATCCTCACCGCCATCGGCAACGACTTCGGCTTCGATGACGTCTTTGCCCGCCAAGTCGAGGCCCTCGGCCGCCCCGGCGACGTCTTCCTCGGCATCTCCACCTCCGGCAACTCGAAGAACATCCTCAAGGCTCTGCACACCGCCCGCGAGCTCGATATCACCGCCGTCGGCTTCACCGGCAACGGCGGCGGCAAGATGCGGGACCTCTGCGACCACAACGTCATCATCCCGTCCGACGTCACCATGAACATCCAGGAGTCGCACCTCGCCCTCGAGCACATCTTCTGCATGCTCGTCGAACGCTGCTACTTCGGCCCCAGCTTCGAGACGGATTACACCACCCGCTAAAAACCCAACAACCCTACGCGGATACGAGCATCCAACGGCACATGAGTCGCACTCTTCTGCCTGGCCGCCCGTATCCGCTCGGAGCAACCGTCTCCAGCAAGGGAACCAACTTCGCCCTCTTCTCCGAGGGAGCCACCCGCGTCGACGTCTGCCTCTTCGACACGCAGGGTAACCAGACCGACTGCATCACCCTTCGCGAACGCACTGCCTACGTCTGGCATGGCCTCATCCGCAACATCAAACCCGGCCAACTCTACGGATACCGCGTCGATGGCCCCTGGGAGCCGGAGCGCGGCCACCGCTTCAACGCCTCCAAGCTCCTCGTCGATCCCTACGCCAAGGCCATCTCCGGCCAGGTGGACTGGAAGGCTCCCATCTTCGCCTACGATGTAGCCTCAGGCGACGACCTCAAAATCGACACGCAGGATAGTGCCGCCGGCGTCCCCCGATCGGTCGTCATCGACGGCACATTCGACTGGGCCGACGACTGTCCGCCCGAGACCCCGCTCCCCGACTCCGTCATCTACGAGGTCCACGTCAAGGGCTTTAGCTTTCGCAATCCCATGATCCCCGAGAACCTGCGCGGAACCTACGCCGGACTCGCCCACCCATCCAGCATCAACTACTTCCAGAAGCTCGGTGTCACCGCCGTCGAGCTCCTCCCCATCCATCACTTCATCGACGAAGGCCACCTCGTCGAAAGGGGTCTGACCGACTACTGGGGCTACAACACCCTCGGCTACTTCGCCCCCATGTCCCGCTACAGCTCCACCGGAGACACCGGCGGACAGGTGAACGAGTTCAAGCAGATGGTCAAGGCATTCCACGCCGCCGGTATCGAGGTCATCCTCGACGTCGTCTACAACCATACCTGCGAGGGCAATGAGCGCGGCCCTACACTCTGCTGGAAGGGCGTCTGCAACTCCACCTACTACCGCCTCATGGACAACAATCCCCGCTATTACATGGACTACACCGGCACCGGCAACACCCTCAACGTCCGCAACCCCCAGGTGCTCAAGATGCTCATGGACTCGCTGCGCTACTGGGTCACCGAGATGCATGTCGATGGCTTCCGCTTCGATCTCGCCGCCACCCTCGCTCGCGAGCTTCACGACGTCAGCCGCCTCTCCTCCTTCTTCGACACCATCCACCAGGACCCCACGCTCGCCGACATCAAGCTCATCGCCGAGCCCTGGGACGTCGGCGAAGGCGGCTACCAGGTCGGCCAGTTCCCCGTCCTCTGGGCCGAGTGGAACGGCAAGTATCGCGACACCGTCCGCCGCTTCTGGAAGGGCGATGCCGGGCAGCTCTCCGACTTCGGCAACCGCCTCACCGGCTCAAGCGACCTCTACCAGTTCGACGGACGCAAGCCCTACGCGAGCATCAACTTCGTCACCGCGCACGACGGCTTCACCCTCTGCGACCTCGTCAGCTACAACGAGAAGCACAACGAGGCCAACGGAGAAGACAACAAAGACGGCTCCGACGACAACGACTCCTGGAACATGGGCGCCGAAGGCCCGACGGACGATCCCGCCATCAACACCCTGCGCGAGCGCCAGACTCGCAACTTCCTCGCCACGTTGATGCTGTCGCAGGGCGTTCCCATGCTAAACGGTGGCGACGAGGTAGCCCGCTCGCAACGCGGCAACAACAACTGCTACTGCCAGGACAACGAGCTGACATGGTACGACTGGGATCTCGACGCCCCGCGCAAACGCCTCCGCGACTTCACCTGCCAGCTCATCCACCTCCGCCTCAAACACCCCAATCTGCATCGCCGCAAGTTCTTTCAGGACCGCGAGATTCGCCAGTCAGGAAAGAGCATCCTCGTCCAGGACATCGCCTGGTTCAACACCGATGGCAACCAAGTGCCCGACGAAGTCTGGAACACGGAATGGACCCGCTCCATCGGCGTCCTGCTCAACGGCCAGACCCTACAGGTCACCGACGAGGAAGGACATCCCGTAATCGACGACAGCTTCTTCCTCGTCGTCAACGCCGCACAGGAGGGCGTCGAGTTCCTGCTTCCACCCTCCCCATCCGGCAACAAATGGTGCCGCGTGATTGACACCGAAGACATCGAGAATCCCTTCGCCAAAGCCAAAACAACCAGGAAGATCATCGTCGGAGGACGCTCGCTGATGCTCTTCAGCGATGAGTCGCTCAAATAGCTAGCTCTCACACAATCCATCGTTCCCACAAAGCCCGCGGAAGGGTAGTCTGGGTCAGCAAGAATCCAGACCCAGGAAAGACGAATCGATGGAGCGCAATCTGCTGGAAGATGTCTCCGACGCTGAAAGCGCACCCCCGCTGCCCTCACAAGGCCACAGCCCGAAACGCCCATTTCGCTGCATCGGCGCAATCGCTTTGCTGCTGCTTACGCTCTTTCCTCCCCAGCCAGCCGACGGCTATTCGTTCCTCACCCATGAGCAGTTGATCGATCTCACCTGGAAGAACTCCATCCGCCCCCTGCTCCTCAGCCAGTATCCCAACCTCACTCCCGCCCAGCTTCTCGAAGCACACGCCTACGCCTACGGCGGCTGCGCCATTCAGGACCTCGGCTACTACCCATTAGGCACCACCTTCTTCTCCAATCTGACCCACTACGTCCGCTCCGGCGACTTCGTGACTGCGCTCTTCCGCAACGCGCATAACGCCAATGAACTCGCCTTCGCCGTAGGAGCGCTGTCGCACTACGTCGGCGACGTCATCGGCCATCCTCAAGCCACCAATCGCGCCGTCCCCGTTGAGTTCCCCAAGCTAGGACAAAAGTACGGCCCCATCGTCAACTACGCGCAGGGCGAGCATGCGCACGTCCAGACTGAGTTCGCCTTCGACATCAACGAGATCTCCAAGCACCGCTTCGCTCCCTCCGCCTACCTGAAGCACATCGGCCTCGTCGTCCCCACCCACCAGCTCGACACGGCCTACTACGAGACCTACGGCCTCGGCGACAACTCCTCCTCCACCCGTCATCGCGTCAGCCTGCGCGGCTATCGCTTTGCCGTTCGCACCCTGATGCCGCGCATCGCTTACGCCGAAACTGTGCTCCATCGCCACAGCTTCCCCGCCGACACGCCCGGTCCGGAGGTCGATCTACTCAAACAGCAGCTCAAGCAAGCCGACTTCGAAAACGGTTGGGACAAGTACCGCAAGAATGCCGGCATCGGCACCTACACGCTCGCCGGGCTCATCTTCATCCTGCCCAAGTTCGGCCCGCTCAAACTCCTCGCCATTAAAGGTCCCGATACGGTCACGGAAGACGAGTACGTCCGCAGCGTCAACCTGGCTATCGTCGAACTACGCCGCCAAATCACCCGCATGGGAACCAGCGACCGTAGCCTGCCCAACCGCGATCTCGACACCGGAGCCCACGTCCGTCCCGGCGGTTACCGCCTGACCGACGACACCTACGCCGAACTCCTCCGCGAGATCACCCGCAACCCAAACCAGCCCATCCCACCCGGCCTCAAAACCGACATCATCGACTACTACGCCGATCCCACCACACCCATCGTCACCAAAAAGAACCCCAAACGATGGGCCGAGGTCCAGTCCGAGCTCAAACTACTCGCCGACATGCCAACCACGACACTGGATCCTCCAAGCGCGCCAGACCTGCCCGACATGAAAGCGCCAGCCGCAGCAAAGAACCCAGTATCCTGACTGCGCACCGCAACTACCTCCCGCGCACGACCTCCAGAACACCGTCCCCAACCCAAGCCTTCGCACCGCTCTGGCTCAGCTTGCCGCTTGCATCGTCCCAGTGGATCTTCGTGATCTCACTGTCACCCTTCTCATACGCGTACGTCTTCCCATCATCGTTGTAGAGCGTGAAGTCGCCATTCGCGCCCGGATATACCTTCACCTTCGCGATGCTCTGCTTCTCCTGTGTGCTCTCCACCACACTGCCCAGCGGCACAATCGAACCTGCCTTCACGAACAGCGGCAGCGTATCGATCGGCGCACTCACCTCAATCGTCTGCCCACCCTCAAACCGCTCACCCGTCCAGTAGCTGTACCAGGCCGTTCCCGCAGGCAGATAAACCTTCTTCGTCGTCTGCCCCTGCTCCGTCACTGGAGCCACCAGGAATGAAGGCCCGAACATATACTCATCGCCAATGTTCGCTGTCTTCGGATCGTTGCCGAAGTCCATCCACAACGCCCGCATAAACGGCGCACCGCTCTCATGCGTCCCATACCCAAGCGAGTAGATATATGGCATCAGCTCATATCGCAACCGCAGATACTTGCTCAGGATCGGCTCCGCCTGCTTCCCGTAGGTCCACACCTCGTTGTACGTCCGCGTCCCATGCGTCCGGAAGGTCGGCAGGAACGCTCCATACTCAAACCACCGCACGTACAACTCCGGATAGTCGTCGTTGTGATGCACATTGTCCCGCGCATCGCTCGGATCGATCAGCGGAGTATGCAACGGAGTATGCGAGTACGGCAAGTACTGCCATCCGCCAATATCGTTCCCCCAGTAGGCAATCCCCGAAGCCGTCACATTCAGCCCCGTCGGAATCTGCCGCCGCAGCGTATCCCACGTCGGATAAATATCCGACGACCAGAAGATCGTCCCATTATGCTGCGCCCCGATATACGCATCGCGCGACATAATCAGCGCACGCTTCTCCGGCAGGTCCTTGCGTAGCCCGTTGTACAGAGCCGCCGTATGGAACAGCGGATACACATTGAAATACTGCGTCCCCGGCCCGATGTGGAAGTAGCTCCCGTTCGGAGGCAGATCCGGCTCCGTCTCGTCCGCCCACAGCGCATCGAAACCCTTACTCACGATCTGATCGCGAACAACGCCCCAGTACCACTTCGCCGCCTCAGGATTCGTCGTATCGATGTCCGAACCCGCCTTGTCATACGGCAGACCATCCGTCGGCGTGCCATCTGCCAGGTGCTCGAACCATCCCTTCTCCTTCACCATGTCGTAGTAGCGCGTGCCCTTTTCGAAACGTGGCCACACGCTGATCATCGTGTTGATATGCATCGCATGAAGCTGCCGGTTCATCTCCGCAGGATCGGGCCAGCGATCCTTGATGAAGTCCATCTGCCCCATGCCTGTGTAGTAGAACCAGTCCAGCACAATCACGTCGAGAGGCAGATGACGCTCGCGATATCCCTTCGCAACAGCAAGCATCTCCGCCTGCGTGACATATCGCTGCTTGCACTGGATGAAGCCATACGCACCCTTCGGCAGCATCGGCGTATCGCCCGTCAGCAATCTGTAACCGGAGTAGATCTCATCCGTCGTCGCACCAGCGATCACAAAAAATGAGACCCGCTGCCCCACCTGCGAGGTCCATTGCGTACGCTCATTGAAACCCGGCGCAATCGTCGTCTTCGAAGGATTATCCCAGAGTACCCCGTACCCCTTATTTGTAACCAGAAACGGCACACAAAAGCTCGCGCCGCCCGCTGCGTTGTAGTCCGCCTCGCACTCTACCTTGTGCCCGCGCTGGTCGAGGACCCCCTGCTGGTTCTGCCCCAGCCCGTAGTAGTGCTCATCGTTCGGTGAAGCAAAGGTCGCGCCAACCTCATAAAACGGAGGGTCCTGCGGTCGCCGGTCGTACTTAAGGTCCACGTTGCCATCCTTATAGTTCGGGACAGCCATCTCCCAACCCTGCATATCCAGCAGCGATTTCCCATCAGCGCCTGTAATCTGTACAGGCGCCCACGGCGTCGAGCCGCTGAAGTACTTCTCTGTCCCTTCGATATACCCCTTCGGCCTCGGCTGCGGCGGATGCGACGCCGGAAGGAAGATCGTCATCCGCGACGATTTGTACGTATCCCCCGCATCGCTCGTCTCATGTGTCCATCCCGCTTCCGCAGGCTTTGCCACGAATCCATATCCCGGAGCAGCCGTAGCCTGATCCTTCAACAGGCTCAACGTCACCCGGACGATGTTGGGCGCATACGGCTCCAGCACCACAGTCGCGCCGCCGCGATCCATCACCAACTGCGACTGCGCAAAACACACGGACGATGCCGCCAAAAGAACGCCGAAGACTCCACAGGAAAGACGCATACTTCTCCAATATCCCAAAACTGAATCGTTTTATCAGACGCACCAAAAAAATCAGGGCGCACTGGACATGAGAAGTCTACACGGTAATCCCCAACCAGCTCTACCTCGCTGTGGAAGCTCGACCCAGCGCTGCCACCAGCAGCCCCGCCCACCGCGATACATGCTCGCCATAGACGCCGCTGTTTACATCGCGATTGCCGTCCAGCACCGCCAGTTGCACCGCAAAGTTCCCCACCGTCGAGCTCTCCGGCGACCCTCGAAAAACCTCGAGCCCCGTCGCCTCCTGCGTCAGCCGATTGAGGAACTCATTCCGGCTAGCCCCACCCACCACGAACAACCTCTTGAGACGCTTGCCGCTATGCAGAGCCACCCGGTCCAGCACCCTGGCATATCGCGCCGCCAGGCTATGGAAGATCAGGCTCGCAAACGCCGGAGCATTCGCTGCACCCTCATCCAGCGGCGCAAGCCCGTGCTTCGCCCGCTGCGCATTGATCCGCCGCGGCATATGTCCCTGTAACAGCAGATCCGGCTCGTCCACATCCAGCAACGCATCCGGCTTCGGGAGCTTCTCCGCCGCCGCCACCAAATCCTGTACCGTCCACTCCGTCCCTTCAGCAGCCCACTGCTCCACACACTGGCGGATTAACCACATCCCATTCACATTTTTGTGGAAGCAGATCTGATCGCCCACCGCACCAAGGTTGGTAAAGTTATCCGCCCGCGCCGCCTCACCGTTGTGTGGCTGCTCAACCAGCGTCCCCACCAGCGACCACGTCCCCGAACTGATATAAGCCCAATCATTGCCCGTCGCCGGGATCCCCGCAATCGCCGAGGCCGTATCGTGACACGCAGGCGCAATCAACGCCGCATCCCGCAACGCCGAAAGCTCCGCCAGCGGCCCCTGCAACCGCCCCACAACCGTCCCCGGAGGCACAATCTTCGGAGCCGAAGCCAGATCAAGCTGCGCCGCCTGAAAGATCTCCCGGCTCCAGTGCTGCCTGTAGATCTCCGTCAACTGCGTATGCGTCGCATTCGTATACTCAGACACCCGCGCCCCGCCCCAGCGCGACAAAATATACTCCGGCAGATTCAGCCACTGCTCCCCCTCAGGCAATCCCGCCAACGAATCCGCGAAGAGCTGATACAGCGTATTGATCCGCAACAACTGAATCCCCGTCAGCTCGCGCAACTGCTCCGGGCTTATCTTCCGATGCAGAGAGCGCTCCGCCTCGACCGTCCGCTCATCGCGATAGCAAAAAGGATCGGCCAGCGCTCGACCATCCACGCCGATCCGCACATAGTCCACCGCCCAGCCATCGACAGCGATCGAACGAACACCCTCCGTCGCAATCGACGCGCATCGCCGCAGCCCCTCATCGAGGCCAGCCTCGATCATCCCAAGGTCCCAGCGCAACCCGTCACTCTCACGCGGCGCATTCGCAAAACGATGAACCAGCGTCACCACAGGAGCGCCGGTAATCCACTGAAGCAGCGAGACCCGGCAGCTCTCCGCTCCCAGGTCCACTGCAATCAGTGCTCGTTGATCCATCGGCAGCAGGGCCCCCTCCGGCGCGCGCTTCATCGCAGATACGCCTCGGTCAGCCCTCCGTCTACCGGGATCAGGTGTCCCGTCGTGCAACGCGCCAGCGGCCCCGCCAAAAACAGAATCGCCTGCGCGCAATCCTTCGGATCAATCGGCTGATGTGTCAGAGTGCGCGTCGCATAGAACTGCGCCAGCACATTGCGAAGCTCATCGTCCGTCATCGTCTCTTCAAACGGCAGCTTGTACTTCTTCAAGCTTGCAATCACGCGGTCACGCGGGAACATCGTCGATCCCTTCACCACCGTCGCCGGACTGATACCATTCACGCGCACCAGCGGCGCATACGTCACCGCCAGCTCGCGCACCAGGTGGCTCAACGCCGCCTTGCTCACGTCGTACGCCTCGCTGCCGCGCTTCGCCACAACCGCATTCGCCGAGCTCGTCAGCACGATGCTCGCATCGATGCCCTGCCCCGTAAACAGATGCGAAGCCTCATCCGTCAGCAGGTAGTTCGCCGTCACGTTCACCTCAAGCGTCAGCGCCCACTGCGCATCCGTGATGATGCCGTCCGGCGACGACGGAAACAGCGCCGCCGTATTGATCAAAATATCGATACCGCCAAACTGCCGGATCGTCGCATCCAGTGCGGCTTTGATCGCCTTGCGGTCGCGGATGTCGATGCTCGTCCAGCTCACCGCTTCCTTGCCCACAATGGCCTTCACCTCATCGGCAACTGCCTCCGCGCCCTTCACATCGCGGTCTGCAATAACAACATGCGCTCCGCGCTCCGCCGCCAGCAGCGCAACCTCGCGGCCAATACCGCTGCCGCCGCCGACGATCAGCGCAACCCTCCGGCTCAACTCCTTCTCCGGTGGCTGGCGACGAATCTTCGCCTCTTCCAGCTTCCAGTACTCAATCCGAAACGCCTCACTCGCTGGCAGCGCCACGTAGTTCGCATGCGTCTTGAACTCGCTCGCCGCAGCAGCAGGACCAGCCTGCGGAATGTCGCTACAGTTCACGCCCGCACCCAGCGAACCCGCACCCTGCATCACGCCAATCGCGTTGGTATAGAACTCGCCCGTGATGCGCGACTCCGTCTTGTTCTTGCCGAAGCTGAACATGCCGACGCCCGGAATCAACACCACCGTCGGGCTCGCATCCCGCAACGCAGGAGAGTCCTTCAACGCATGCTTCGCGTAGTACTCCGCATACTCCGCCCGATAGGTCTCAAGCGCCGTCTCGATCAACTCCTTCAATTCAGTAGGATCGCCAGCAGGATTCCACTTGATATACATCGGGCGAATCTTCGTCCGGATAAAGTGATCCGGGCAGCTCGTCCCCAAATGCGCCAGCTTCTCCGCCTGTGCCGAGTTCACAAACTCCAACACCTGCGGCAGATCCGAAAAGCTCCCAATCCACCGCTGCTTCCGCGAAACCACTCCCCGGAGATGCGGCGTAATCGCAAGCGCAACCTCCTTCCGATCGGCACGGCTCTCAACCGCAGCTCCACCAAAGTGCACGTGCCCCGCCACCGATCCATGCCGCTCAATAAACTGCCCAAGCTGATCGATGATCGTGATCGTGTTCAGATAGCTCTCGCGCTGCGTATCGCCCCACGTAAACAATCCATGCCCGCCGAGCACCACGCCATCGCAGCCCGGCGTCTCCGCGACGATATTCTTCAACATCATGCCCAGCTCGAACCCCGGCCGCTGCCACGGCAGCCACGCCAGCTTATGGCCGAACTCCTTGTTGAACTCCTCCATCTTGATCTTCCCGTTCGCCGAGGCCGCCAACGCGATCCCCCAGTCCGGATGCAGATGGTCCACATGCGCGAACGGCAGAAAACCATGCAACGGTGTATCAATCGAGGCCGCCGTCGGATTATTCGCAAAGGTCACGAGCGGATACATCTCCACCATCTCGTCCTCAAGCTCAACCCCGCGATACACCTTCTCGAGCGCCAGCAGCTTATCCATGTACAGAGTCGCGAAGCCAGCGCGCTTGATGCTACCCAGATCGCCGCCGCTTCCCTTCACCCACAAAATCTTCTTCGTCAGCCCATCCACCGGGTCAACCTGATCCAGCTTCGAGCTCGTATTGCCACCGCCAAAGTTCGTAATCCGCAGGTCCGATCCCAGCAGGTTCGACCGATACCGCAAAAGCTCCGGCTCATCCAGCTTCGCCGCTACCGCCTCATCCCAGCGGTCCTCAAGAAACCGAAGACCCTTCGTATTCGCCATGTCACTCAACCCCTATCGCACCAATATAAAATTCCGCACCTATCCATCATTCCACGAGAAAGACCAATACAGCAACTATTTCCAATACGAAAAATATGCATAACTATCGACCACGCTTCACCGCATACTTCTTTACGTTCCCAGAGTCTCTCGCGTCACCAGCTTGTGATCGACGTAGTTGTACGGAGGCACCGTCTGCCCACGCAGCAGCGACAATCCAAGGTTGATCAGACTCGGCCCATACGAACTCACCTCATGCGAGACCGAACCGATAAAGGGCGACCGCTCCTTCCGAATCTCCTCCACCGCCTCCGCCAGCGCATCTTGTCCCACGATGGCCACACTCTTCTCCCGCTTCTGCTCCTTTACCGCATCAAGCGCCCCCAGCGCACTCGTATCGGTCGCCGCCGCGATCAAGATATATTTATCCTTCGGATGCCGTTGCAAAAAGTCCGAGATCAGCTTCCGGCTGCGCTCCCGAATCCCGCGACCATCCAGCCGCACAAAGCACTCCTCCGGAATATCCGAAATGGCACTTCGCACACCCTCGAACGCACCCGTAATCCGGCTCTGCACCAACTGCCCAGCCTCTGGCAGATCCAGCCCCAGCACCCAATCCACCTTGCGGTTCCACACACGCACCGCATGTGATGCCAGCACCTCTCCCGCCTCAATCCCCACACGGTAGTTATCCACGCCAAAATACGTCGCATGAGGATGAGGAATGTCGATCGCGATCAACGGAATCTTCGCCCCAGCAAGCTTATCTCCGATCACCGGAGCCACCTCCTGCTCCACCTGGAACTCGATCACCAGGTCCACGCGGCTGCTCACGAACTCCTCCGCATTCTTGATCGCAATCGGCCCGTCATAGCAGTTGTCGAGCACCAGTAGATCCACGCCCACAGCCATCGCCGCGCTCTTCAGGCTCTCCGTCACCTCCACCGAGAACGGCATATCCGCGCTCTGTCCGCCAAAGCCGAACCGCAGCTTCTTCGGCCGCGTCACATGCCGATACATCCCATCCGAAGACTGCGACAGATAGCCGCGATGCACATACGTCTTCAACACCCGGTACACCGTCGTCTTTGAAACCTTCGTGAGGCGATGAATCGCCTCCAGCGTCATCGGCTGGTTCTCTGCCTGTAGCAGCTCGAGAATATCCAGCGCCTTCGACAGCACGGGGATGAGGTAAAGTCGCTTCGTCGTCTTACGCAAGGGGTTCTGGCTCCGGTTCTCGTCGAGATCACAACGGCTCCATTATGCAGTCTTCCCACATAGTTTCGCTAATGAATTAGAACCCCATCGGATTCGCACCGAAAATCGGAGCCCTCGCAGCCCTCACGCGTAGCTCGAAACACTCCCCGCATTCCTGCTCCCGCGTTCCTTCGCCGCCCACTCGACATACCCGCTCTCACGCAGCGCCGCGAGAGGATCAACAGCCAGCCCACGCGCCTGTCGCCATTCGCGCACAATCGGCCGCACATCCTGCCAGAACGCGCTGCGGAAACACTCCTCCGCCTCAACCAGACGACAGCTCTGCTGCAACTCCGCAAGCCGCGACTGGTCAATCAGCGCCGCCTTCGCATACAGCTCCTGCGCCGAAACAACGGTCTGGACCATCGCCTCCATCTTGCCCTTCAAGTTGTGGCTCTGATCAATCATGAACGCCACATGGGCGCGCTCATCCTCGCTCGCACTCACAATCTCGTGGAAGATACGGAACACCTGATACGGATCAATCGACCCCAGCGTCAGGTCGTCGTCAGCATACTTGCGATCATTGAAGTGGAATCCGCCCAGTTCTCCAAGATGCAGCAGCCACGCCACAATCTGCTCGATATTCGTTCCCTGGTAATGATGCCCCGTGTCGACCAGCACCTTCGCCTTCGGCCCCGCTCGACGCGCCAGCTCCAGCGCCATCCCCCAGTCAGCAATATCCGTATGATAAAAAGCCGGCTCAAAGGGCTTGTACTCCACCAGCATCCGCTGATCCGGGCCAAGCGCCGCGTGCGTTGCTCCCAACACCTCACTCATCCAGTCAATACGACGGCGCATGCTCTGCGTCCCTGGATAGTTCGATCCATCCGCGATCCACATCGAAACATCCTTCGAACCAAGCTCCCGTCCAATCTCCACCGAATCCAGCAAGTGCTTCAGCGCCTTGCCGCGAATCTCCGCGCTCGGGTTCGCAATCGAACCGTACTTGTACTCCTGATCCTGAAAAAGATTCGGATTGATCGATCCGCTCTTCACCCCATACTTCGCCTCTAGCGCCTGAATCGCCGGAACATCCTTCAACCCGCCCGGCAGATCCCAGAGCACATGCAGCGCCACCGTCGGACTCGCACCGGTCAGCACATTTACCTGGGCTGCATCGGCAAACTTCTCCTCGATGTTGGTCGCCGCGCTCGCCTGCACGAACTTCCCGAAGCGCGTTCCCGTGTTCGAAAACCCCCACGACGGCACCTCGATCCGAAACTCATCCAGCGCCTTCCACACCCGCTCCGTCACACGCGCCAACTCGCCCACACCATTCGCCGTCATCGAAGCCGCCTCCAAATTCCTCAACAGGAAATTTCATCTCTATTGAAACATGGCCAGCGGTACAACACCAGAGCATCATCCTGCAAAGTTTTTACTTCGAGCCCGCATCCTCGATCACCACCACATCCAAAAAGCGCGGCCCATGCACTCCTTTGATCCGCGTCATCTCAATATCCGCCGTCGCCGAAGGCCCTGACACAAACGTCGTCGCCAGCGAAGCCGTCGCCTGCAACCGCACCATCGCCTCGGGCACCGTCTCCACCACATTCGTCGCCTGCACGACACACAGGTGATAGTCAGGAACCAGCGTCGCCGCACGCCGCCCCTGCCCCGCTGCATTCTGCAACACCACCGTCCCCGTCTCGGCAATCGCAACCGTCGCCATCGTCACCACGCCATCGAACGCATCCAGCTCCGAAGCACCAAACCCCGCATCCACGACGAACGCAAATCCCTCCGGCAACACACCATCCGGCATCCCCACAGGCACCAGCAACTGCCGAACACCACGCGCCTCCAGCAAACTCTTCACCGCGTCCGTAACACCCTCCGGTCTGACCACTACAACATGCGCGTCATAATCGATCAGCCTCTCCACCAACAACTCCAGCACCTCGCCACGCTCATGCGAAGCCGCACGCTTGAACTCACGCGGAATCGCCTCCCACTCCGCACGCGCCACATCCGCCGACGAAGCCCCACCAATCGCCTTCCTGATCCGGCCCAACACCGCCGCTCTTGCATCAGCACTACTTGCCATCCGTCCCTCGCTTCTCCCACCAGTCACGGAAGGTCTCCTTCGGCATCGACTGTAGATCGCGCACCTGCGTCCATCCACCCAGCAGCCCCGGTAGCCATCCGATCCATCCCTGCCCCTGCCCATCTTTTCTCACCAGCGGACTCTCCGCAATCCGTCCCATCCGCTGCGCAGCACGAAACCGCCGCTCGCTCTGAAAGATCATCCCCATCGCCCGCATCGCCAGCGCTTCGACATTCCTCATACCGTTCTGCTCGACCACTTTGTTCCGCAGGTGAATCAACACCTCCGGAATATTGATCTTCACCGGACACACCTCATAGCACGCCCCGCACAAACTCGACGCATAAGGCAGCGACTGCGCATGCTCCATCTCCATCAACTGCGGCGTCAGGATCGCCCCAATCGGCCCCGCATACACGCTGCCATACGCATGCCCACCCGTCTGCCGATACACCGGGCAGGCATTCTGGCAAGCCCCGCACCGAATGCAGTTCAGCGTCTGCCGCCCCTCCGCATCCGCCAATATCTCCGTCCGCGCATTGTCCATCAGCACGATGTGAAAAGCCTTCGGACCATCCGCCGCATCCACGCCCGTCCAGATCGAGTTATACGGATTCATCCGCTCGCCCGTCGCACTCCGTGGCAACACCTGCAACAGCACCTCAAGATCCTGAAACCGCGGCACTACCTTGTCGATCCCCGCCACCGTAATCAACGTCTCCGGCAGCGTCAGGCACATCCTCCCATTCCCCTCGCTCTCCACGACGCACACCCCACCCGTCTCCGCGATCAGAAAATTCGCTCCACTCACCCCCGTCTTCACCCGCAAAAACTTCTCGCGCAAAAACATGCGAGCTGCATCCGCTAGATCCTGCGGCCTCTCGCCCAACTCCGGCAGATTCATCTTCGTCCGAAAGATCTCGCGAATCTGCTGCCGATTCTTATGCAGCGCCGGCACCACAATATGCGAGGGCTGATCCTCACCAAGCTGAATAATCAGCTCTGCCAGATCCGTCTCGAACGGATGAATCCCCGCCGCCTCCAGCGCCGGATTCAACTGAATCTCCTCTGTCGTCATCGACTTGATCTTGATGACCTCATCGCTCCCAGTCGCCTTCACCAAATCGACGATAATCCGCCGCGCCTCAGCCGCATCCCGCGCCCAGTGCACCACCCCACCAGCCTTCGTGCAGTTGCGTTCAAACTCCTCCAGATACACATCGAGATGTGCCATCGTATGCTGCCGAATCCGCTTGCCCGCCTCGCGCAGCTCCTGCCAATCCGGCATCTCGCCCACCACACGAGCCCGCTTGCCCTGGATCACATCCGTCGCATGACGCACGTTCTTCCGCAGCTGCGTATCCCCCATCGCCGATCGCGCCGCCATCGGAAACACTGGAGCCGTCCTGGGGTCCAAAGCCGTTCCACTCATCGCGCACCCTCCATCAACCCCATCCCGCCCCACAAACTGTCATCCTGAGCGAAGTGCGCAGCACGCAGCCGAAGGACCTGCGGTTGCTCTTGTAGTTGTTTTTGCAGTTGCCTGTTCCTACTCATCGTGTGCCGTCATCGCTCGCCAGAATCTCCGCCAGATGCACCGTCTCCACACCCGTCCGCTGCCGATGCAGAGCCCCCTGAAGATGCATCAGGCAAGAGTTATCGCAAGCCGTACAAGCCTCTGCTCGCGTATTCAAAATCGCCGTCGTCTTCTCCGCCAGCATCGCGCTCGACACCTCCGCGTTCTTCACCGCAAACGTCCCACCGAACCCGCAGCACTGTTCCACTCCCTGCAACTCGACCAGATCGATCCCCCGCACCGCCCTCAACAACCGCAGCGGACCATCCCCCAGCCCAAGATTCCGCAACCCATGGCAGCTCGCGTGATACGTCACCCGATGCGGATAGTAAGCCCCCACATCCTCCAAACCCAACCGCTTCGTCAGAAACTCCGAGAACTCAAACACCTTCGGCAGCAGCTCTTCCACCTCGCGCTTCAGCGCAGCATCGTTCAACTGCTCCGCCATCTTCGGATAGTGATCCCGCATCATCGCCACGCAGCTCGACGACGGCACCACCACCACCTCCGCTCCCTTGAACTGCGCCACAAACCGCGACAGCAACGGCAACGCCTCAGCCTGGTAGCCCGTATTCCAATGCATCTGCCCGCAGCACGTCTGCCCCGCAGGAAACTCCACCGTATGCCCCAGCCGCTCCAGCACACGCACCACAGCCTTGCCCGTCTCAGGAAACAGCGTGTCGTTATAACAGGTAATGAACAGCGAAACTCGCAGGACGACCCTCCTCGCGCCAACGCTCCACGGCGCTACACACTACCTTAGTAGAAATCACATATTCGAATTCATTAGAGAGTATATTTCCCCATCGCAATCTGCGTCAGTTACCATGGGACGCGCAATACACTCAATACAGCACCACCGAACGCAGCGAGGGCCTACTTGGGAACGAATCCTTTCATCGGCGTCATCTATCACTGGATCGGCGGCTTCGCCTCCGCCACAAACTTCATCCCCTTCCGTGGCATCAAGCGCTGGTCGTGGGAGGTGTACTGGCTCATCCAGGGCTTCGCCGCGTGGATCGTCGCTCCCCTCGTCCTCGGCACCATCTTCGTCCCTCACCTCTTCAGCATCCTCCGCGCCGCACCCTCCTCCAGCCTCGGCTATGCCTTTCTCTGGGGAGCCCTCTGGGGCATAGGTGGTCTGACCTTCGGTCTCGCCATCCGCTATCTCGGTATCGCCCTTGGCTATGCCATCGCCCTCGGCCTCTGCACCGCCTTCGGCACCATGCTGCCACCCATCTTCCACGGACAGCTCGCCGCCATCGCCCATGAGACCTCCGGCCAGATCATCCTCGCCGGAGTCGCCGTCTGCCTCATCGCCGTCGCCGTCAACGGAGCCGCCGGCCTCTCCAAAGAAAAAGAGATCACCCCCGAAGAAAAGCTCGAGGCTGGCGAAGCCGACTTCTCCTTCGTCAAAGGCATCGCCGTCGCCATCTTCGCCGGCATCATGAGCGCCTGCTTCGCCTTCGGCCTCGACGCCGGAGCCCCCATCGCCCACATCGCCAAGGCCCAACTCCTCGCCAGCCACCGCCTCGACCTATGGCAGAACCTCCCCGTCCTCGTCGTCGTCCTTTGGGGAGGTTTCCTCACCAACTTCATCTGGTCCGCCATCCTCATCATCAAAAACCGCTCCCTCGACCAGTTCACCGGAGCCTCCGGCATCAACCCCATGCGCGCCACCGCCACCCGCGGCGACACCCTCATGGACTGGGACCCTCGCAACATCGCCGTCTTCGAGCGCCTCACCCCACGCACCCTCACCTTCAACTACCTCTTCGCCGCCCTCGCCGGAGTCATCTGGTACTTCCAGTTCTTCTTCTACTCCATGGGCCAGACCAAGATGGGCAAGTACGACTTCTCCAGCTGGGCTCTCCACATGGCCAGCATCATCATCTTCGCCACCCTCTGGGGACTAGCCCTCCGCGAGTGGCGCGGCACCAGCCGACGCACCAAACTCCTCGTCGCCAGCGGCCTCTTTCTCCTCATCGCCTCCACCATCATCATCGGCTACGGCAACTACATCAAAGCCACCCAGGAAGCCGCACCCATCATCAATACCTCTTCCTCCTAGAAGATGTCCGGGTGCCCCATCCTTCGCGCCCCTGCGAAGGATGGGATGTAATCCATCCCCAAATACGTCCAAGAACTGCCGGTGAAGCATTGTTTTGAAAGGGCACGGCTTCAGCCGTGCCGCAAAGAGCCAAGAAGCGGGGCTTTAGCCCCTGAGGGAAGGCTGCTCCTCTCCCGTATCCCATGAGAGCCAGCGCATTCCGCAGCTCTTCGACAGCGTCTAAGCCGCAAAAGCTCCGCGCGAAAACCAACGAACCCGCCAGCTCTTCTCCGCCGACTGGAACAGAAACACCCCAAGAATTACCATCAGCGGCTCCAGCGGATGCCGGAACCGCGGATGCACCGTCACCAGATAATACGTAGCCGGCAACAGCACAAACACCCAGGCAAACAGCCCGGCAGCAGGAACCCTACGCCTCAAAGCAAGCGCCAGGCCCAATAGACCAACGATGCTCGTGAACTGGAGATGCAGCCCCGGCCCATACTCCACGCTCCACCTCTTCTCCTGCACATGCGGAGCACCGAACCAGAAGAAGTAAGCCCGCTTCACGCAAAGCACCGCAAACCGCCCCGGTCGCTCACGAATCAAAGCCTTCGCCGCATCCCCACGCATCCGGGAGTACTCAACCTCCCCCAGTTCGCGATACAGCTCCAACTGAGCATGATCGATCGCCGGATGCTCGTACCCCATCTCGATCCCATTCGCACCCGGACCATTCCCCAGATAGAGCTCCGCGCCGAAGTTCGTCCGCAACGGCACAAACCGGTGAAGAGCAAGCCAGTTGCGATAGCTCCATCCGGAGACGCAGACAAGGAACAGGCAAGCCGCCAGCACCACACCAGCTATCTGCTGCTGCCACTGCGGAATACCCATCAATATCCAAACTCCGCAGACCGGCAGGAACACAAGCAGCGAAGGATTACTCAACGCGATCAGCGCCCAAAGCAGGCCAAAGCAAGCCCACCGCCGCACAGTCGCCGCTCCCTCTAGATCTCCGGCAACACCACCGACGTTCCGCATTCTCAAGGCCAACACCAGCACACACGAGAACAGGAAGGTCGTCAGCGTCATCTCCCAGATCCACTTCGTCGCATACTGCATCGCCGCCGGATACAAAGCCCAGATCCACGCCGCCCACACAGCAATCCTCGGGTTGAAGCAACGCACACCGATCTCCCAAGTCGTCCTCGCCGTATACGCCGAAAAGACACTGTTCACCGCCAACAGCACAAAGGCCGACAGCGGCGTATAGACCCCAAATAGCCGAAAAACCCCACCCACCAGCATCGGATAAAGCGGAGTCACCCACGCCGTAGGCCCGGTATGCCCCTGGAACGGATCGGCATAGCCATGCCCCGTCGCAAGCGCCCTCCCAACCCGGCCCATCTCCCAGCCATAACTGAAGTGGTCCAGATAAGCCGGAATACGGTACCGGTGCGTCACAACGATATAGCCGACACGCACCACAAACGCCACCCAGAAAACAAGCCACGGAGCGCGAAACGCCTCATCCCGCCTGCCTCGACCACGATACCCCCGCCCCAGACGCACCACAGACAACCGCCTCTCCCACCCTCCCTACCAAAACCCTGTCAAGCCCCATAACCCATAACTTCATCAAAACAAAGACGATAGACTTGGCATACAAGTTTCTCCAACTCGATATACTGAAAGAGACAGTTAAATAAATAAGGCGCACAGCCCTTAGAAAGAAAGCTTGCCGCTCATAAGTCACCTGAAATCTTATATTTACCAATAACCCCTTTCAATGCAAATACTTGCAAGGGGTCAAATTGCGTAAACCACTCATTCTAAACACCTTAGAAAGACACCCCCCCGGGGGGGGGAGGGGCACCCCATGCTCTTCAGCAAAAAGCTATACCCGATCCCCCGCCCGCCGCAGCGTCTCCGCCGCACTCTCCGGAGTAATATCCCGCTGGGGCGACCCCAGCAGCTCATACCCGACCATAAACTTCCGGATACTCGCCGACCGCAGCAGCGGCGGATAAAAATGCGCATGGAACTGCCACTCCGCATGTCCCTCCCCATCAAACGGAGCCGGATGCAGCCCCATCGAATACGGAAACGGCGTATCGAAGACGCGGTCATACGTCGAGGTCACCACCTGTAGGATCGACGCAAAATCATTCCGCTCCGCGTCGTTCAAACCCTCCAGATTCGCAACATGCCGCTTGGGCAGCAGCATTACCTCAAACGGCCAAACCGCCCAGAACGGAACCACCGCAAGAAAGCTATCGTTCTGCGCGACAACCCGCTCACCGAGAGCCAGCTCCATCTCCGCATACGCGACCAGCAGATTCGCCCCATGCTCCTTCAGATAAGCCTTCTGCCCAGCAAGCTCCGCCACAATCTCGTTCGGAATCGACCGGCTCGCCCAGATCTGGCCATGCGGATGCGGATTGCTCGCCCCCATCATCGCCCCGCGATTCTCAAACACCTGCACATACTGGATATCGTCCCGCGAGCCCAGCTCCTCATACTGCGAAGCCCAAACATCCACCACCGCACGAATCTCCGGCACCGACATCTTTGCCAAAGTCAGATCGTGCCGCGGCGAAAAGCAGATCACGCGGCAAACTCCGCTCTCCCCCTTCGCAACCAGCAGTCCTTTCCCGGCCTCATCGCTCTCAAACTGAGGAGCATCCGGTTTCAGCGCAGCATAGTCGTTCTCGAAGACATACGTGCTCGTGTACACATCCGTCCGCGCACCGCCCGCTCGCACATTTCCCGGGCAAAGATAGCACTCCGGATCGTACGTCAGCCCAGCCGCAACCGTCTTCGTCTCCGTCTGTCCCTGCCATGGACGCTGCGTCCGATTCGGCGAAACCAGCACCCATTCCTGCTTCAGCGGGTTATAGCGGCGATGTGGATTCTGCTGCGCCAGTGGATTCATTGCGCACCTCTATGCGTCAGCATCGCCAGAGCACCATCGGAAGCCTCGCACACAAAGCAGTCCGCGACAATTCCCGTTGCAGCCTCATACTCGCGCCGCAACGTCTCGACAAACCGCTCCGCATCCGCCGCTCGCACCACATTCACCGTACAACCACCAAAACCGCCACCCGTAATACGCGCGCCAAAACACTCCGGCTGCCGCGATGCAATCTCAACTAGCGTATCGATCTCCGCGCAACTCGCCTGAAAGTCATCCCTGAAACTCACATGAGCCTTCTCCATCAGCACCCCAAAGTGCTTCATGTCTCCCTCAAGCAGAGCCTCACGCGCCTCCAACACACGCGCATTCTCAGTAACGATGTGCCTACAGCGCAGAAAGCTCGCCTCGCTCATCTTGTCCCTGCACGCATCGAGGTCAGCAACCGTAGCGTCCCGCAGCATTGCCACGCCCGGACGCTCTTGCACCACCACAGCCTGACCCGACTCGACCTCATCGCGCCGGTCTCCATACTCGCCATCCGCATGCGCATGCTTCACCATCGAGTTGCAGATCACCACCTTCACCGCCGACGGCAACGGCAGTAGTTCATAGTCGAGCGAGCGGCAATCCAGCAGCATCGCCCGTTCGACGACGCCTCCCGCGACCACGAACTGGTCCATAATCCCGCTCTTCGCGCCGACATACTCGTTCTCCGCTCGGCGGCACAACGTGGCAATCTCCGCCAGAGGCAGCGTCGCACCCGCATGCTTCAGCAGCGCCATCGCCGTAGCCACCTCCACGGACGCGGACGAGCTCAACCCCGCTCCCAGAGGCACATCGCCTCCCAGCGTCATGTTGAATCCACTCACCACTACACCAGCCTGTCCGAGGCACCACAGCACGCCAGCCGGATAGTCGCTCCAGTGTCCACTCGGAGACACCCCCTGCGAGGCGATCTCGAAGGCAATCTCTTCGTCGAAGTTCATCGAATAGAAGACCGCACGCCCATCTTGCCTTGGACTGACGGCCGCAACCGTCTGAAAGCCGATCGCCATCGGCATCACCAACCCGCCTGTGTAATCTGTATGCTCCCCGATCAAATTCACACGCGCGGGCGCAGCATATACCTGGCCATCCTGCCCAAAATGCTCCCGATGTGCATGGAGCACATGCTTCTCAATCACGATGCTTCCCCCTCACTGGATGTCCCAGTCACAATACCGCAAAATACCAATGTATACGAATACACGCGGCATCGAGGGCGGTTTTCGACCTCAATGCCGCGTTGGTATTTTTGGTAAAGCTCCGAAACGGGCAGATTCTGACCTTACGCTTCGAACTCCGTCTCGAGCTTCGGAAGGATGTCATCCGGTCCCGCAAGCCAGACATACAGCGTCGGCAACAGGAAGAGACTGATAATCAGATCCGAGATCAGTCCGCCGACAATAACCACGGCAAACGGCCTTTGCGAGTCCGACCCAATCCCATGCGAAGTTGCTGCCGGCAGAAGACCCAGCGTTGCAACCAGCATCGTCATCATGATCGGTCGCAGTCGTAACACCGCCCCCTCAACCGCGGACTCTTCGATTGAGTGCCCTCGGACGCGCATCTGGTTGATGTACTCCAGCATAATGACGCCGGTCTGCACCGAAACGCCAAACAGCGCCAGAAAGCCAACTCCTGAAGAGACGCTGAAGTTTGTCCCCGTAACAAAGAGCGCCAGCGTTCCGCCAATAGGAGCGATCGCCACATTGGCCATAATCAACATCGCCCACTTGAACGAACCGAACATCATGTAAAGGATAAAGAAGATCAACAGTACCGTGATCGGAACAACGATGGCCAACCGCTTCGCCGACCTCTTCTGGCTCGCATATTCTCCAGCCCAGTCAAGCTTATATCCGGGAGGCAGCTTGACCTGAGATGTCACCTTGCTGATCGCTTCTTCTACAGCGCCACCGAGATCTCGTCCGCGAACACTGTACTTGATCGCCACGTAGCGCGAGTTCCCTTCCCGATAGATCTCCGATGCTCCATCGACGACCGTAGGTTTCGTCAACTGAGCCAGAGAGACTCGTTCTCCGGATGGAGCGACGAGACGCACATTCTCAATCGCTTCCGGTGTATCGCGATAATCCTTCCCATATCGGGGCACCACATCGTACCGAGCTTCGCCCTGGAGCACTTGAGTCACAGCATTACCACCAACAGCGGTCTCTACAGCATCCTGCACATCCGCCACGTTAATCCCATAGCGCGCAGCAGCAGCCCTATCCACAATGAAGTTCAGGTTGGGCTGGCCAATAACCCGAAACAGGCCAAGGTCTTGGACTCCTGCGATGTGACTCATCACATCGACAATCTGATCGCCCTTCTGCTCAAGCAACTTCAGGTCATCGCCGTAGACCTTCACGGCCAATTCGCCCTTGACGCCGCTGACCGCCTCTTCCATATTGTCGGAGATCGGTTGCGAGAAGTTCCAGATCACTCCAGGCATCTTCTCGAGCTCCCGATCCATCGCCGCGATCAGCTCGTCCTTGTTTTGGCCAAAGATCGGTCGCCAATCCTTCTTTTGCTTGAGATCGACGTAATACTCCGTATCGAAAAAGCCGGTAGTGTCCACTCCATCGTCAGGACGGCCAACCTGGCTTACGACGTCCTTGACCTCGGGAAACGATGCAAGAAGGGGGCGCGCCTCGTTCATCACACGTACACCTTCGCTGGGACCGGTGCTGGGCGCAAGAGTTCCACGGACCCAGATTGCTCCTTCATCCAGGTGAGGCAGGAACTCCGATCCAATGGCTCCGCCCTCAGTAAGAAAGATTGCAAGCAACAATCCCGCGCACGTCGCACCAATCACAATCCAGCGCGATTCTACCGCCCAGAGTGCCGCCGAGCGATAATGCTTCGTCAGAAAATTCATGACAGGGTTGTGCCATTCCTTCGCGCCGTTTTTGAAGAGGAAGCTCGAAAGAACCGGTGCCAGGAACATGGAAAAAATCAGCGCTCCGAGAAGCGCGAAAGCAACTGTCCACGCCATCGGGCGGAAGAGACGACCTTCCACCTGCTGCAAAGTAAAGATAGGGAGGTAGGCGGTAACGATGATGCCGATCGCGTAGAAGACCGGCCGCTGTACCTCGTGCGCAGCCTCCTGCACAACCTCAAGCGTCGTTTTGCTCTTCTCCTGTGGGCGATTCATGTGGCGAACGATGTTCTCCACCATCACGACAGCACCATCGACCACCATGCCGAAATCAAGCGCTCCCAACGAAAGCAGGTTTGCTGGAATATGGCGAAGATCGAGACAGATCGAAGCAAAGAGCAAAGAGAATGGGATCGTCAATGCAACGATGATCGCCCCACGCACATTGCCGAGGAACAGGAAGAGGATGATCATCACAAGGATGATTCCCTCCGTCAGATTGTGCAGTACCGTATGGGTCGTCAGATGGACGAGATCGTCACGGTCGAGGAATGGGACAACCTTGACTCCGGGCGGAAGCAGGCCAGGTTTCGCAGCCACAGCAGGCTTTCCATTGGCCGCAGGTTGCGCATCAACTCCATTCAACTCTTCGACCTTGGCATGAATCCCATCAAGCACTTCGTCGGAGTTCGCGCCTTTCTGCAACAGAACGATACCTTCCACTACGTCCGAATCGTCCATAACGACGCCATCATTACTACGGATGGCCTTGCCGATCTGGCCCAAACGAATCTTCGAGCCCTGCACAACGGTAGCGATATCCTTCACCCGCAGCGCCGTACCGTTCTGCGTCTTGATAAGCGTGTTCCCGATATCGGCAACATTGGTGAAGAGGCCCACGGCGCGAACGTTGATCTGCTGCTGCCCCTCTTCGATGAAGCTCCCACCGGCGTTCACATTGTTTGCTGTCAGCTGTTGCTCGACCTGGCCGATCGTCAATCCATAAGAGACCAGTTTTTCAGGGTCGATACGGACCTGATACTCCCGTGTAATACCTCCAAAGCTCGATACATCCACAACACCCGTGACGGACTTGAACTGCTTCTCCAGGGTCCAGTCCTCAAGGGATTTGAGAGCCATGTTGTCGTAGTTCGGATTCGTGCTAGTCAGGGTATACCAGTAGATTTGCCCAACAGGACTCCAGTCCGTTCCAATTTGCGGTTGCAGCCCGGCAGGCAGAGTCACTCCGGCGATACGTTCAAGAACCTTCTCGCGGTTCCAGTCGTTCGTCGACTCATCGTCGAAGATCAGCATGACGCTGGAGAGCCCCGCGAGCGAGGTCGAACGCAGATGCGTCAGATGAGGGATGCCGTTCATCTGGATCTCGATCGGAACCGTGACCTGCTGCTCTACCTCTTCCGCGGCCCGTCCAGGCCACTGCGTGATGATCTGCACATAATTGTTCGCAACATCCGGATAGGCTTCGACCGGCAGGTTGCGGAACGAAATAATGCCCCATCCAAACAGCAGCACCGCCATCGCGAGGATAAGAAACCGGTTCTTCAGCGCGAAATTGACCAGAGAGCTCATTACTGAGTCACCGTGCTCTGGAGTTCAAGTGCGTTGCTCGCAACTTTCTGTCCTGCCAGCAGTCCCGACTGAACGACCTGGAGACCTCCGGAAACCATATCGCCGCCAACGACCTGCGCACGCATGAAATGACCCAAAGATTCGGCAATATAGACAAAGTCCTGGTCATGCAGATGAACGATCGCGGTCGCAGGCACTACCAGGTGAGGTTCCTGTTTCTGACCGCTGAAGACCGCCGTCACAAACATACCGATCTTCATAAAGCCAGGGTTTTTCACCTGAACCCGAACCTTCGCTGTGCGGATGGACGGATCGAGAATCGGATCGATCTCGCTGATGCGTCCTGTAACCGTTTTGTCTGGATAAGCGCTGAAGTGGATGTCCGCGCTCTGTCCCACGGAAAGGTTCGCAAGGTTGTTCTCATACACATCGCAGACGATCCACACATCGTCGATATTCGCAATCGTGAAGAGGTTCGGCGAGTTGTCGAGTGTCTTCACGCCTGAGGCCTGCGTAATGTTCTGCTCGATGATGACGCCCGACGCCGGAGCATACACATTGACCGAACCGGAAGGCTTCTTGAGGTCCGTGGCGCCCAACACCTTCAGATGTCCTTCCGCCGTCTGTACATCGACCACGGCCTTGTCTTCCGTATCCTGTGCGATCTCAAGCGCACTCTGCGAGATCGCACCCTTGGAATAAAGCAGCTTGGCGCGGTCCAGCTGCACCTTCGCGAGCGCCTCATCCGCTACCGCCTTGCGATAATCCGAATAAGCTTGATCGATATCGTTGCTCTGCACCGTGAAGAGGAGCTGCCCCTTCCTTACCAGATCGCCGATATGCGCATAGATGGCCACGATGCGGCCCGAGGCAAGCGAGATAACCGGGATCACGTGCGTCACATCCGGCTGGACCTGTCCCGTCACGCTCATCGAGGAGGATGTCATTTGGGTCTGCACCGTCACCAGAGGAAACTGCTCCGGGTGATCGACCTTGACAGTATTCACGTCCTGAGACTGTTGCACAACCGTCGGCGGGGGAGCCTCATCCTTCGGATCGGACTTCTTCTTCTCGCATCCGGCGAGCAGGATCAGGGCCAGATTGGCCGCGATGAGAGCGCTTTTCTTCTTCACTGGAGTACCTCTCGGCCGACGGCCTGATTCATCTGAGCAGCGGCTGTTAAGTAGGAGCCGACAAGATTCAAATAGCCGAGCTGGATGCCGCGATAATCATTCTCGGCTTGCAAAAAGTCCAGCAACGAAGCGCCGCCATGCTGGTACGAAAAGGAGATCGTATCTCGGGCCGAGAGCGCGAGGTTCAGGTATTTGTTCTTGTACGGACGCAAAAGACGGAGCTGGCTTTCGACCGTAGCATAGGCCGAGTCCACATCGGCGAAGACCTGCGCGCGTGCCGCGTCAGCCTGCCTTTGCTGTAGATCTATATCGAGCAGCGTGCGCTGCTTTTCGCCCTGGTTGCGATCGAAGATGCGCAGCGGAATGTTCACACTCACACCAATGTAGCTATTCAGCGGATTCGGTTGATGCGCAGCATCAACCCCAAAGGTTGGATCAGTCGAACCGTTTACGACAGCAAGCCGATGGTCGATGCGCGCCTTCTCAATCGTCTGCATCGCAGCCTGCAAATCTGGCCGCACCGAAAGCGCGGTTTGGTGATACGTATCGAGCGGCTGTAGATCATCGCTATACGCGAATGGTCCGACGACATCAAACTGGTCAACCGGCGTCCGATCATTGATCAGCTGTAGTAGCTGAATCTTCGACGTCCGAAGATTCACATCCGCCGCCTCATAATCTGACTCGTACTGCACACGTCCGAGCACCAGCCGATCGTAATCGACCTGTGCAATATCTCCTGCATTGAGGCGATCGCTGCTGACCTGCAAAACATGATCGTAATAATCCAGGTTCTCTTTCGTCAGAGCAAGGATCGCCTTCGACTGCAACACCTGCACAAACGCGGAGCGAAGCGCATAGCTGAGCGTACGTACCAGGTCAGCCTGGCTCGAGGTCGCAATCAGCGTCGCCTGCTTCGCGCTGTCCGTGCGAAGCTCCCTCTTGCGATCTCGCTCATGCAGATAGTTAAAGGTAATGTTCGGGTATGCATTCGAAACCGGCTCATATGGATTCGAATGGAAGAGAGTCAGCTGGTCGACCTGAGCATTGAAGGTAGGATTGGGCCGCAGATGCGCGGTAATCTCCTGCGCACGCGACTCATCAATGCCGATCTCCCCGGCCCGCAGCGTGGGATTGGACTGCTGAAAGCGGTCCTGAATCTGCTGCCAGCTCAAAGGCTGGGTTAATGTCGTGGTCTGCGCCGTGGTCTGCGAGGCCGTATTCGTCGGAACCTGCTGCGCGAACGAGAGTATGCTCCCCGGCAACGCGAGTAGAGAGCCCAGAACGCTCATTCGAAAAATCGTACGAAACAAACTACCCCCCGAAACCTGGAGTACAAGATGGTAGAGCCGTGATCTCATCGAGACCCATTCAGAATCGCATAGCTTGCGTAAAGTATTTGTAAAGATGGCTGGGGGAGCAATTTAGCATACCCCCTCCCCGTATCTATAGACGCTGGAAGAGAAATTTTGTTTCTCATCAATAAATGTTCTTTTCTAATGACCGGGATGGCGCGAGTATACAAGGGGTAGACTGCGCTCATGATACCAAAAGCAGGCACCAAAGGCTGAGCACTCCGTCATCGTGCATTGCCATCTATCCTCCTCAACTCCTCACCTGCTCCCGCAGCAGGTCGTCGATATCGCCCAGCTTGTCCGTCAGGAGATTGAGCTTGTTCGACAGCGCCTGGATCTCCGACTCGGCACGTCGGTTGACGTCGTAGTCCAGTTCACTGCGCAGCCGGTCTTTCGTGTCCTGCCGGTTCTGGCTCATCATGATGACCGGAGCCTGAATCGCCGCCAGCATCGACAGAAAAAGATTCAATAGAATGAAGGGATACGGGTCCCATGCCTTCCCTCGCAACCACTCATTGATCGCCGTATACACGATGAGAATGGCGCCGAAGGTAATGATGAACGTCCACGAGCCGCCGAAACGCGCCACGCTGTCAGCGATCCGCTCGCCGAAGGTCGATTCTTCGTCGATCATATCGTTGGCGTTACGCTGAGCACGCAGGCGTACCAGCTCCTGCGTCGCATGCTGTTGGCGGCCAAGCACGGTCAGCATGTCCATGCCCGCCATCGGCTTGCGCTGGAGCAGTGCTGCGATATCGTCCCGATCCACCTCAATGCAATGCGTCTCCTCCATCGCCATGGCGTTGGTATGGTGCGGCGTCTGCTCCAGCATGGAGGCGAACCCGAAGAAGTCGCCGTGCCCCGGCTCATCCAGCAGCACCTCCTGCTGATCCTCATCGACAGTCGTAATATGCACGACACCGGACATCATGATGTAAGCGTTCTTCCCTGCCTCGCCGATTTTGTAGATCCGTTGCCTAGGCGCAAACCGGCGCAACTCTACCTGCGCGGCAAGAATTGCCATTTCATCCTCATCCAGCAGGGCAAACAGTGGGACGTGCCGCAGCTCTTCAGGATCGCATGCCATAAATAAACCTCGTTCCAAATGATGGATTGACGCCCTATTGTAAAGGTCGTTTGAGGACACAGTATGAATACGGAAGACTACTCTTCGCGGAGCACCTCGAGCGGCTTCTGCCCAAGTATTCGATGGCTCGAAATCCATCCCGTCCCCACGGTAAGCGACGCCGTCCCCAGCAGAGCCACAATCCCCGTCATCCATGCGATGCGATAGACAATCGTAAGATTGTGCAGCAAAACAGCCGCGATCACATTTGCAAACACGGTCCCAACGAAGCCTGCAACCAGCCCCAGCACCGCGAACTCGATCGAAAAGATCGCAGCAATGCGAGCGCGCGTCGCACCAAGCGTCTTCAGCACAACCACCTCGCGGATGCGCCGGTAATGCGTTCCCGCAATACTGCTCGCCAGGATAATAACGCCTGCAAAGATGCTGAAGGCAGAGAGAAACTGGATGACATAAGTGATCTGAATGACGACCGCGCGGACGGTCTCGAGCGCCTGCGCCACGTTGATTACCGTCACACTGGGATAGGCCGCATAGAGCGCCCGCTGCACCTCGTCGACATGCTGCGGATCAACGTGAATGCCTCCGTACCAGACGACCGGCATCCCCTTGAGCGCCGCTGGCGGAAGAACGAACTCCGCACGCGCATAGGCGTGCTGCCCATCCGCCTTCGTGAGCGCGACAACGGTCGCCGTAAACTGCTTATCTTGCGCGGCGAAGGTGATCTGCGAGCCGACCTTCACTCCCAGCCGCCCCGCTTGTCGTTCCGCCACCGCGACCACTGCGCCCTGTTCCCCCACAGCCCACCATCTGCCGCTCGTCGTGGTAGTCCCGGGCTGCAGCGCATCCGACCAAGTCAGGTTGATCGACTGCAGCATGCGCTTAGGAAAATTCTTAAGTTTCAACTGCGCCGCGGGAACGCCATCAATTGTGAGGATGCGCGAAGAGACCACCGGTAGCATCTCGAGGTCGGGACGAACCTGCGGTTGAGCATGCAGCAAAGCTTTTATTCCATTGATCTCATCGTTCGCGATGTCGATCAGGAAGACATTGGGCAGGTTCGGCGTAGACGAGAAATGAAGCTCCGTCACCACTGCCTGCTGCACAAGATACACCGTCATGATCTGCATCACGCCCATACCCAGCGCGGCCAGCAGAGCCGCCGACGGATTTCCCGGACGATACAGATTCGCCAACCCATGGCGCAACGCAGACGGCAGGTACAGCCGTGTCCGCGTAAGAAACCAGCGCAGCACCGCAAGCACTCCAGCCGAAGCCCCCAGCAGAACTGCAAGCACCGCCACCAATCCCACCGAAAAGACCTGGCCAACCTCCGCCGAGTCGGAGAGCATCGTCGCAATCACTGCCAACCCTCCGAGGATCAGGACAGCAGCAGCAATCTGCGCGAAGTTTTTCGATATCTTGCGGAAGATCGCACGCACAAATGGGTCGTCGTTCTCTTCAACCGCCCGACGCAGAATAAGGATCGGCCGCACCCCACAAATATCAAGCAACGGCGGCAACGTAAACAGCAACGTCGTCAAGACACCCACCGCAAGCCCCGTGAAGATCGTGCGCGCCTGAACATGGATCACGGTATCGATATTGATGAGCTTCGCGAGCAGTGCTGGAAATGCAAGCTGTACCCCGACACCAAGTCCCACACCCAACAAGCCGCCCAGCAACCCGAGGAGCAGTGTTTGCAATAGATAGATCTTTATGATCTGCGTCGAGCTGGCACCGAGCGACTTCATGATCGCAATCGTGTCCAGCCGTTGCTGCAAGTGCGCACGCATCGCCATCGCGACCCCGATCGCACCCAGCACCAGAGACACAAGAGACATCAGCGAAAGCAGGCTCGTCGCCCGGTCCAGCCCCTGCGTCAATGCCGGGTTCGTCTCGCGATAGTCCGTCACCTGCGCCTCCGGAAGCATCCGCTCGAGCCGCTCCTTCAGCTCCACAACGCGCTTCTCGGAGATCGGATCGCCGTTGCGCGGAGCCGGAACCTTGAACAGAAACCGCTGCCCCGCATGGCTGCCCGGAGCAAGCAGTCCCGCTGCATCCAGCCCCTTCCTCGTGATCAACACGCGAGGCCCCGAGGCAAAACTTCCCGAAAGCCTGTCCGGCTCATTCGTCACAACAGCGGCGATGCGGAACACCCGTCCGCCGATCTTGAGTTGATCGCCAATCTGCATATGCAGCCGTACCAACAGGTCATCCGCGACCACCACAGTGTCAGGCTTCAGCACATCCTTCAGGTTCACCACAGGTTGCAGATCGACTGTGCCATAGAACGGATACATCGCCGGATCGACCGCCTTCAGTGAGATCAGCAACGGGTCCATCGTCTTCGGCGAACTTGCCATCGACAGCATCTCCGTGACCGGTGTGACCAGCACGCCCTCCGCCTCGATCGCCTCCAATCCCTTCTTCTGCTCCGGCGTCGGCTGCTGAAACATTCGCGCTGACAGGTCTGCCGCCATGATGCTCCGCGCACGCGTCAGCAACGTTCCGCGAAATGACGCGCTAAACCCGCGAACTCCCGTCAGTGCCGCCACGCCAATCGCTACAGACAACACCACAAAGAAAAACTTGCCACGCGACGACCGCATCTCGCGGGCGGCGATCTTGGCAGCGGTCATCCAGGAAAGGTTGTTAGCCATCGCGTAGTCCTTACAACGTCGTTGGAGACAGATTCATCTCATCCGAAAGAATCAATCCATCGCGCAGCGTAATGCGACGGTCCGCGTAGCCAGCAAGCACCGGATCATGCGTCACCAGCACCAGCGTCGTTCCCTCGGTGCGATTCAGGTTCAGCAGCAGCTCCAGCACATGCGCCCCATTGGCCGTATCGAGATTGCCCGTAGGCTCATCCGCCAGCACAATCGGTGGCCGCAGAATGAATGCGCGCGCCAATGCCACCCGCTGCTGTTCACCACCGGAGAGTTGCACCGGATAATGCTCCATCCGATCCGCCAGCCCGACGCTCGTCAACAACTGCCGCGCCCTCGGAAGCCCTTCCGCAGCCTCCTTCCGCTTTGCGTTCAACTCATGCGGCAGCAACACATTCTCAAGCGCCGTCAGCGTAGGAATCAGTTGATACGACTGGAAGACAAAGCCAATCGTCCGTCCTCGCACCTGCGCCAGCTTGTCCTCCGGCAGATAGCTGATCGCCGTTCCATGCAGCGCAACGCTTCCCGCACTCGGCGTATCCAATCCTGCCAGCAATCCCAGCAGCGTTGACTTCCCTGATCCCGACGAACCCATGATCGCAACAAACTGCCCCGCCGGAATCTCGAAGTCGATGCCCCTCAGAATGTCGGTCGTGCGCGCCGCCGTACCTGTTCCGTTGCGAATAGATTTGCTGAGCCCTTGTACGGAGATCATTGCAGCTGCATCGGTCACCTGCGGGTATCTCCTTTTCGAGAGCGCGGCGTCTGCGCACCCTCGTTTGTTAGATTGGAAAAATGAAGAGGACCTGCTTCGCTTCCATTCTATTGGCTTTGATCATACTGGTCGGCTGCCATTCCGCGGATACTTCGAAGCAACCCACACCGACAGACACGGGCCAGCCAGCAGACGCGGTGACTCCAGCAACACCTGCACCCTCCGATACCCGCCCTGTGATTGTCTGCTTCGGCGACAGCCTCACCGCAGGCCTCGGCACCGATCCCGGCCAAAGCTACCCCGACTTTCTCCAGGCGGATCTCGACGCGAAGGGCTACCGCTACCGCGTGGACAACGAAGGCGTCAGTGGAGCTACTTCCAAAGATGGCGTAGCGCGACTTCCCGACATCCTCGCCATGAAGCCCGCCGTCGTCATCGTGGAGTTCGGAGGCAATGATGGCCTGCGCGGTCTCCCCATCGTCGACATGCGCGCCAACCTCGACACCATCCTCAACGGACTCAAGTCCTCAGGCACAAAGGTCATGCTCGCTGGCATCACGCTACCGCCGGACTACGGTCCCGACTATGTAAATCAGTTCACCGCCTCTTACCCCATACTCGCAAAGAAGTACCACGTACCCTTGCTCCCTTTTCTTCTGCAAGGCGTCTTCGGCGTCGATGGAATGATGCAGGCAGACCGCACCCACGCTACTGCAAGAGGCAACGAGATCGTCGCGCAGAATGTTTTGCCGGTAGTCCTTCCGCTTCTCAGAAAACAGCGTTAACCCATTACCACAATAGGCTGCATCAGCGTCCCTGCAACGCGCCGCGCAATCGCCATCAACTCCGTCGGCGAAGTGAAGACCTTCACCAGCGGAGCATGCGAAAACTCCGGCAGATTCACCTGCATCCCATTGCGGATGCGCCCCGCAGTCTGCTCGTCTACCGTCACCGACGGCATCTCAGGGAGCAACGTCCGCGGATGTGGCAGAAGCTGCTCCAGTTCGCCAAGATTGCCCGCCATTCCCTTCAGTGTGTCGATAGTGATCGCCTGCCCCAGCCCAAACGCCCCGGCATGCGTACGTCGCAACACCGACAGATGCGCTCCGCAGCCCGCCAACGCACCCATCTCATGCGCTACCGAACGCACATACCCCCCAGCACTCACCGTGATCGAGAAGCCACACTCTTCACCGCGAAGAGACAGCAGCTCGAACTCATGAATCGTAATCCGTGCCGGCTTCACAGGGACCTCAGCCCCGGCACGCGCCAGCTTGTGCGCCGCGACACCATTGATCTTCTTCGCCGAAAATACAGGCGGCATCTGATCGATCGGCCCATGAAACTTCTTTGCCAGTTCGCGAAGCTCCTCCAGCGTCCGCTCCAATGGCTTCGGATCACCCGCAGTCATCCCGTCAGCATCGAAGCTATCCGTTGCAAAACCAAACCGGATCGTGCCGGTGTACTGCTTCTCCGCGTGGCCAAAGAACTGAGCCAGCCGCGTGTACTTTCCAAGCAGCAGCGGCAGAACTCCCGTAGCCATAGGGTCCAGCGTTCCCAGATGACCAATCGATTTTTCGCCGGTAACGCGGCGTACTAGAGACACACAGTCATGCGAAGTAATGCCCGAAGGCTTGTCGAGAATAAGAAGGCCGTTCATCTCTATAAGACTACTAGGCCACGCTCGAAGGAAATCGTGCTAGATGCTGCTGCCGCCACGACGTACCAGCGCGAGAAACTCATTCCGCGTCTGTAGTTGCGTCTTAAAGACGCCAAGCATCGCGGAAGTGACTGTCGTCGACTGCTGTTTCTCCACGCCACGCATCATCATGCACAGGTGCGAAGCCTCCAGAATCACCGCGACCCCCTGCGGCTGGATCGCCTCTGTGATCGCATCGCCGATCTGCCGCGTCAGCCGCTCCTGCACCTGCAACCGTCGCGCGAAAACATCTACTAGCCGCGGAATCTTGCTCAACCCGATCACCTTGCCGTTCGGCACATATGCCACATGCGCCTTGCCGAAGAACGGCAGCAGATGATGCTCACACATCGAGTAGAACTCGACATCCTTCACAATCACCATCTCGTCGTAGTCCACATCGAAGAGAGCGCCGTGCAGCACCTCCGTCACATCCTGCGTATAGCCCTTGGTCAAAAACGCCATGGACTTTTCCATGCGCTCCGGCGTGCGCAGCAGACCGTCGCGTGTTGGGTCTTCGCCGATGCGCGTCAGCAGTTCGCGATAAAGATCCTGCGTGGAAAAATCCGCGGCGGTGACAGGTTCGAGTGTAGGTGTAATTGCCATGGTAGAGCCTTTCTTAGAGCCTGCTCCCGATATAGGTATCTCGATCGCCGTCATAGTCGAAGAAGTTATTGTTCGTCTCTTCAACATGAATATTTTCAAGATGAGCTGCGGGAAAATCCCGAAAGATCTGATAAATCACTCTTGCTAAATTCTCAGTGCTCGGCACAATCGCTTCAAAGATCGTCAATGTATTAAGGTTCGCGTGGTCGAATAGCGACAACAAGTTAATTTGCGCAAACGCATCCAACTCCGCCAGGTTGCAAACCATCCCCGTCGCCGGATCAACCTGCCCGCTCATCGTTACCTGCACCACATAGTTATGACCATGCCCGAACGGATTGTTGCACTTGCCAAAGATCGTGCGATTCTGCTCCGCCGTAAAGCTCTCGCTATGCAGCCGATGCGACGCACTGAACCGATATCTCCGCGACAGGTACGCCTTCATCGCTCACCATAGTAGTCCGCAAAGAGGTCCGCCATCTCGTATACGCGTACCCGATGCAGCCGTGCATGAGGAATCTTCCCGTCCAGACGTTGCCAGATCGCGATCGCCATGTTCTCCGTCGTTGGAATCGCCGTCTTAAACTCAGGCACCTCGAAGTTCAGATGGCGATGGTCGTACACGCTTACCACCTCGCGCTCCAGGATATCCTTCAACTCCTTGAGATCGACGACGAATCCCGTGGTCGGGTCTACCTCTCCCGCGACCGTCACCTCGAGTGTGTAGTTGTGCCCATGTCCGTTACGATTCGCGCACCGCCCAAACACACGCTCGTTCTCCTCAACAGACCACGCATCGTTCCAATAAAAATGCGCGGAAGAAAACTCGGCTTTGCGGGTCAACAGGATCATGGCTTCTAGTTTATTAGACGAAGTGGCCTACGAAGCGGATTCACTCACCGGCCGGTGCTGTAAGTACGTCCCTTCCAGCCCACTTTTTTGTGGATGCGATGGTGCAAAAAGCTGCGAATTAGTAGGAATACAAACAAGGGTACTCCCAGGATAGAGATCGCGATATCCAGCGCCGGAAAATTCGACCGTAATACCCGGTTATAAAAGCGAAAGCAGGTCCGCACCCACAACAGAAAGAACACCAGCCCCTGGTAGGGAATGTGCTGCGGCACGATAAACCCGAGCACCGGCAGCCCGAAGAACAGTAACAGGTCCAGAACCCGCCACACGGCCAGCGCAATCGGCGATGGAAACAGCAGCGCCAGGTTCTTCGTCCAACCCTCGATCATCGCGGCCGTCGTCCTATACATCTTCGTCGAGAGCGCCTCCGGAGCGTACCGAAAGCGAATTGGCCTCTGACCGCGTTTAATATTCCGCGCCAGCACCACATCCTCCAGCACATTCGAACCCACCGCCCGGTGCCCGCCAACTGAAAAGTACGCGTCTCGCTCCACCATCAAAAACTGCCCGTTCGCCGCCGCCAGCCTCAACTCCGGGTCATTCACCTGCTTTGGCGGATACACGCTCGCCAACTCCGAAAACACCAGCGGCATCACCGCTCGCTGCCAGAACCCTGTAACCACCTGCCGCGGCGAGTACGAGAGCAGCGACACATGATGCCGCTGCGCCTCCCGTAGCGCCCGCGAAAGATCCCCCAACTCATGCTCCGTATCCGCATCCGTAAACAGCAGCCACGCCCCACGCGCGCGCTGCGCCCCAGCCCAGCATGCGTTATTTTTCCCGGTAAATCCACCGAGCGGCCCCAGGTCGAGCGCCGGGGCATCCAGTGCCGTCACCCCGGGATAGTTCTTTGCCGACTTCTCCGCGATCTCCCGCGTCCCGTCCGACGAATCGTCGTTGACGACGATCACCTCCCACTGGACTCCCAGCGCGAACCCCGGCTCGCTCTGCACCAGCAGCGACGCCAGACATTCAGGCAGCAGACGCTCCTCGTTTCGGGCCGGAAGAATCACGCTCAGCTCAAAAGCGGGCACGTCTACATCAGAGTTTGCGTCGGGATATTCGGAACCGATAGTCACAGCTTCGTATTATAGGAAGCAGGAGCGTGCCGTGCGTCGAATCTGGTCGAGTATTGTCGTAGGAGTTTTACTGGTCGCAGGCTGTGAGCGCGGCTCGCACCCCGGAAACATCGGAAAACCTGCGCCCCAGTTCGTCATCGGCGACAGCTCCCGGACCGTCGATCTCAGCAAGCTGCGCGGACAGATCGTCGTGCTCAACCTTTGGGCCAGCTGGTGCGCGCCCTGCGTGGAAGAGCTGCCCAGCCTCCTCGCCATGCAACAAAAGCTGCCCAACATCAAGGTCGTCGCCATCAGCCTGGATCAGGACGACGATGTCTACCGCAGTTTCCTCGTCAAGCATCACGTCGATGTGCTCACCGTCCGCGATCCTGACGGCCGTATCAATGCCCTCTACGGCACCGTGCAGATCCCCGAAACCTACATCATCGACCGCGACGGCATCCTACGTCGCAAGCTCGTCTCCGCCCAGGACTGGACCAGCCCCGAGATCCTCAACTACCTCTCGAAGCTCTAAGCCGCCTTTGTTTTACGTCACACTCCAAGCAGGCTTGTAGACCGCACGAATGTCTCGACCATCCATCCCCGCACGATACGCCGCCTCCAGCCCCTCATCCGAGTCCTCGAAGACCACACACCGCTCCGGCGCCACCTTCATCCGCCGAGCCGCCTCCAGATAGATATCCGGCGCGGGCTTGCCCTGCGCTACATCCGACGCCACCACCACAAAGTCGAACAGCGGCAGCAGATGCGTCACCGCAAGCGTCGCCTCCACATTCGCGCGCTGGCCGTTTGAGCCTACCGCCATCGGCACCTTCCCCTTCCAGATCCTTGCAATCTCCGCCACCTCCGAGATCTCCTGCAATAGGGAAAGGCCATTCTGAAACGCAACCGCGTAGTAGCCGAGGATAGCCTGCCGATCAATCGGCGCACCCACCACCTCAGCCTCAAAATCATCGAAGAGCGCCCGTGGCGTCAGACCGGCACGCGGATAATAAAACGCGTCCGTCATCTCCAGCCCAAAGTGCTTCAGCCCCACCCGCAGCGCACTCAGATGCGCGGGTGCCGTATCGACCAGGGTGTTGTCACAATCGAAGATAAGCGCGTCAAAGCTGCCTTCATGAAGCGTCGTTGTCATCGCTCCATTCTAGTCGACTGGTTCCAGCGCGTGGCCCACCGCTGCTATCATCAAGCCATGACCCAGCTTGATGTTCTGTACCGCTATGGAGTGCCTCCAACGGAAGCGGCAACGCTCGCGATCGCCAACCTGCGCGAGGTCTACGGCGTCCGCAAGCTCGACTTCGACGAGGCGCAGAAGACCGTCCGCATCGAATACGACGCCACCCGCCTCACCGAGCCCGTCATCCACCAGCTTCTCCGCCGTGCCGGCCTCGATGTGGTCGAAGCGCTGCCCATGTTCACCCCACCCACACCACCACCACCAGTCGAGCCCGCCCCGGCAAGCTGACGCATCCATTGCCTTCGCACGCCTGATTGGTTACGCTGATTGCAGGACACGCGCCCGTAGCTCAGCTGGATAGAGCATTTGGCTTCGAACCAAAGGGTCGGAGGTTCGAATCCTTCCGGGCGCACCATAAATTGACTGTGCGGTTGATCAGGTTCACCGAGGACAAACAATGGGCAACCAGAAGACCATTTCTGACTACTTCATCCCTTTATTCGCGTCAATTTTTGCATTAACGCTCATTCTCTCGATGGTCAAAACTCATCACGACCTTCGAAGCCTGATTGATCGCGTGGTTTTGATTCTGTTTGTGGGAACGTTTTACCTGGCATCCCAACGAATTCTCAAGAAACTCGCCTCGCTTGCCAGTTCAGAAACGGAACCGAACGGCACATTTACCATCCTTCGCAACTCTGTGGCTCAGTTGTTCATGTTTGCTCTTATGATGGGGATGATTTCTTGGATGTTTTCGGAATTCGTTGCACATCACGGATAGTTCAGACTCGGCGAGATCACTGTCAAAACAGCCCTCGGCGGGGTTGATCTATCGATCAAACTCCTCTATAGTTAGAAGGTTGCCACAACGCAATGTGCGCCCGTAGCTCAGCTGGATAGAGCAACTGGCTACGAACCAGTAGGTCGGAGGTTCGACTCCTTCCGGGCGCACCATACTCCCCCAGAAAACTTACTTTGAATCCCCCGGCAGCAACTCCTGCGGCAGATCCGTCAGCGTGGCCTTCCCATTCACATAATCGATCCGCCAGATGCGGTCGAACTGCGTATCGGGCCATGGTGTGTACGGAGGCACTGCCCCCAGCGCAGTTGCCAGCTCCGGCAGCTTCCCATGGTGCCATGCCACCAGCACCACCTCCCCGGCATACCGTCCACTGAGCAGCTCATGCGCCAGCGCGGCATAGTCCTCATTCAGGATGTCACTGTGGATCGGCAGGTGCAGAGCCGCCGCCAGAGGCGTAATTGTCTCCACCGGACGGTTCGAGTGCTTGCTCGCGTGCGTCGCAAAGAGCACCTGGGGAGTGGCCAAGGCCGGAGCGGTACGCTCCCCGCTCGGCGGAGCAAATAAATTTGCCAGCACGGCAGCCCTTTTGAAGCCGGTAGCAGACAGGTCGCTCTCCCCATCCGTCAGCTTCTCTGCATGCCGAATCAAATAGATCGTCGCTGGAGGCTGAGGAGTCTGCGCCGCAACAAAACGTGCAGCCGCAACAAGAAACAGGGCAAAAAGACAGAGCGATAGAGCACGTCGCGAAACTGAAAGAACACGCATCCCTCTAGAATGATCCAAACTTCCTCCGAAAATGTGAATGAGCAGCAAATTCACCCCCGACCTTGATTGACGACCAGATTAGTCCTAAATAGACTTGAAGATGGCCGCCGTGGATGATACGAACTCCTCTGGACGGGTCGTTGGGAGAGCTTTCGGACCTCCGAAAGCCCCCTGGAGTGAGAACGTCTATGCTGCAGGCCTTTATCATCACGCTCCGCGAGGGTGTGGAAGCGTCGCTGATTGTCGGAATCGTCTTTGCCTATCTCAGCAAAATCGGTCGCCATGATCTGAAGCGCACCGTCTTCTGGGCGCTCGGTTCAGCCATCGCCGCCAGTGTTGCCGCCGCTGTCGTCGTCGCCCGCCTCAACTTCAACTCCGACATCTTCGAAGGCTGGGTGATGCTCGCCGCCGCCGCCTTCGTCATCAGCATGATCTGGTTCATGCACAAGACCGCCCGCTCCATGAAGGGCGAGATCGAACAAAAGATCGCCAAATTCACCGGAGGCCAGGGCGTCTCGCGGCTCGGCCTGTTCTTTTTTGTCTTTTTGCTTGTCCTGCGCGAAGGCGTTGAGACGGTCCTCATCCTCTCTGCCGTCTCGCTCAACTCCACCGAGCTGCTCAGCTTCACCGGAACCCTCCTCGGCATCGCCGTCGCCGTCGTCTTCGGCGTCCTCTTCATTCGCGGCAGCGTCAAGATCAACCTGCAGCGCTTCTTCCGCGTCACGACGGTCATCCTCTACTTCGTCACCTTCCAACTCATCGTCAGCGGCTTGCATGAGCTCTCCGAAAACGGCGTCCTGCCCTCCAGCACCGCAGAGATGCGCTACATCGGGCCCATCGTCCGCAACGACCTCTTCTTCTTCGTCACCATGCTCGCCCTTGCGGGCCTCATGATGCTGCTGGAGTACAAGCGTCGTGTCCCCGTAGCTCTCGCCGCCAATGCCTCTGCCGCCGACAAACGCCGCGCCGAGTGGTCCCAACGCCGCGAGAAGATGTGGATGACCGCCGTCGTCGGCACCAGCTTCCTCTTCATCTTCCTCTCCACCGCCGAGTTCATCTACGCCAAGAGCGCCACCGCCCTGTCGCCCACCGCAGCCGTTACGCTCGTCGGCAACATCGTCACCGTCCCCACCGCCGAGGTCAACGACGATCAGCTCCACCGCTACGGCGTGAAGCTAGACGACGGCAAAGGCGGCACCGCCGAGGTCCGCTTCCTCCTCTACAAGAAGCCCGATGGCAACATCGTCTCCGTCGCCGACGCCTGCCAGATCTGCGGCCCTGTCGGCTTCTACATCGGCTCGCAGGGCATCACCTGCAAGATGTGCGCCAGCCCGCTCAACGGAGCCTCCATGGGCCAGCCAGGTGGCTGCAATCCCATTCCGCTCAAGTCCACCAACGACCACGGTCAGATCACCATCGCCGCCGCCGACCTCCGCACCCTCACCACGGTCTTCGAGAAATAGATGTTCTTCCGCCTCCTCATGGAGAGCTTCCTCCGCCAGCGCCGCCGCAAGGCCCTCGCCGGCATCGCGATCTTGCTCGGGACCACCGCTGTCACGGCGATGCTCGCCCTCGCCACCACCATTGGCGATCGCATCCACAAGGAGCTCGCCGTCTACGGCGCCAACATCGTCATCTACCCCAAGGCCGACCAGCTCGATGTAAAGGTCGGCGGCGTCGATATCAAGCCCACCACCGGCGGCGCATACCTCAAAGAGTCTGACCTCGCCAAACTCAAGACCATCTTCTGGGCCAACAACATCACCGGGGTCTCGCCCGAGCTGCCCGTCAAGATGGCCGCCACGGACGGCACCAGCCTTTCGATTCTCGGCCTCTGGTTTGGTCATCCATTCGGCTCTGGCACAACCGGCGCCCCCACCCTGCACCCTTGGTGGAAGCTCAACGGTGCATGGCCCTCCTCACCCACCGAGGTCGTAGCTGGATCACGACTGGACAAGAGGATCGGCGACACCATCACCGCAGGTGGCAACACCTTCCACATCGTCGGTCTACTCTCCACCGGTGACGCTACCGAGAACGATCTTCTCGTCCCCTTACCAGTAGCGCAGCAACTCGCAAACCTACCGGACGCCATCGACCGCGTCGAAGTCTCAGCTCGTACCAAGCCTGAAGACGCCTTCGCTCGTGTCGATCCTGACACTCTCCCTCCCAAGCAGCGTGAGATCTGGTACTGCCGCCCCTATGCCAACTCCATCGCCTACCAGATTCGCGAGGCCATCCCCGGCGCGCAGGCCGAGCAGGTTCGCCGCGTCGAGCAGTCCGAGGGAACAGTCCTTGCCCGCATCTCCGGCCTCATGTGGCTCATCAGCGCGGCCGCGTTATTGGCAGCGGGCTTTGCGGTAAGCGCTGCCATGGCCACCGCCGTCCTTGAGCGGCGCGGCGAGATCGGCCTCATGCGCTCCCTTGGAGCCAGCAAGTCCGCCATCGCCCTGCTCTTCTATGCCGAGACCGGCCTGCTCTCCATCGTCGCCGGAACCCTCGGCTACCTCATCGGCTCCGGCCTGGCGGCATGGCTCGGAGCCCGCATCTTCAGCGGCGAAGCCATCGTCCTCAGCCAGATCCTGAATCCCGTTCTTCTGCCCGTCGTCGTCGCCACCGCGCTGCTCGTCGCTATCGCCGGCTGCACGCCATCCATCCGCACTGCGCTGGAGATGGACCCATCCGCCGTCCTGCGAGCTGACGCATGAGCATCACCTTCAGCCGTATCCTGCGCCGCTCTCTTCTGCATCGCCGCGCCCGCTCGCTGAGCGCCCTCGTTGCCCTCACTGTCTCTGCGGCCGTTGCCACCGCGCTCCTTACCCTCTACGCCGATCTCGACGCCAAGCTCCACAAGGAGTTCCGCAGCTTTGGCGCGAACATCGTCGCCACTGGAAGCTCGCTTCCAGCCGATGCTCTCTCCAGCATTCAGCAGGCTGCGGGGACGGACGCGATCGCTGCTCCCTTCGGCTACGCCGTTGCCACTACCGACCGTGGCACCTCGGTCGTCGTTGCAGGAACTGACCTTGCGACGGTCAAAAAGCTGGATGACTGGTGGCAGGTGACAGCTTGGCCTTCGGGAGAGAATGACGCTCTGATCGGCCAACGCGCCGCTGATTTTATTGCCGATGAGCACGACCTCAAGCTCACCTTCGCCGGCAAACCTATCGTTCTGCATGGCGTGGGCCACCTCAAGACCGGCGGCGATGAGGACAGCCGCATCTACATGCCACTCACCGCTTTCACTGCCTGGACAGGTGCTTCCACCAGCGTTATTGAGGTCCAGGTTCCTGGCGGCAGCGCAAAGGTAGAAGCTGCTATCTCTCGGATAAAGCAGGCTTTACCGGGGATCGATGTCCAGCCCGTCCGCCAGCTCGTCGAGGGGGAATCGCGCATCGTCGACCGCACCCACGCGCTGATGTATGCGGCGGTTCTGCTCATCGCGCTCACGGTCGGCGTCTCTGTTTTGGCTACGCTTTCGGCTAGTGTGTTGGAACGGCGGCGAGACTTTGCTTTGATGAAGGCTCTCGGCGGGACGCAGCTTCAATTGATGTTGCTATTTTTGCTGGAGGCGCTGGTGCTTGCGCTTGCCGGAGTGGCTGTCGGCTTCGCTGTCGGCTCGGGCGCGGCCTTTGGAATCAGTGAGTTGAACTTCCATACGGCCACGCTGCCGCGTTTGTCTGTCGTTCCTGTGGTGCTGCTGCTTAACGTGTTGATCGCTACAATGGCTGCGCTCTTCCCTGCCCGCGTATTGCGCGGCCTGCAACCCGCCGCGCTGCTCAAAGGGGAATGAGAAGATAGAAGACGATGGCAGAGATCAAGACAGATTGGCCCAGCCACAACACACGTGCCGAGTGCGCTGTGATTGATTTGCAAGGGGTTACGCGCGAGTATGCCGGGCACGGCGGGGTCGTGCGGGCGCTCGATGATGCGACGTTTTCGATCGTCGCAGGCGAGTGGGTGGCGATTACAGGGCCTTCTGGGTCGGGTAAGTCCACGCTGGTCAATATGTTAGGCTGCCTCGACCGGCCCACGAAGGGTCAGTTGCGCATCGACAATGTCGATGTGGCCTCCATGTCGGCTACCGAGCTGGATCGGTTTCGTGCGGACAAGATCGGCTTCATCTTCCAGCAGTTTCATCTGATTCCTTACCTATCGGCGATTGAAAATGTCATGCTGGCACAGTACTTCCACTCCATGACGGATGAGGGCGAGGCGAGGCAAGCTCTTGAAAAGGTGGGACTTGGAGGCAGGACCGGACATCTGCCGAGTGAGCTTTCGGGAGGCGAGCAGCAGCGTGTCTGCATCGCGCGGGCGCTTATCAATAACCCGCCGATCCTGCTGGCGGATGAGCCTACGGGCAATCTGGACGCGGCGAATCAGCGCATCGTTGCTGATCTTTTGCAGGATTTACATCGCAATGGTCATACCGTCGTGATGGTGACGCATGATCCGGAGATGGCTGCGCTGGCCCAGCGCAGGATCGCTTTGAACCACGGCAAGGTCTTCTGCCATCCCGTCACCGGACCCGTCGTGACACTACGGCGATAACCCCAAAAAGGTGCACGTTGCGTGCCAAACCCGTTTGTAACTACAAAAGCGGAGTTACGGTTTTGTAGTTACAAATGCACCATTCATGGTGCAAAAACGGCTCAAAACAGCCTGTAGCTACAAAAGCGTAACTCCGGTTTTGTAGCTACACTTTTGTAGTTACATTTAACGAGCGGCGAAAAGAGACCCTCTTTCGGCGACACATTTTGTCAAGTTTTCGTTCTAGCAAGGATCATCCGCAAAGAAGTTTAGTCCCCCATGAAGAGAGGGACTAGTTTCCGCTCTTCGAATTGCTCGTCATCTTGCGCAGGATAAACTCCTGTGCCAGCGCGTTCGTGATACGGCCACCCGTTGTAAGAAGAGCGCTGCTGAAGACCAGTCCTGCGCCGCGATCCTGCTTCGGATAGTAGAGGTTGGCGAGTGCTCCCGAGGCCAGGTCGCCTCCGACGCTGGAGTAGTTGAACTGCCAGTTGCCGTTGTCTCCCTTGGCCACGAACGGGGCGGAGATCGCGTGGAGGGCACGCGATTTTTTCGTGCCTGTTCCCTGATAGAAGTAGCGAGGGTCCTGATGCAGGAGCGAGGGCAGGATGGCGCCGCCGATCAGGATGTCCGAGGCGCCGTTGGCGTAGGCAGCACCGAAGCGCTCACCGTAGCCCTTCGCGCCTTGAACGTAGCTGGGCTTGCTTGCCGATGCCTGATTGATGCCGGCGATGAAGCCTGCACCGGCAAAGCTCACGACATCCGTAGCGGCGCGGAAGGCGAGTTGATACTTCAGCTTCGTCGTAAGCGGCACGAACTGCTGATCGTATACGACATAGAAGTTAGGAATGACGCCGAAGACGCGCTGCTTCTCTTCGGCCTTGACCTGCTCAAGGGCGATCTGTTCGGAGAAGACTGCGTTCACCGTTGTCTCGACGGCTCCGACCGTCAGCTTGATGTCTGTCATCTCCAGTAGCTGGCCGGGAGTAAGGGTAACAGCGGGCGAGGTCCAGTCTGCAAAGCCTTTTGCACGAATGGTGAGGTGATAGGAGGCTGCCGGACGGAGACCATTGAGGGCGAACGCTCCGCTATCGTTTGCAACGGCGGTGCGGTGATCACTGGAAGCAGGTCCATCCACGACGATGGTGGCTCCGGGCACAGCGGCGTTGTCGACATCGGTCACGATACCGGTGATGCTTGCTGACTGCGGTGTTGGTGCGAGGATTTCCTCACAGGGTGTTGCGATTGAAGATAGACAAAGAACAAAGAGGCAGAGGGCTTGTTTGATGGGCATAGTCAGCGATGATGCTCTGTCGTTTAGACGTTTTAGAGAGCACCAACGGTTCAGACATTGACTATCTAAATAAAAAATCGTTTCGCGAGATGTGCCGCTAGATTCCATGTGGACAAGCCGTGCGGCTACTACCCATTCACTCTGCGGTGAAGCCTATCTTGTCCACTCGGAAAGATTTTCTACAGAGATTATTTTGTTTTTCATGATTTCGTTCAGGAGCTGACGCGTCTTCAATGCTTCAAAGGACGCATCGATACGCGCAGGCTTCACTTGATGCGGTAGTTTGACGATATAAGCGGGGCGGTCATCGAACTGTCCGCCGTGGCTGGCGAGTTGATCTTCGGGAGTCCAGCCTTCCGATGGGAGCCAAAGGAGTTGCGTGCGCCAGGAGTGATCTCCCATGACGATGATGGCGGAGTTGTCCCACTCTCCGTTTTGTTCAAGAAGTTCACGGACATGAGCTAGATATCGGTCGGCAAGTGCGAGATTGTCGATATAACTTCTGTGGTCTGTAGAGAAATGGCCGGTTTCGCGGTTGTAGATTCCAAGCGGATGAGGAACCGGCATGTGCAGGAGGATGAAGTCAAGAGAGCTATCTCGAAGCATGGAGTCAGCAGCCTGAGAGAGTTCGCGGAAGTCTTCGATGTGAAATCCGTCTTGCTCTTTGTTGAGCCTTCGAAAAGGCGCCATCATATTTTTTTGCGCAGAAAATCTCGAATTCATATGATTGTTCAGCTGTTCGCTGAATACCCAGAAGCAGCTATCTAAAACGCCTGGCAAAATGCGGCAGTAAGGGTTAAACCAGCCAACGATACCAGTGCTGTATCCTGCGTCCAACGCATCCTGAAAGATGGTCTGGTGCTGATCAAAGTTTCGCCAGGAACCTGAAGGGGAGTGCATAGAAAGCTGCCCCGAAGCGGAGCTACGAATACTATCTACAGGCTGGCCCGTTATCAGGGACGGTAGAACTTTTTCAGTCTTGATTTCAGCCGGAATGACATGAGTAAAGATGGTTGACTGCGCTGCGAGTTGATCGAATGCGGGGAGCTTCAGATTGGGGAAGCGCTGCTCGTATACCTGTTGATACGAGAGTTCATCCAAAAGGATCCAGACTATACGTGTTCGCGGAGTGCCATTGATAGCTGCATGGTGAAGATGGTGAGCGACGGTGCAGCGATTTAAACCGCGCGCCTGTCGTGCAAACCAGAAGAGCTGACCGAGCACGAGAATACCAATGATCGCACCAAAACAGGACATGGTGATCACCAGTCGCCGGACGCGCTCGAAGTATGTCTGAAGAATCCGTCTCCAGCGTGTAAGTAATAAGAAGATTGCGATGAGTGACGCCGCAAGCAGAAGCCAACTGGCCCAGTAGGGGAGCCCTATGCCGCAGATGATGGCGATGTTCTTCAACATGATCCATGGGAGTAGGAGAGGGATGCTTGTCCATAGATAGAGCTGGAATCGCCTGGATCGTTGTGCAAAGAGGAGCAGTAGCGTCAGCAGGAGCCAGCCTCCTAAAAAATCAAGGATGACGGGAACAAAGAGTGTAGAGGCGGGGCCGCTCCAGTGGTAGATAGGATTGTGATCCGGAGCGACCAGGGGGCTGACGACCCACAGGAGGGAGATTGTCGTGATGCCGAGGCCGACCGCAACCAGCTGAAGAAGAGCTTTTATCGGTTGATCGGGGCGAGAAGAAGTCTTCATCAAATCAGCGTGGTTCTCTGCGACCGCGAGATCGCCGTATCGACGTCCCTAGTTTCTAACTATCGTGTGACTTCGTCGGCGAATGAAGTCACGTGGATGCAGGCATTGTTGGAGAAGGGCCAGAAGAACGCACTTCTATTTATTCTGAGTTTGCTTCTGAGCGCGTTTCTTTCACTGTGGAGCGGGTGATCAGAGACTTGAGGCGTTTTCGGCAGAAGAAGAGAGCACCGGTGAAGAGAGCACTCAGACTTTGCAAGAGAAGGAGACCTGAACCTGGATCGACGTATGCGTACGCCCGGTGCTCGCAGGCAACGCTCAGGGTAAAAGCAATTGCACAGGTGACAGCAAAATATCTCAGCTTTAAAGTCATGCATTTCCTGTAATGGAGAATTAGGTCGAAACCTTCCAAACAAGGAAGACACCTTTTTTACAAAAAAGTTTTGCAAAAAAAAAATGTTTCGTATTTCTCGGCCGGATTTGTCATTCTTCCGCGGCCTGATCTCTGTCGCCCCCTTGCTCTGGTTGCAGGAGGGTAACGCTAAACCGGAGGTCCAATAGCTATGAGGAGACGGGACACTACCGCTCGCCCCACTTTAGTTTGGAGCGGAGGACGTTGAAGAGGCCGTTGGGCTGGTGGCGGAGGAGGCGGACGCTGTACTGCGAGCGGTGGCAGTGGATGTGATCGCCGAGGTAGAGCTCGACTGCCTCCTGTCCATCGACGGTGAGGTAGGTCTCATTGGGGACGCCGACGACGTGGACGGTGACGGTGGACTCGCCGGGGACGACGATGGGGCGGATGGTGAGCAGGTGCGGGCAGATGGGCGTGACGACCATGGCGTTAACGCTGGGCATCATGATGGGGCCGTTGGCGGCGAGGTTGTAGGCTGTCGACCCGGTAGGGGTGGAGACGATGATGCCGTCTGCGCGGAAGGTGGCGACGAACTGCTGGTCGATCTCGACGGAGAAGTCGGCCATGCGGGCGATGGTTCCCTTGGCGATGACGACGTCGTTGAGGGCGTCCCACTCCTGATAGATTTTGCCGTCGCGATGGAGCTCGGTGTGCATCATGGCGCGGATGTCGATGGCGGCGGCGTTCTCGCACCAGGCCTGGAGAGTGTTGTAGATGTCGCTGAGCGGGGTCTCGGTGAGGAAGCCGAGGGAGCCTAGGTTGACGGAGAGGATGGGCGTCTCGGTGCGGGCAAAGGCGCGGGCCGCGGCGAGGAGCGTGCCGTCTCCGCCGAAGACGATGACAAGGTTGGGCTGGTGCAGAGGCAGGGCCGGGCGCTCGAAGCCACGCTCGCCTTCGAGATAGGCTGCGCTGTCGAGGTCGAGTACGTAGCCGTAGTCGTGGTCCTTCAGCCATGAGACGAGCTCGGGTAGGATGGAGGCGAGTTCGGGCTTCTGCGGCTTCGAGATGATGGCAGCTAGGAGCATTGATCTCTAGTGTAACGGGTTGCGTGGGTGCAAAGGCTTGAGAATTTCGACGGATGGAGTTGAGTTGTGCATGCCGTTTCAAAATGGCTCTTCATCCGTGGTCTTTACCTAGGCTTCCGTGACTTCTTTCCGGTCATGGTTGGCAATTGCCGGGAGACGGCCTCGCTTACGATGGCGTATAGCCGTTCGACACCGGCGCTCATGACTTTCTGCTGGGTATGGAGGGTCACGGGGAACGAACTTAGTTTGGGAAGGTCGAACATTGCCTTATCCCAGACAAGTTTCGCGGGCAGTCCGAGAGAGCTTCGTACTGTGATGCCCAGACCTCCGATGGCGGAGGCCCACAGGCCAGCCAGACTGGGGCTTACTGCGGCGATACGCCAGGGCACACCTGCCTGATCGAGCTTGAGAATCGCTTCTTTACGGAAGGCGCATTGAGGGCCGAGAAGGACGAGGGGAAGCTGTTGGCCTTCTCGCTTCGCGAACTCCTGTCCTGCTATCCAAACCAGCTCTATGTTTCCGAGGACCTGTGCGGTTGGGCGATCCGCCTGTCCCACGGCGAGGGCCAGGTCCAATTGGTCTTTCTCGATCGCTTCTACGAGTGCGGCGTTGCCCTCGATGCGGACCTCCATCTGCACCAGAGGATAGAGCTTGGTGAACTGCGAGAGCACGGTGGGCAGGACGGTATCGGCGAAGTCCTGCGAGAAGCCGAGCCTTATGGTGCCGGCCAGCGACGCGCCTTGGACCGTGTCCAGCAGCTCATCGTTGAGGGCAAGCATCTTGCGTCCGTAGCGAAGCACGATCTCTCCGGCCTCGGTGAGCGCTATCCCTCTGCCTTGTTTGCGAAAGAGGGTTGCGCCGGCGTCCTCCTGGAGCTTTTTCATCTGAAGGCTGATAGCGGATGGAGTGCGTCCGAGACGAGATGCCGCTTGGCCATAGCCGCCGAGATCACTGGCGACGATCAGGGTGCGTAAGGTATCGAGGTCGAAGTTCACCAGATTCATTGTTTAGAGAATCTCACCTGTTTCATAAAAATTACGAACTTGTACCCGATGTTTCTCAACTATAGCTTGAAACTCATGGTGCTTTCGCAATGGAATGTTGTGGTGAGCGATCAAAGATCAGGAGAGTATCCATGAACCGTCGGACCAGGAAGATAGCAGTTGCATGGGGTGTTTTGTTATTTGCATTTCTTATGACCATTCCACCCCTTGAACTGGTGGCACAGGCTGCTATGCCGCCTGCTGCTGTGATGGGTTCGTCGCTGGTGGGAATTTGGACACTTACGGCGGCGGATAATCTTCTGCCGGATGGAACTCGCGTCCATGCGTATGGAGAAGATCCGCGAGGGATTTTGGTGTTTGGAGCGGATGGTCGATATACGGTCCAGATCTTCCGGTCGGATCGGGCGAAGTTTTCCTCTGGCGATAAAGCCCACGGGACGCCGGAAGAGTACAGGAATGCTACGGTTGCTATTAGCTGCCACTTTGGCCGCTATAGTGTCGATCCAGCGAAGGGGACGATCACCTTCCACATCGAGCGTGCGTCGTTTCCGAACTGGGATGGTGCTACGCAGACGCGGCCGTTCACTCTTGAGGGCGATGATTTGAGTTGGCGCGTGCCTGCTACGCCCGATGGAAGTGTTCCGATCTCAGCGTGGCGCCGCGCTCGCTGATCGGGGTGCGAGGCGGCTTCTAAAAATCTGTCCAGAAACTAGATGATTCGACGGATAGCTGGTGTGCGAAGGCTATGTGGATCATGGATTCGGCTGATTTGTGGGATATTTCGTAGTCTTTGGCGAGACGTCTGGACCAATTGAGCCAAGCGAAGGTACGTTCGACGATCCAGCGTTTGGGCAGCATCTGAAAGCCTTTTTTGTCGCTGCGTTTGATCACCCTGGCGGTGTCGCTGAACATCTTCTTGGCTCAATCGATCAAGATTCCCGTGTAGCCGCCATCGACAAAGATAGTCGTGATGGGGGTGAATTGGCAGGACAGCCGCAGCAGTAAAGCTCACGCCGCGACCCGGTCCTGGATACCGGCCGAATGCACAACAGCCGCCAATATAATTCCTTGCGTATTGGTGGAGAACCGCAGGCCGCACGATTCTTCGCCTACTAGCGAAAAATTGACTTGAGCTTTACCCCCGCTTGGCGGTAGCATTCCGCCCACGTACCTCACATTCCACCTATTGTAGTAGGGAGGCATTTTAATGAGTGATACCCTCGACCCCGCCAAGGCAGCTTTATACGGCCAGTTCGTTGCAGCCGTCACCTCCATATACAAAGCAGACAGCAGTAGTCTGAGTCCGGACCCCCAAAAATTCATTCCTACCGGCTGGGAGCTCGCCGCCTGGATCGACATGTCGGACTTCCTCTTACAGAGCGAGACTCCGGCGTTCTACGGCATCGTCGCTCAAGAGATCGTCAACCCCGACAACCGCATCATCGCCATCCGAGGCACAGAAGGCAAAGTTGAGTGGCTCGACGACGCCACCTCCATCTTCCAGGTGCCGTTCAAGCAGGTGCCCTCCGCTGGCAAGGTGGCCCTCGGCTTCGACAAGATCTACTCCACGCTGCAGGTCGTACCCGTGCCGGATACCACATCTGGCTCCACCGCTGCCGTTGAGCCTGAGCTCACCGGATCCTTCGCCGAGCAGCTCGACCAGCTCGCCGTCCGCAGCGAGATCAAGCGCGGCGTCGTACGCGAATTTGCCGCAGGCCGTACCCGCCCCGAACGTCCCACTGTGGTCACCGGTCACAGCCTCGGCTCCGCGCTCGCCACGCTCTTTGTCCTCGAGAACAGCGTTACGCAAAGTTTCGACATCTCGGTGCTCAGCACCCTGGCTTCGCCAAAGGTTGGCGACCTCGCGTTCAAGCAGATCTTCGATGCCCTGCCGATTACCTCCTGGCGCATTGTCAACACCCAGGACGCTATCCCCAAACTCCCACTGACTATCGGCAACCTCGATTTCGAGCATGTCGAAGTAGCCTACAGCTTCGACGCAACGCCCTTTGCAAAGCAGAATATCGGCTGCAATCACAGTATCGACACCTATCTGCACTGGCTCGATAACAGCCATCAGGTGACTACTGAATGCGCCCCTTAGCATTTTTACGAATCGAGCGACGTGGCTCTTTCAGGGAACCTCTGAGATTTTTAACGGGTTCTCAGGGTGTCTGCTGGCCGAAGCGGGCGTGGAGGAGGTACTCGTGGTTGCCCTCCATGCCTCGGATGGGAGAGTCGATGATGTCGGTGTGGGTTCCGCCGAGGGCGAGGACGGCGTCGTGGACGCGGTCGATGGCGAGCTGACGGGCGGCCTGCTCGCGGACGATGCCTCCTTTGCCGACATGTTCGCGGCCTGCCTCGAACTGAGGCTTGACGAGGATGATGGCGTGGCCTGGCCACGTTTCACCTTCTGCGACTAATGCGGCTAAGACGGCGGGGAGGACGAGGGTGGCGGAGATGAAGGAGACGTCCATCGCGAGGAGGGTGATGGGCGCGGGGGCGTTGGGAATGAGTTCGCCGGGGGTGAGGAGCCGGGCGTTGCAGCGTTCGCGGAGGGTGACGCGGGGATCGCTGCGGAGCTTCTCGGCGATCTGTCCGTAGCCGGTGTCTACGGCGAGGACGGAGGCGGCTCCGTGCTGGAGGAAGCAGTCGGTGAAGCCTCCGGTGGAGGCGCCGACGTCGATGCAGGCGAGGCCGGTGGGGTCGATGGACCAGTGCGATAGAGCTCGCTCGAGCTTGAGGCCACCGCGGCTGACGTAGCGGAGGTCGTCGCCCATGACGCGGATGGTGGCATCGGGTGGAATGGGGGTGCCGGATTTGTCGATGCGTTGCTCATCGACGAGGACGCGGCCAGCGAGGATAAGAGCCTGGGCGCGTTCGCGTGAGGCGGCAAAGCCCTGATCCACGAGCATCTTGTCGAGTCGTACTTTCATCTTAAAAACTTTCCGGGACTGTGTGGATGTCGCTTTTGATCTGCGCCCCACGGTCGAGGGTATAACGGATATAGGCGAGAGATGAGATAACGTACACTGGCTGTCGATGCACCGTTACCGGTTCCTATGTAACGAAGGATACCGAAGCAATGTTACTAAGCCTAAACCGTGCAACACCGTGCTTAAAGGTTACTAGATTGCAATCTAATCCGTCAGTGGGTGCGTTTTATGTATAGGGATACGGGAGTACTGAATATGCCGCCGGGATCGAGTCAGGACGACTCAACTCTGCTGGGGCTTGTTCAGAAGGGCGACGAGCAGGCTATGGCGTCGATCTTCGATCGCTACTCGAAGGTGGTGTACTCGGTGTCGCTTCGCGTTCTCCGAGATCCATCGGCGGCGGAGGACGTGCTTCAGGAGATTTTTATGCAGATATGGCGCAATCCGGACAGCTTCACTGCGACGAGGGGAAGCCTCGGCGGTTGGCTGGCGGTTGTGTCGCGGAATCGCTCGATCGACGCGTTGCGGCGCAGGCGTCCATCGGAGCAGATTGACGATCTGCCGCTGGCCTCGACGTACAACATCGCGGATGAGGTGGAGCGGAACTCGATGATGGAAAAGGCTCGGTCGGTGATTCATTTACTACCGGTCGAGCAGCGCAAGACGTTGGAGATGGCGTTCTTTGATGGACTGACGCACTCAGAGATTGCAGAGATGACGGGCGATCCACTTGGAACCGTCAAGACACGTATTCGCAGCGCGCTGCTGACGCTGAGAAAGGCATTTCAGGCATGACAGACCAAAGACATATCGATTCAGAAGATCTGGCGCTGTATGCCATGCAGCTTCTCAGCAACGATGAGGCCGGGATTGTTCAGAGCCACATAGAGATATGCAGTGAGTGCAAGAACGAGTTGATCGCGGCGCAGGGCGATCTGGCAGTCGTCGCGCTATCGGTTGACCTGGAGACACCTGCACCACGGGCGCGTGAACGCTTTCTGCAACAGGTATCACGCGAGAAGCGGGTTGCGTCGATCGAACGGGCGGCGCAGGTCGAGGCCAGCGGTGCGCTTCGGATGCCGAGTGCGGCGAAGCAGCAGGGCTCGGGCGGTAAGTTGCTGCCGTGGCTCGGCTGGGCGGTGGCTGCGGGTGTTGCCTTCTCGGCGACGAGCCTTTACCGGGACCGCGTGCAGATGCAGGCGACGGTTGCGGACCAGTCGGCGCAGTTGAAGGCGGAGACGGCGCAGATGGCGACGATGTCGGCCGATGCTGCTCGGGCGAAGGCGATCATGGATGCGCTGACGGACAGCTCCGCGATGCGAGTGACGCTGAATGTGGCACCGGCGGCCAAGCCTGTTCCCCAGGGCAAGGCGACGTATGTTGCGAATAAGGGAACACTGCTGTTCAGCGCGAACAATCTGGACCAGTTGCCGCTTGCGAAGGTCTACGAGCTGTGGCTGATTCCGGCGAATGGCGGAGCACCGATGCCGGCGGGGACCTTCAGGCCGGATGGGCGCGGCAACGGCAATGTGATTCTGCCGGAGCTGCCGCAGGGTGTGCAGGCGAAGGCATTCGCAGTGACGATTGAGCCTGACGGCGGTTCGCAGACGCCGACGATGCCGATCATCATGGTGGGGGCTTAGGGTACTTCGCGGAGTATGTAGCCAAGTAAAAGAGCCATCCTCTCAAGGATGGCTCTTTTACTTGCTGCTTATGGAGATGACTTCTACTACTGGGCAGTGACGCGAACGGATACGCCGGTTCCCTGAAGGGGGATGGTGGTGTCGATCGTGTCGGTGTCGGTTTCGATGACTGTCATGTTCTGGCTGGCGGCAAGGTTGCCGCTATCATTGCAGACAACATAGACCTTGCCGGTGGGCGTGCCTGTCGTTGCGGCGATGTAGGAGGGGCGGCAAGAGAGGGGGATTGTCTTGGTCACCGAGTTGCTCGTCAGATTGACGACGGAGACCGAGCAGTTGCCCGTGGCCGTGCTGGTCGAGGTCGAAACGCAGGGCAGGCTTGTATCGCCGCTGTTGGCGACATAGGCGCGGGTTCCATCCTGCAAGACGGAGACCATGACCGGACTAACGCCGACGGGGACAGTGGCGAGCACAGTACCGAAGCCAGTGGCGTCGACAGGGTTGGTGGTGTCGCAGTTGGGGTTGGTCGTGGAGGCCAGGGCGCTACAGAGCGGGATGCTGATGAGGCTCAAGGTGCCGTTGGTGGTGCCGTTGCCTGCGTTGGCGACAGCCATCTCCGAGAGCGTGGGGGCGAAGTCGGCCCAGAGGGGCGAGGTGCCGACCTGGATGGTGCCCGTCGGGAGCGCGGTGGAGCTATCGAGCGTGTTCGTCTGGACGTTGATAACGCTGACCGTACCGCTGCCCTTGTTCATGATGTAGGCGCGCTTGCCGTCGGCGCTCATGATGCCGTAGACGGGGTTCGTGCCGACGTTGAAGGTTGATGAGATGGTGTTGGTTCCGGTCTCGATGGAGGAGACGCTGCCGCCGCTGCCGCTGAGGGCGTAGACGCGTGGAGCGGCGGAGAGGCCGACGACATAGACAGGATCGGTGACGGTCAGCTCCTGCTTGAGCGCGAGGGGTGAGCCCTGAAATTCGCCGATGGCGTTGCGACCCGTCTCGCTGACGTAGGTGTTGGTCCCCTGCGGGAAGATGCTGACCGGGTTCGCGTCGGAGAGCAGGGTCGTCTCGAGGATCTGGCTGGTGAGCAGCGAGGTGGAGATGCCGAAGACGTTGAGTGTGCCGTCACCATTGATGGTGTAGCCGGTGGTCCCTGTCGCATTGAGGACGAGGTACTTCGGATCGACACCGATGTTCGCGGTGATGAGCACGGTATCGCCGGAGAAGTCGACGATGGTGATCAGGCCGGGGTTGCCGGTGCCGGGGTTCGACATGGCGATGGCGTACTTCGACGGTTGAGATGAGGGGCCAACCGGGTTGATGGCAGCCACGACCGGACGGTAGGTGTTACCGCAGCCGATCAGCGAGGTGAAGCCTGCTGCCGCAAGAGTGGCAAGAGCCATCGACCGAATGAGGTGTCGCGCCGAGCGCGATACGGAGTTCCCTGCTGCTTCAATTCCTGATTGCAAAACTGCTCCCACGATGGTTCTGGTGTTGGCCATGCTCTAGCATCGATTGTAAATCACATAGGAGTAGGGTGGGCGATGAGGACCAAAATGCGCAGGACACAGACGGCGCGAGGACAGGGCAAGGTGATTGCGGGGGAGCGCGACCGGATGCAGTCCGAGATGTTGTCGGGTGCAATGGGCGGACTTCTGGTGGCCAAGACATTGATCGTCGTGTGGGCGTTTCACCGCCTGGGGACGTATCCGCGCTGGTTCTGGGTGGCGTTGGCGGGGAGTGCGGCGTTTGCGCTGGTGGTATGGCTGCTGCGGTCGGCTACAGGGCCAGCGGCGGCGCTGGGCGGCTTCGTGTGCATGAATATCCTTCTGGCGCAGGGGTTTGGGATGAGCTGGCAGCAGACGGCGATGCCTGCGTTGTTGACGCTGTTCGTGCTGACCTTTGCAGCGACGCGGTTCGGACGCTCGCGGAAGGAGCGGATGGGGGTCGCGGAGCCGAAGCGGGGGCGGCGGGCGGCGCAGGTGCTGGCGAACCTTGGGGTCGCGGGGCTGTGCGCGGGTGCGGCCTCGCCGCTGCTGCTGGCGGCCTGCCTGGCGGCGCTGGCGGAGGCTACGGCGGATACGGTGTCGTCGGAGATGGGGCAGGCGCTCGGGGGACGGACGCTGTTGATTACGAGCTGGAGCGAGGTTCCGGCGGGAACGGATGGCGGCATCAGCATTGCGGGAACGACGCTGGGAGCGGCGGCGGCGGGTGCGATTGTGCTGGTGACTGCAGCGACGCGGTTTGTGCGGTGGGAGATGGGGATGGTGGTGTTCGGGGCTGCTGTGGCTGGGCTGTTATTCGATAGCTGGCTGGGAGCTACTGTGGAGCGAAAGGGTTGGCTGGGGAATGATCTGGTGAATTTTTGCTCGACGGTAGTGGCGGCGGTGGTGGGTTATTGGGGGATGCGGCTGATGATGTAGGAAAGCGGTCGTGCTTTGCACGATGCCCACCTTAGCGACGATAGGGCTGTTGCGAAGATGGGCACCCGGTTTGCATCCGATTTACCCGGTTTGTGCGGTTTGCGGGGGATAGCTATTCGGGTTTGTCTTCGAGCCAGTGGTGCAGGCCGTCGGTGTTGATGTGGAGCTTGAAGAAGGTGTAGCTGAGGATCTCGTGCAGGTAGCGCTGGGCGAGGTCGTAGTTGCTGATGTTGCCGAAGGGTGGGCGGGGTGAGGTGTAGACGTCGAGCCCATCGTCCTCGCAGAGCTCGCGGATGCGGAAGAGATGGGTTCCATCGGAGACGACGACGATGTGGTGAAGGTCGTTCTCGCGGGCGATCTCGACGAGGCGGTCGACTTGCTCCTCGGTGTCGAAGGAGCTGGTCTCGGCGATGATCTTGTCGAAGGGGATGCCGTTGGCGAGGAGGTAGTCGCGGCTGACACCGCCCTCGGTGTTGCCGGAGTCCTTGTCGCTGCCGCCGCCGAGGGTGATGACGAGGGGCGCGACCTGCTTGCGGTAGAGAGTAAGGACGTGATCGAGCCGCGCGTGGAGGACGGGCGAGGGATGGCCGAGGTACTCCGCGGCACCGAAGACGGCGATGGCGTCGGCGGTCTGGGCCTGATCCTGCTGGGCGACGGTGGCGATCTGGTAGTAGACCCAACCAAACCAGGCGAGGGTGACCAGGAGCAGGAGTCCGACGAGGCGCAGGACGAAACGGCTGGCGGGACGGGTCTGGTTGGAGGTGGCAGGAGTCATAGGAGATTGCGAAAGAAAACAGCTTATGGGGACAAGGATACGGCTAAAGGTTGTGCACTTCCAAACGATGGATTGTTGGCTGCTGTTGAATTGGAATCGACGAAGAACAAACAACAACAAGTGCAACCGCAGGTCCTTCGACTGCGTGCTGCGCACTTCGCTCAGGATGACAGAATTTTTTTGGCTGTGGAGAGAAAAACAAGCAACGGCAAATGCAGGTCCTTCGGCTGCGTGCTGCGCACTTCGCTCAGGATGACAGTTTTGTTTAAGGTGGTCGAGAACGTTAGTGCTGTAACGCTAAGGCAATTTCGTGGGTGGGGATGGCACCTTCGCGAAGGATCATCCAGGAGTTGCCGCCGCCGGAGAGATCGACGATGGTGGTGGCGGTGGAGCGGGCGGTCGGGCCGCCGTCGACGATGAGGGGGATTTTGTCGCCGAGTTGCTCGCGGACGCCGTTGGCGTGGGTGCATTCTGGGTAGCCGCTGAGGTTGGCGGAGGTGGCGGTGATGGGCAGGCCGAGGCGGGTGACGACGGCGCGGCAGATGGCGGCTTCAGGCACGCGGAGGGCGAGGTTGCCGGTGTTGGCGGTAACGCGCAGGGGGAGCTTCGAGCCGGCCTTGACGACGAGGGTGAGTGGGCCGGGCCAGAACTTTTCAGCGAGGCGGTCGAAGGCGGTGTCGAGGTTGCGGGCGAGCTCGTAGGCCTGCGCGACCTCGGCGATGAGCAGCGAGAGGGGTTTGTGGCGGGCGCGGGATTTGAGGTCGTAGATGCGGTCAACAGCGTGGAGATTGACCGGGTCTACGGCGAGTCCGTAGAAGGTGTCGGTGGGCAGAGCGACGACGTTGCCGGTGTTGAGGCTGGCGACGATCTGGTCGATGCAGTGCGGTTCGGGCTCGTCGGGATGAACGCGGAGAATCTCAGCCGTCAAAATTGTGGCTCCTGAATGTATCGCCCGAGGGCGCGTTGTGGGTGTGGCCCACAACTTCGGAGGATAGCATCGGAAGGGGTTGGGCTCAATTGCGGGGGACGTGGGTTCGTGAGTTCAGCGCTGCTGGCTTTTTTTTAATCTCCTCGTCCCACTCCGACCTCCGACATGCGCAATCATCATACGGAGAGGAAAGGCGTAGAATTAGCGAAGATGAATATGGACTTCAATGTGGTGACGAGCAGGGCGAATGCGCGGGTGAAGCAGTTGCGGGCGGCGTTTGCGGGACAGGCTCGGCTGTCGGGCGGGATGGTGGCGATTGAGGGCGACCATCTGCTGGAGGAGGCGCTGCGCAGCGGGATGGTGCTGAAGACGGTCTTCGTGAGCGAGCGGCGGAGTGTGCCGGGGATCGTCCCGCGAAGCGTCGAGGTGCTGCGGCTGGCGCAGGATGTGTTTCAGAGTGTGGTGGAGACGCAGTCGCCGCAGGGAGTGGCGGCGCTGCTGGTGCCTCCGGTGCGGACGCTGGAGGCGGTGCTGGGTGCGGCTTCGGAGGCTGCGCCGTTGATTTTGATTGCGTGCGGGTTGCAGGACCCGGGGAATTTGGGGACTCTGGTGCGGTCGGCGGAGGCGTTTGGGGCGACGGGAGTTATCACGACTCCGGGGACGGTGAGTGCATGGAACCAGAAGGCGCTGCGTGCTTCGGTTGGGTCGGTGTTTCGCATGCCGGTAGTGTCGGCGACGCTGGATGAGGTGGCGGGGCTGCGGGCTCGGGGGGTGCGGTTGCTGGCGGCTGTTGGTGCAGAGGGAGATGCGGCGCAGGGAGTGGACTTTGCGAGAGCATGTGCGCTGATGATTGGGAACGAGGGACAAGGGCTGGCGGCGGAGTGGTTGGAGATTGCGGATGGGCAGGTGACGATTCCCTGCCCTGGTCCGGTGGAGAGTTTGAATGCGGGCGTAGCGGGGAGCTTGTTGCTGTATGAGGCTTCGCGGCAGAGGACTCGCGTATGAGCTTGTTTGACGCATCGCCGATGGCGGCTGCAAATACGGCACGGCAGGCTCCGCTGGCGGAGCGGATGCGGCCACGGACGCTTGCGGAGTACACCGGGCAGGAGCATCTGTTGGGCGAGGGGATGCCGCTGCGGCTGGCGATCGAGAAGGACGATGCGGCGTCGCTGATCTTCTGGGGGCCTCCGGGGGTGGGCAAGACGACGCTGGCGAAGATTATTGCGCAGGTGACGCAGGCTAGCTTCATTGAGTTCTCCGCGGTGCTGAGCGGCATCAAGGAGATCAAGCAGGTGATGGTGGAGGCAGAGAAGGCGGCGGGGTTTGGGTCGCGGACCATTCTGTTTGTGGATGAGATTCATCGCTTCAACAAGGCGCAGCAGGATGCGTTTCTGCCATATGTGGAGAGGGGAACGATTCGGCTGATTGGAGCGACGACGGAGAACCCTTCGTTTGAGATCAATGCGGCGCTGCTGTCGCGGTGTCGCGTGTATACGCTGCGGGCGCTGACAGAAGAGCAGGTGATGGGGTTGCTGCTGCGGGCGCTGAACGATGCGGAGCGCGGGCTGGGGACGCTGGGCGTTGAGGCGGATGAGGATGCGCTGGCGATGATGGCGTCTTACGCGAGCGGCGATGCGCGCAATGCCCTGAATGCGCTGGAGGTTGCGGCGAAGATTGCGGATGGGCGCGGCGAACGGACGATTACGAAGGCGATGGCGGCGGAGGCGTTGCAGCGACGCGTGCTGCTGTACGACAAGAAGGGCGAGCAGCACTACGACATTATTTCGGCGCTGCACAAGAGCGTGCGCAACTCGGACGCGGATGCGGCGTTGTACTGGCTGGGGCGGATGCTGGAGGCGGGCGAAGATCCGATGTACTGCGCGCGGCGGATTGTGCGGATGGCGGTGGAGGATATTGGGCTGGCGGCTCCGGAGGCGCTGAATCTTTGCCTGAGTGCGCGGGATGCAATGCACTTTCTGGGGCAGCCGGAGGGTGGGTTGGCGTTGGCGCAGGCGGTGGTGTACCTGGCGCTGGCTCCGAAGTCGAATGCGGTGTACACGGCGTATGGGGCGGTGCAGGCGGATATTCAGGCTACCGCTGCTGAGCCGGTTCCGCTGCATCTGCGGAATGCTCCGACGAAGCTGATGAAGTCGCTCGACTATGGGAAGGACTACCAGTACGCGCACGATGTGGAGGGGCGCGTGGCGGATATGCAGTGCCTGCCGGGCTCGCTGGCGGGGCGGCGGTACTACCAGCCGACGAACGAGGGGCGCGAGAAGCTGCTGGCGCAGCGGATGGAAGAGATTGCTCGGATCAAGACGTCGAAACGGTAGAGAATTTTCTCGCGTTCGTGCGCTTGGCCTGCCTCCAGATAGCGAGCCTTTCAGAGGTTGGAATGCATGCAGATGGCGAGAGTGCGATACGGGCGGCGCATATTGTGAAGGAACTTATTGCATGAGAGCCGGAGCGTGAGTCTGCTCCGGCCCTGGTCGTTTGCAGGAGTGATGGCTTACCAGACGATGCAGCGGTCGGTTGCGGAGCGGGTCATAGCTGATCCGGACTTGCAACTGAAGGCTTCGGCGAAGGGTGCGAAGTTGGATAGAGGACCGAGGACGCGGTACTTGGCGACGGGATGCGGATCACCTTGTACCATCAGCTTCTGCGTCTCGGGGCGGGTTTCGTCGCCGCGGAACTGGCCCCATGCGATGAAGAACTGCTGGTCGGGGGTGAAGCCGTCGATCTTCACGTTTGACTGGCCTTGCGGGGTCTTTTTGAAGGCGAGGTAGGCGATCTTGAGACCGGCGAGGTCGCCGATGGACTCGCCGAGGACGAGGTTGCCGTTGATATGAATGTCCGGCGCACCGTCGATGGTGAAGGCGTTGAACTGGTTGACGACGCAACCGGTTTTGGTTTTGAACTTGGCGAGGTCGTCGGGGGTCCACCAATTTTCCAACTTGCCGGTGGCGTCGAACTGCGAACCCTGATCGTCGAAGCCATGCGAGATCTCGTGACCGATGACGACCCCGATGGCTCCATAGTTGACTGCATCGGCGGCGTTGACGCCGAAGGCGGGTGGCTGGAGGATGCCTGCTGGAAAGACGATCTCGTTCAGGACGGGGTTGTAGTAGGCGTTTGAGGTGGGAGGCGTCATGCCCCAGCGGCTGCGGTCTACGGGCTTGTTGATCAGAGTGCGATCATCGGCGACCTGGAAGCGGTTGCCGGCGATGGAGTCCGCGAAGTAGTCGCTGCGGGTGATGGTGATGGAGGAGTAGTCCTTCCATTTGTCGGGATAGCCGACCTTGACGTTGACGGAGGCGAGCTTTTCAAGGGCCTTCTGTTTGGTTGGCGGGGTCATCCAGTCCAGGCCGCCGATGGTGTCGTGCATGGCGGAGAGAATGTTGGTGACCATGTCCTGGGCGCGCTGTTTGGCCGCGGGCGGGAAGTAGCGCTTGACGTACTCCTGACCGAGGGCTTCACCGAGGTACTGATCGGTCTGCTCGGCGCAGCGGGTGCCGCGAGGCTTGAGTTCGCCGACACCGGCGAGCTGCTTTTGGTAGAAGCCGAAATGGGCGTCGACAAAGGGCTGGGAGAGGGTATCGGCTTCGCTGTTGAGGAGCTGCCAGCGGAGGTAGGTCTTCCAGTCGGCGAGCGAGGTTGAGGCCAGTTGGCGGTCAAACTCTGCCATGAAGACGGGCTGATCGATGTTGATGACCCCGGGCTGGACGTTCACGTTTTGATAGAAGGCGGTCCAGTCGAAGTGGGGTGTCATCTTCTGCAACGCGTCGAGGTCGGCGATGTGATCGGTGGCGTGCGGATCGCGGAGGGCGACGTTGTCGAGCGAAGCCTTGGCGAGGGCAGTCTCGATCTGCATGACGGTCTGGGCGGACGCTTGTGCCTTGTCCGCAGAGACACCGGTGAGCGTAAAGAGCTTGGCGATGTAGACGAGATAGGCGGCGCGCGCGTCAGCGAAGCGCTTCTCCGGCTTGACGTAGTAGTCGCGATCCGGCAGGCCGAGGCCAGAGGCGCTCACGCCGGCGATGATGTTATTTGGCTCATGCACGTTCTGCACGCTGCCGAAGAGGAATGGGACGGTTACGCCGATGGCCTGGAGATCTCGCATTTCACGCTGGAGTTCTTTGCTGTCGTGGATGGCATCGATGCGCGCGAGGTAGGGCTTGAGGGGCGTTGCACCAGCGTCGTCGATGGCTTTGACGTTGGTGCAGGCGGCGTAGAAGTCTCCGGTCAACTGAGCGGGGGTGCCTGAAGCCTGAGAGGGCTGCGCGGCGATCTCGTCGAGGATGATGCGGAGCTTATCTTTGTTGACCTCGCCGGCTTGCCAGCGACGGCTCCAGCGATCCATGGAGGCTGGGATGGGGTTGGCGGCGCGCCAGGCACCGTTTGAGAACTCGTAGAAGTTGTCGCAGGGCTGGACCTTACGATCGAGGTCGCTGGACTCGATGCCTTTGAGCGTGGCCTGCTGCGCGTAGCCTTGAACACCCATGGCGATCGCCAGCAATACTGTCGCACTATTTCGGATCATGACTCTCCTCGGGAAGAACTGCTCCATAGTACGTCGTCGTGCGGCGGTTGGTTCCGTGCTTGGAGCTTATGGTTTGGTGTCTTTTGTCAGTGCGGTGAGGACGATGTCCTTGGTGAGCAGCTCGGGAAGGACGTCGGCCGGGGCGGAGGGTGCGGCGGGGTAGATGACGTAGGTGGGGACGCCGCTGCGGTTGATGGAGGCGAGCTCTTTGGTGATCTCGGGATCGTACTGGGTCCAGTCGGCGCGGAGGAGGGTGACGTTGTGGTCGCGAAACTGCTTCTGGACGTCCGCAGACTTCAGAACGGCGCGCTCGTTGACCTGGCAGCTCAGGCACCAGGCGGCGGTGAAGTCGATGAAGACGGGGCGGCCTGCGGCTCGGGCCTGGTCGAGGGCCTGCTGGGTGTAGGAGGTCCAGACGAGGCTGGTGTCTTTGGGCTGGTAGAGCGGGATGGCGAGGCCGAGGGCCGCGAGCAGGACAGCAGCGATGGTGCTACCACGACGGGCGGGCCATTTACCGAGCGCCCATCCGGCGATGGCCAGCAGCAGGAGGCAGCCGAGGAGCAGGGCGAGGTGATCGACGCCCTGGCCAGCCTCTGTCGGCGAGGAGTAGAGACGTCCGTAGACCCAGACGAGCCAGATGACGGTGGCGAAGAGCGGGACGGCGGTGAGCTGCTTGAGGACCTCCATCCATGCGCCGGGGCGCGGGAGGATGCGTGTCCAGGCGGGCTGGAAGCTGAGAGCTAAATATGGCGTCGCAAGGCCGAGGCCGAGGGCGGTGAAGACGGCGAAGGTGATCCCGGCGGGTTGGGCTAATGCGAAGCCGATGGCGGCTCCCATGAGCGGCGCGGTGCAAGGGGTGGCGACGATAGTGGCGAGGACTCCGGTGAAGAAGCTGCCGGTGTAGCCCTGCTTCTGTGCGAGGTCGCCGCCGACGCTGGTGAGGGAGAGGCCGAGATCGAACTGTCCGGCGAGGGACAGAGCGAAGAAGAAGAGACCTGCTGCGAGGACGGCGATGAAGGTGGGCGACTGGAGCTGGAAGCCCCATCCGGCCTGGCTTCCGCCTGCGCGGAGGATGAGCAGGGCTCCGACGATGATCCAAAAGGAGACGAGGATGCCGAGGGTGTAGACGAGCCCGTGGCTGCGGAGGCGGCTGCGCTCCTCATTCGAGGACTGTACGAGCGCGAGTCCCTTGAGGAAGAGGACCGGGAAGACGCAGGGCATCAGGTTGAGGATGATGCCGCCGACGAAGGCAAGGCCGATGGCGGTGATGGTGGTGACGCCGGAGGTTGCGGGCGTGGGAGCTCCACTGCCGGGGGTTACGGCGACCTCGCCGGGGACGACGGGCGCGGTGACCTCATAAGCTACGTCGTCGGCGAGCTTGATGACGCCGTGGAGCTCGTTGGGGAGCCTGGTGAGCTCGGGAGCGCGGGGGATACGGAGCTGGATGCCGTCGGGGAGCACAGTGATCTTCTGCTCGGCGGCGTTGATGATTTGGTCAGGGTCGGCGGGATAGAACTCGGCGTCGGGTTCACTATCGCCGGTGGTGAGGGTGAGGACGAGGTCGGTCTTGCCACCTTTGACGGTGAACTTCGCATCGTCCGGAAGCGGCGTGGGAATAAGCTTGAGGGCTGCTCCGAGTGCGCCGACAGGCTGCCCGACGGGTGCGCCGGGAGCGACGTTGAGGTTCAGGCCGAGGTGGGCCTTGCCGGGGATGCAGACCTCACGGCAGACGAGCCAGCGGACGTGGGCGTCGAGGTGCACGGGGCCGGGCTTGAGGGTGCTGGCGGCGGTGAGCTGGACGGGAAAGGCGACGGCATCCTCGTAGCCGAAGTCCATAAGCGGGCCGTTAGGGAGGCGACTGGGGATGGGAAATTGCATAGGACCGGCGGTGATGCCGGTGGGGAGGGTCCAGGTGATCTTCGGCGGCTCGCCTGCGTCGCCGGCGTTCATCCAGTAGACGTGCCACTTCTCCTCGAGCGTAACGACGAGGCCAACCTGCTGGGTTCCGCCGGGCGCGATAGCAGGGGCGAGCGAGACGAGCTCCAGCGTGATGTGCTGCGCTTTGATGGGGCCGGGGCCGCCGTCGCCGACCTCCTGCATCTGGGCGTGAGCGCGAGGAAGCGCAAGCAGGGCAAACAGAAGAGTGAACAGGGCGGCTGGTCGGCGGAAGGTCATTGTATTAGTTCGATTGTAGGGCTAACAGCGCGGACATTGCAGTTGGATGACGCCGAAATGACATTTGTCGCAGGGATCAGGAAGGCTGCGCCCGGCGGTGCTCGACCATGAGGCAGCGGTCCATGACGACGCGGATGCCGCTTGCCTCGGCTCGGGCGGCGGCTTCGAGGTTGACGATTCCCTGCTGGACCCAGAGGTTGGGGAGGCCGAGGGTGAGCATCTCGTCGACGATGGCGGGGATGAAGTTCGGCGTGCGGAAGACGTTGACGACGTCAGGCTTGATGGGGAGATCGCTCAGCGAGGCGTAAGATTTTTCCCCGAGTACGGTGTCGAGCGATGGATTGACCGGGTAGATGGTGTATCCGTGCTGCTGCATGTAGGCGGAGACGTAGTGGCTGGGGCGGTCGGGCCGGTCGGAGAGGCCGATGACGGCGATGGACTTCGCGGCGAGCATGGAGCGGATGAGTTCGGGTTCGTTCATGGGTCCTGGATCGTACTTTAGATCGCGCCTTAGCGAATTTCTCCGAAGTGAACGTTCTCGGGCGCCGAGGGCTCGTCGAGAAACTGGATAGTGGTCGCGGGGCCGAGGTTTGCGGGAGGCTCCCACTCCCGCAGCGCCCAGACGATCTGTTTTGCTGGAGTGAGCTCGATGGCCTGTACCGTTCCTGGGCCGCTCTCTGGGGAGGGGTTCCATTCACTCGACCAGTTATCGACGACCGTATTGCCGTTGGGCAGCCTCCACGCCTGCTGCATGTTGGGTAAGGCGTAGCCGGGCGCGTCGACGGTGCTGAAGGTCCAAACGGCGTTGCCGCTGTGAGTGATCTCGCGGACGCCGTGCCGATCCGTGATGAGGATATTGCCGCCTGGTAAAGGCGTGACGCCCCAGGGAACGTCGGCGGGATAAGAGGCGAGTTCTTTTCCGGTGGAGTCGTACTCGACGACCTTGCTCAAGTCCATGTGGGCTACGAGGAGGGTTCCCTGTGTGGTCAAGCGAGCATGGCGGAACTGCCCGTGCACGCTGACCGGCTGCTTCGTCGCCAGGTTGAACTCCCTCTCGGTTTTTCCGGTGACGATGTTGACGACGCGCAGGATGGCGGGGTCGCCGTTCTGGATGTACAGCACGTGATCCGTCCCAATGGGGATGGCGGTATGGACCTCATGACCTGCGGGCGGCTCGTAGTTCCACACCACCTTTTTGTCTGGGGTGATTTCGGTGACGCCGAACTGATGCGCGAAGAGGATGTTGCCATTGGAGAGCATCACCGCATCGCTGACCTCTCCCCTGCCGGCTGGGTCGTCGTAGCTCCAGACGATCTGCCCCTTGCGCACAATGAAGATCCTGCGATTGTGCGACTCTCCGGCGTAGAGGAAATCGTGCTGCGCAAGCCCCTTGCCGGGCAGTTGCGCGGGGCCATGCACTACGGTTGGAGGCGTCTGAGCATGAAGCCCGGTGAGGAGTCCGAAACAAGCAATCATCCAGCACAATTTCAATTTGAACCTGCTTTCCTGAGAACCCTACTGTATCGGGGAGCCGCATCGATTGTCATTCCCGCTGGGACGGTGCAAGGGAGAGGTCATTCTCTTCGTAGTATTTTTTGAGGAAGGCAAACCATCGGAGAGTGTCGAGTGGGTTGGTCGCGGACTTATTTTTTGACGACGGATCGTCTTGGGTTCAGCCAGTGGAACGAAGCTGATCTGGCTTTGGCCATGACGCTTTGGGGTGATCCCAGGGTATCTTCGCTGATCGGTGGCCCTTTTACTCCGGATGAGGTCGGCGAACGACTCAGTCGCGAGATCGAAATGATGAGCGCCTACAAGGTTCAATACTGGCCTGTCTTCTCTCTTCAAACGCATGAGCTTGTCGGATGCGCCGGATTGCGGCCTTACCGGAGTGACGAGCAGATTTTTGAGATGGGAGTTCATCTGCGACCCGATTACTGGAGCCAGGGTTTCGCTCAAGAGGCGGCACGCGCTGTGATTGATTTTGCGTTCGAAACGCTTGGCGTCCAGGGGCTCTTTGCCGGGCATCATCCGGAGAATGTAGCGTCGGGGCGATTTCTCCCGAGACTTGGGTTTCGTTTTACTCATGAGGAGTTTTATCCCCCTACAGGTCTCCATCATCCTTCGTATCGGCTGATGAACCCTCGTGCCCTACTTGTGCCACGCTCCTAGCAGGCGGCGGAGGACGATAAGCTCGCCGAGGTGGTAGGCGTTGTGGTCGGCGATGAGGAGGGCCTCGCGGAGGAGGTTCTGGCCGTTGCCCCAGCGGAAGGGCTTGGCGAGGTCGGAGTCTTCTTTGGTGAGGAGGGTTTCGAAGCGCTCGCGGTCGGTGCGGATGTCGGCGATGCAGTGCTCCCAGGCGCTGGCGGAGGGCGGCTCGGCGGACTTGGGCCAGTAGTCGTCCGGCCACTCGATGGGCTGGTAGCCGCCGGTGGGCGGGGCACTGAAGTTGAGGATGTCGCGCTGGGTGATGCGCATGTGCTCGAGGATCTGCCAGGCGGAGTAGGGCAGGCCGTCGGGAACCTTTCCGCGGAGGTTGGCAGGAAAGCCTTTCACCGCATCGTCGAAGGTGACGTGGGCCTGTCCGCCTTTGAGGAGGGCGAGAAGCTGTTTGCGGATTTCTTTGGATTCCCCGGCTTGGTCGTTCTTGTCCTGATTGCTCATGGACGATTGGATGCGGATCGAGGTGCAGGGATGCTGGGAGTTATCTGCTCATTGCGGATGACAGTGTTGAGGCGTGGTCGAGGAAAGCGGTCGTGCTTTGCACGATGCCCAACTTCGTGACGATGAGGCCGTCGCGAAGATGGGGCACCCGGTAATCATAGGTCTTTCACTCGAAATGACCGCCTTGGGCAGGTGGTTAGAGGTCGTCGTCCTCGGCGATCTCGGCTGGGAAGTTGCCCTCGCGGCGCATGCGGAGGTAGCCGCGGATGAAGGGTTGCAGGTCGCCGTCGAGCACCTTATCGACATCGCCTACTTCGACGCGGGTGCGGAGGTCCTTCGCCATGCGGTAGGGCTGCAGGACGTAGCTGCGAATCTGCGAGCCGAACTTGATGTCGAGCTTGGAGTCTTCGAGTTTTTTGCTGATGGCCTTCTTCTTGTCGAGCTCGTACTCGTAGAGTTTGGAGCGCATCATCTTCATCGCACGCTCTTTGTTCTTGTGCTGCGAGCGCTCGTTCTGGCAGCCGGTGACGAGGCCGGTCGGGATGTGGGTGATGCGCACGGCGGAGTCGGTGGTATTGACGTGCTGGCCGCCCTTGCCACCGGAGCGGTAGGTGTCGATGCGGAGGTCTTCGGTCTTGATGTCGATGACGATGGTGTCGTCGATCTCGGGCGAGACGAAGACGCTGGCGAAGCTGGTGTGGCGACGCTTGGCGGAGTCGAAGGGAGAGATGCGAACGAGGCGATGGACGCCGGTTTCGCCCGAGAGCAGCCCGAAGGCGAACTCGCCGGAGATGGTGAAGGTGGCGGACTTGATGCCGGCTTCGTCGCCGTCCTGGACCTCGTTGATCTCGACCTTGAAGTGCTGGCGCTCGCCCCAGCGGATGTACATGCGCATGAGCATCTCGGCCCAGTCCTGGCTCTCGGTGCCGCCAGCGCCGGGGTGGACGGTGACGATGGCGTTGAGCGCGTCGGTCTCGCCGGAGAGCATGGTCTTCGACTCGAGAGCTTCAGAGAAGTCGACGAGCGCGGGGATCTCGCGGTTGAGGTCGGGCTCGGTGTCTTCGCCTTCACGGGCGAGGTCGAAGTAGGCCTCAATGTCGTCGGAGCGGCGCTGTAGCTCGTTGTCGTCGGCGAGGAGGGTCTCGAGGCGCTTGCGTTCGCGCATGAGCGGCTGCGAGCGTGCGGGATCGGCCCAGACGGTGGGGTCGGAGATCTTTTCCTCGAGGGTGGCTAGTTCACGGCGAAGGCGGGCGGAGTCAAAGATACTCCCGCAGTTCGCGGACTTTGTCGCGGACCGGGGAGTAACGGAATTCAAGATCATCAAGCATCTGGTTAGTTTAGTTTATTTTTCGCGTGAAGCTCGCGTGAAGCTGTAGGCGAGGCCAAGCACGGTGATGAGGGCACACGTATAGGCGAAAAGATCGCCGTGGATGGTGTAGAAGGTGACGTCGTGCTCGAAGTTGAAGCCAGTGTGGAGGGCGGTGCGGATGTGGCGGGGCGCGGAGTCGGTGACGTGGCCGTAGGGATCGATGGCGGCGGTGACACCGGTGTTGGTCGAGCGGAGTATCCAGCGGTGGTTCTCGATGGCGCGCATGCGAACCATGTTGAGGTGCTCCCATGCGGCGCTGGTGTCGCCGTACCAGCCATCGTCGGAGATGTTGATGAGGACCTCGGCACCATTTTTAACGAACTGGCGGACCTCGTCGCCAAAGATGGACTCGTAGCAGATGAAGACGCCGTAGGCATGGCCTGCGGTGCGGAAGACGGTGCGGTCGGTGCCGCGGTCCATGTCGCCTACGCCGGCGGTCAGCTTCTTGGCAAAGAAGAAAAAGTCTTTGAAGGGGATGTACTCGCCCCAGGGGACGAGGTGGATCTTGTCGTAGCGGCCTGCGGAGGTGCCATCGGCGTGGACGAGAGCAGCGGAGTCGTAGACACGCACGCCGCGCGCGGAGGCGGGATCGGGGTCGGGGACGACGCCGAGGCTTCCGATGATGAGTGGAGCAGAGGTAGCGCGGGCAAGGTTGCTGAGGCGATCGGCGAAGGCAGGGTCGTCGGTGCGGAAGCCGGCGGGCGATTCGGGCCACACGATGAGTCCGGTGGCGACGATGGGACGCGTGCCTTGCGGCCGGTCATCCAGAAAATGAATGCAGCGCGTCGATGGAGCCTCCGGGATGCCGAGGCAGCGGTCGGCGGAAGGATAGACGCTGAGCTTCGAGAAGGAATCGACGAGCTGCGATGAGGTTTCGTAGTTACCATGCGACTCGGTGCCGACACCTAGATTCTCCTGCACGAGCGTAGCGGTGTTGTTAGTCGCCACTTGGTTTGGGGTATGAATATGGCGCAGCAGAACAAGGTAGAGGATAACTATGACGACGCCTGCAAGCGTGAGAAGTTGCCGGGTGTGGCGACGCTCTCGAACACGGATGCGAATGAGCCATAGCGCGTTGACGGCGGCGATGACAAAGGAGAGACCGTAGACTCCGGTAATGGGAGCGAGGCGCGTAAGAAGGGAGTTATCGACCTGCGTGTTGCCGAGTAGGTCCCAGGGAAATCCGGTGATGCGAGCGCGGGCTAGTTCAACAGCTACCCATGCAAAAGGCGAGAGTAAAAGCGCGCCCTGAACACTGAGACGTGAGCGGCGAAGAGCTCCGAGAATAAGGCCGAAGAGAGCGTGGTAGAGGCCGAGGTACATACTAAACAGGATGAGGATAGCTACGGCGATGGGCTTGGCGAGACCGCCGTAGAGATACATCGTCTGGTAGATCCAGTAACAGTTACCTAAGTACCAGAGAATGCCGCATAGGTAGCCGAGGATAGCAGTCTGGCGCAGAGTAAGTGGCTCGCCGGAACTATTCTTACCCGTCAGCGCTAGCAGCAATGGTGCCAGCGCGACCCAGCAGAAGGCCGTTCTCCAGAGCGGTACAGGACCTGCGAGGGGAAATGGAAGTGTTTGAAGAATTGCGGAGAGTACGGTAAGAAGCCAGAGCCTCAGAGGAATAAGTCGCATGACTGAGCGAAGTCTACCATCGTGGCGTTGTGCGAGTGTTTTTCCAGCGTGGTCACGGCATCCAGTTCGGCTCTATAAACTCCTGTAGCGTTGCCGGCTTCGTCCGCGACATCGTACCTGCAAGCATTGCATGCTCGTCATGCATGGCAGATGCTAGGTACTATTTAGCGGTAGTGTTTTAGTTTCGATTCAAGCGAACGGACTTACCGCGCAGGAATATTTATTTAATTTGAAGTAAATAAATAGTCTTCTGGACAGAATGAAATCTCGCAAGTAGAAATCGTTTTCATAAAAAGTGACAAAAATAGCCGTAAGTGGTTTGCCACAATTTATTTCATTCTGTATCGTTTCTATATAAGTGACGGTCAGACTTCGATTTTCTTCCTAAGGAAATAGAGTTCATAGCTGAACCGATCTAAATGGAGGTTTTTGTGGAAGTCAGTCTTATCATTGCTGGAATCGATGCACAGATTCTGAAGCTTACAGAAGCACGCAGGATACTACAAGGCGTTTCTACGCCGACAGCTGCGGCCAAGGCCGGCCGTGGCCGGCCCAAGGGCAGCAAGAACGCTGCGACTGCTGCTGTTGTTGTCGCACCGGCCGCCCCCATTGCGCGCAAGCGTAAGCTGAGCCCCGAGGGTCGCAAGCGTATTGCCGATGCGATGAAGCGTCGTTGGGCAGAGCGCCGGAAGACCGCGACTAAGACCGCTGCCAAGTAAGTAGAAATCCAGGCTAAAAAGCGAATAGGACGCATGATGCGTCCTATTCGCTTTTTTATTTCTATGGCTAACGCGAAGCTACAACCTCGCGAAGGGTGTCTTTCGCGAGAAAGAAACGGGTGCCGCTGAAGTGCTCCAGCAGCTTCTCGATCTGGCGGTTATTGAAGGTGTGAAGCAGCGGCTGGCTTCCGGAGAGCTGCATCTCCACGATCTCCGAATCTGTCAGATGATAGCGGCGAAACGCTGCCTCCGGTCCGATGTTCTTCGAATGAAAGAACGCGAGCATCTGTCCGCCGGGCTGCGTGACCTCGTGGAGGCGAGCCATGACGGGAACGTGCAGCGGCTCCGGCAGATAGTCCATTGCATCCCACAGGATCACGACGTCAAAGACGCGGCCGGAGAAGCTCAGGTTGGTGGCGATAAACTTTGCCACGTCGTAGTGCGGAGGTTCTCCGTCTTCGCCTGCAACCATCCACTCGGGACGGCTTGCTTCCTCTGCCAGATCGGCCATGTAGATGCTATGGCCGAGACTGGTGATGTAGTTGATGTTGATGGAGGATGTGGGCCCGATATCGAGGATGCGCAGGGACTCCTGCGTGCGCAGATGCTTGAGCAGCTGCGCCCATCCACTGGAGTGGCGCGGGATTCGTTCTCCGCTACCGCCGGGCCCGCCAGCCTTGTCATGGTTGCCGAAGAGACTGCGCATACGACCGCATACCTTTCTACGATGACTGGGGAGCGGATGCGCCCGTCGGGTTCAGTTCGACACGGCCCTTGATGACCGCGCTCTCCTCGATGGCAAGACGGTTGGCCAGGACATCGCCGGTAACCACTGCGGTCTGACGCAGATCGATGCTGCCGGTTGCCTTGATGTTGCCATCGACACGACCGAAGATGATGACGTCGTGCACATTGATGTCGGCGTTGACACGTGCATTGGGACCGATGGTCAAGCGGCTGGTGGTGAGCGTGATCGTACCTTCGATCTGGCCGTCCATGAAGAGATCCTCGCTGCCGGTCAGCTCTCCCCGGATGGTGACGGACTTTCCAATGACGGTAGAACCCTCTGCTGGTTTCATGCGGTGATAGCTCCTGTAGGATGACCCTAATCGGGATAGTTCATTTGAGTACGTCTTGCCCGAACTATACCCAAGCCTATGCCGCGAGGCAAACCGGCAAACTTTGTCCGTGGTGCAAACGTCTTACACCCAGCATGCTGGAGATACGATCTGGAGCTCGAACGTTGAAGCGAATTGCGTCTGACAGGCGATACTTTAGCACTCATGGGCGTGTGTCTTCTCAAGTGCCACGGCAGGTATGGATGCTGGGTGTCTGGCTTGGCGTGGCGAGTTCGTTGCTATCCGCAGGAGCTGTGGCACAGGCGACGGACTCTCCCCTCTCGAAGCCGCCACGGCAATGGGCCGCGGAGACAGCCGCGAATGAGATCCTCCTCCTGCAACCATCCGATGTTTACCTTCGCTATCGTATGCGTACGGTCGATCAGAAGGGCGAAAAAGTGCGCGACGTCATCGAGAGTAAGGATGGAACCGTGGCACGATTGATTCTTCGCGATGGGCATCCCCTGGCACCGGAGGAGGATGCGGCGGAGCGGCAGCGGTTGAACGATATGATCGCTTCGCCGTCGGACTATGAAAAACATGTGAAAAATGACAGCGCCGGAAAGAAGCTGGCCGCCGATATGATCCGGCTAATGCCCGATGCGATGATCTATACCTATGTTCCGGGACAGCCTCAGTCCGGGCACGATGAAGGCAGTGGCGAGGTCGTGATGGATTATGCGCCGAATCCGAAGTGGTCGCCGCCATCGACGACGGCGGAGGCGCTGACCGGCCTCAAAGGACGCATCTGGATCGACATCAAGACACACCAGATGGTGCGGATGGAGGGATACCTTTTCAAGCCGGTGAACCTCGGTTGGGGGATGCTGGCGCACATCTATCCGGGGGGCAAGCTGCTGCTGGAGCAGACGAACGCGGGCCATCAGCGCTGGATCTACACGCATTTCACGCAGGAGGTGAGCGTGCGCGCGCTGATGGTGAAGACGCTGAACGTCAACACGCAGATTGACGCGTCGGAGTTCCAGATACTGCCCGGACCGCTCAGCTACCAGGATGCGATTCGGCAGCTTCTGGCGACGCCGCTGCCGAATCATTGAGGTTGTAACTGTTTCGGTACAGACATTAATTAGGCGGTTACGAGTGCCTTTGGCCGAAGGGTCTGACGGCGTACGGTGAGCGCTTCGATGCGGTCGCGCTGGACCGGATAGCCGCTTCCCGGCGTGGTGGGAACCACGATCTCCCCTTTTGTGCTGACGATAACAGCGGGCTCGATGATGTCCTCGGCCCAGTAGCGGCTGGAGGCGGAGACGTCTCCTGGAAGCGTGAAGTTGGGCAGCGAGGAGAGCGCTACATTATGCGCACGACCGATGCCGGTCTCGAGCATGCCACCACACCAGACGGGGATACCGCGCTCGGCGGCGGCGTTGTGGACCGCGATGGCCTCCGAGAAGCCGCCGACGCGTCCGTTTTTGATGTTGATGATCCGGCAGGATTCCATCTCGATGGCGGCGAGCGCATCGCGGCGATTGCGGATGGACTCGTCGAGGCAGATCGCCGTGTCGAGGCGCTTCTGCAACATCGAGTGGAAGTAGAAATCGTCGTACCAGAGCGGCTGTTCGATCATGAGCAGCTTGAACTGGTCCCAGCTTGCGATGGCGTCGAAGTCGCGCATGCGGTAGGCGGAGTTGGCGTCGCAGCTCAGCAGAATCTCCGGCCAGCGCTTGCGGACGGCCTCGAAGATCGTCGTGTCCCAGCCGGGTTTGCACTTCAGTTTGATGCGCTGGTAGCCCGCGGCGAGTTCAGCAGCAATCGTATCCAGAAGCTGCTCGAGCGAGGGTTGGATGCCGATGGAGACACCGCAGGCGATCTTCTCGCGTGTACCGCCAAGGAGCTGTGCGAGAGGTACCGCTTCGCGTTGTGCTTCGAGGTCCCAGACGGCGTTCTCGAGGGCGGCCTTGGCCATGCGGTGGCCGCGCACCTGCTTGAAGATGCGTGGACAGCTTCCGCCGCCTTCGATCTCGGCGTCGAGCAGACGTGGCGCGAGCTCGGTCTCGGTGATGATCCAGGCGGTATCGATCATCTCGTCGGAGAAGTAGGGGTGCTCGCCGGCGACGCACTCGCCCCATGCGGTGAGGCCCTCGGATTCGAGCTCGACGAGCAGGATACGGCGGCCAGTGGTGAGGCCGAAGCTGGTCTCAAACGGATATGCGAGCGGCATGTTGATCTCGCGGAGGTGGATGGCATCGATCTTAATCATTGGCGACTTCCTGTCGTTCGGGAGTGGCTGCTGCGTCGTGCTCAGTCCAGGGAGCAAGGAGAAACGTGCCGTTGCCGGTTGCATCGCGTTCGTAGTCTACAACGGCAAGCCCTTCGGCGAAGGCTGTCTGGAGGGCGATGCGGTTACCAGTTTGTAGATCGCTGGCCAGAATACGCTGTGCCGCATCCTGTTTCCACTGGGCGACCACCGCCGGGACCTCGATCCGGGCTGTAACGGTCTCCGTGGGGTGCTCCTGCCCGTCCAGAACGGCGACGACGTGCGGGGAGCGCAGCCACCACTCAGCGTAGAGCCGGTCGGTCGGCAGGCCGCCTTGCAGGGGCGACGAGGAGGGACCGTAGAAGTCGGCATGGTAGCGCCGGACGATGGCTCCGAGGCGGTGGATGTTCAGGTGGGCGTTTTTGATCTCGAGCGGGTCGAAGGTCCACTCCATCAGATCGAAGCCGCGGGCGAGGGCGTCGTCGCGCTGGGCGAGCTTGAGGCGGCGGCCGAGGCCCGCGTTGCGGTACTCCGGCAGCACCGCGAGCATGTGCGAGTGGAGATAAGCATGGCCGTTACGGTAGCCCGGCAGCGCCATGGCGAAGCCGACGATGGTGTCGCCGTCGAGAGCACCCAGCACCTGACCCCCGATGCGCTGCGCGACGAGGAAGACACGCCGGGGAATGACGTCGCCGTCGCTGTAGCCCCAGACCTTGATTTGAAGATCGACGCAACGATCAAACTGCGAGAGTTGATCGAGCGATTCAATGCGAAGTGCGTGAGTCATAGCTTCGGGGGCCCACCTGCATGCTCTTTTTTGATCTTTTTAGCCACGGCCCAGAGCTCTTCGAGCTCCACTGGCGTGCGTGCCTCGAGCGCCTCGGAGCTACCGACGGCCTGCTCCATGAGGGCGAAGCGCTCGCGAAATTTGGCATTGGCGGCACGAAGCGCGGATTCAGGATCGACGCGCAGATGGCGAGCGAGATTGACGGCGGTGAAGAGCAGGTCGCCCAGCTCCTCCTCGACGGCTGGTGAGGGGGTGGTGGCGCCCGGAGTCAGCTCGGCATGGAGCTCGGCGATCTCCTCCTGGAGCTTGGCGAAGAGGCCTTCGGCATCCGGCCAGTCGAAGCCGACCTTTGCGGCGCGGGAGCCGAGCTTGCCGGCCTCGAGCATAGCAGGCATGCTGCGGGGAATGTCTCCGAGCAGTGACGCAGGGCGGTCAGCGGCCTCCTTCTTTTCGGCTTTTTTGATCTCTTCCCAGTTGCGGAGGACGGTATCGGCGTCGGTCGCGACCGTATCGCCGAAGATATGAGGATGGCGGCGGATGAGCTTCGCGTTCAGATTGGCGGCGACGTCCTGGATGGTGAAGTACCCTGCCTCGGAGGCCATCTGCGAGTAGAAGAGCACCTGAAGCAGCAGGTCGCCCAGCTCGTCCTTCAGATCGGGCCAGGCGCGGCGCTCGATGGCGTCGAAGACCTCATAGGTCTCTTCGAGCGTGTGGCGCTTGATGGAGTCGAAGGTCTGTTCCCGGTCCCACGGACAGCCGTCGGGACCACGCAGGCGGGCCATGATGCCTATAGCCTGGGCGATGGGGTCGTCGATCACGACAGGTTCATTCTGTGCCGATCGGGCAACAACAGACATAGAACCACTTTACCCGATTGAGATATGTGTTGTTTCGATTTCCACTGCTGTGCTTTATGCTGGGCTCGACGATGACATCGCCCGACAAGATACCTCACGCACCGAAGAAAGGCATCAGCCGCTGGGCGCTGCTGCTGATCCTGCCCTATGCTGGCCTCTGCTTCCCGCAGATCTATGCGCGAGCGACGCCTGCATTGTGGGGCTTTCCGTTCTTCTACTGGTATCAGTTCGCTTGGGTGATCCTGGCCTCGCTCATCATGGGCGTGGTGTATCGCAAACTGGAAAAGTAAGCCTGGAGCAGTAAAGCTGGGGAGGGTCCTTCTGGGGAGGAAGGAGCGGGCGGGGTGTTGCACATGCTCCCCGCCGCTTTTGTTGAAAGGTGCTACTCGTCTACTGCATGATTCGGCAAATAGCTATAAGACAGGAACTACAACTGCAGACTTTGGAGCGAAGGTCTTTGCCCGCGCTTACTCCTGGCCGTTAGGTGCAGGTGCAGAGGCAACGGACGAACTCATGTTGGACATCAGCTTGATCTCAACGCGACGATTCTTTGCTCGTCCTGCCGCGGTGCGATCGCTGGCTACCTGTACGTCTTTCCCGATACCGACCAGGTAGAACTTGTGCGGCGGGACATTATGCTTTCCCGACAGATAGTTGACGACTGCATCGGCACGGCGTTGGCTGAGCTGATAGTTGTACTGCGCGTCACCTGTGGAATCGGTTCCACCCGTGACTTCCAGAATATACCCTCTTGCGGTAGTCAGTGTCGAGGCGAAGCTGTCGAGCTGCTCGCGGTCGGCTTTGGTCAGTGCGTACTTGTCGAACGCGAAGGTCACGCTCACGTCGGAGAGCGGCTTGTAGTTGTCCAGATTGGCAACCACACCGGTCAGGCTATCGACGCGGTTGTAGGCGTCCTGGGCGTTCTTCTGTGCGCCATCGGCGGAGGTTCCCGCCGCTACAGCGTGCTGATCGGCCGTGTTCGCGGCATCCATCGCACCGGCGATACCCTTCTGGGCGCGCTCATCGGTGTCGACGATGTTGCGGTGATCGACGGCGGTCTTCGCGTCAAGCTCGTTGGTCTGCTGAATGATCGGGGCGGTCTGTGAACGCACATAGTTCTTGCTGGAGCAGCCAGTGAGTACAAATAAGGCAGCGGTGCCTAGAACGGCAGCCTGGAGGATGAAGATTCTAGAATCGGGGGCTTTGCGAGTCGTATGGATATCCAGTGTCATTGTGCAAATCTCCTGTAGTGCAGGTGCAACCACGGAGAAAGTGATGCAACCGTTTGGCCAAACTATTGCATGACATGCTAAATCATTTACTTACAGCACTTAGGAGAGATTTAACACACCCCAACTGGCGTCCGGCTGCATGATCGCGCCGGAACTTTTGCCCCGTTTGTGCGTCAAATTTACCGACCCTGATGGTCTAGCCTCTGGGCATCTACACTGATTACGTTGATGGATCTCCTCCAGAAAATCCGGACGCTCCCGACTTCGCCGGGATGTTACCTGTACAAGAACGCCGAGGGCGAGGTCATCTACGTCGGTAAGGCGAAGAACCTGCGTTCGCGGGTACGGTCGTATTTTCTCCAGGCATCGCAGGCCAATGCGAAGACCGGTTCGCTGATGCGGGAGGCGGTCGATGTCGAATACATCACCGTCGACAATGAGCGCGAGGCGCTGGCGCTTGAAAACAATCTCATCAAACAGCGCAAGCCACGCTTCAACATCCTGCTGCGTGACGACAAGACCTACCCCTACATCAAGCTGACGATGAACGACCGCTACCCGAAGGTCTTCGTCACGCGACGGCTGCGCAAGGACAGCAGCCTTTACTTCGGCCCCTACTTTCCGGGGAACCTCGCATATCGTCTTGTCGATCTCATCCACCGCAGCTTTTTGATCCCGAGCTGCAAGGTGGACCTGTCGCGCTATCACCCGCGCGCGTGTCTCCAGTACTACATCAAGCGCTGCCTCGGCCCGTGCGTCGAGGGTTTGACGACGCCGGAGGTCTATAAGCAAACCATCCGCGATGTACAACTCTTCCTCGAAGGCAAGCCGAACGAGCTGGAGCAGGCGCTCACTAAGCGCATGGCAGAAGCAGCCGAGAACGAGCAGTTCGAGCTGGCGGCACGACTGCGCGACCAGATCGTGACCGTTCACCAGATGAACGACAAGCAGCGCATCGCCACGACGGACAACGAGGACGCAGATGTCTTCGGCTTCCACTACGAAAACGACATGCTCGCCGTGAACCTCTTCCACATGCGCGGCGGCAAGATCGTCGATCGCCGCGACTTCTTCTGGGAGGAGTTGCCGGAGTCGCTCTCGGATACGTTGAACGATGAGTCGGCGCTTGAGGCAGCGCCGCGATGGGAGCCCGATCCTTTGCAGAGCGCCCCTGACATCTCTGAAGAGGCACCGGTGACGCAGCACTCCGGCATCACGGAGCTGGGAGGAAGTTTTAGCCCGGCGGCGTTCTTCTCTGCTTTACTGAAACAGCTTTATCTCGATCAGGGTTATGTGCCGCGTTCCATTCTTGTGCCGGTGGACTTCCCTGATCGTGCTCTGCTGGCCGAGTTACTGACCGAGCGTGCGGGGCACAAGATCGAGCTCGCCGCACCGCAGCGCGGCGACAAACGCTCCCTCGTCGATCTCGTTTGCCAGAACGCAAAGCAGTCGTATGACCAACGCTTTCGCGTGCTGCAACCCAGCATCAAGGCGATCCAAGAGGCGTTGCAGGAGGCGCTCACGCTCGAAGAGCTGCCACGCCGCATCGAGTGCTTCGACATCTCGCACATCCAGGGCGCGGAGACGGTCGCGTCGATGGTGGTGTGGGAGGACGGGGCGATGAAGAAGGCAGACTACCGCAAGTTCCAGGTAAAGACGGTCACCGGCGTCGACGACTTTGCGAGCATGCGCGAGGTCGTGCAGCGGCGCTACAAGCGGCTGCTTGAGGATAACAAGCCCTTCCCTTCGCTCATCCTGATCGACGGTGGACTGGGACAGCTACATTCTGCATACGCCGCGCTGGAAGAGATCGGCGTCACGCTGCAACCGCTCGCCTCGATCGCCAAACGCGAGGAGATCATCTATGTCCACGGCCAGGAGGACGATCCGGTGGTGCTCGACCGGCGCTCGCCGGTGCTGCATCTGGTGCAGAAGATCCGCGACGAGAGCCATCGCTTCGCTGTCACCTATCATCGCAAACGCCGCGAGATGCGCGACCGAGATTCGGAGCTCGATGCCATCCCCGGCGTAGGGCCGAGGACGCGGCAGCGGCTACTCGAACACTTCGGCAGCGTGCGTGGCATCAAGCAGGCCGGTCACGATGCACTGACGGCGGTGGTCAACGCGGCCACCGCAGAGAAGATTCGCCGCCACTTCGATGGCGAGCCGATAACGCGCGACATCGGCGTCCCGATTATCAGCTAGACCATTTCCGCACAGCCGTGCTGCTAGGACAAGAAGTAATTCTTCATGCCGTCTGGAACAAAGTTCGGCTGCACTCCGTATGCGATGATGGAAACCTTCGGAGACCCCATGCCGCCCGCACGAACAACCGCCGTCCGTCCTTACGATCTAGCGCTCCATGAAGCACTTCGCCTCGCTACGTTCTTTGCGGTCATCAAGCTATTACTGCACATTGCGTTGAACGCGTGGCAGGCCCACATTGGCTGGGGATACTTCCGCGATGAGATGTATTACATCGCCTGCGGGCGGCAGTTAGCGTGGGGCTATGTTGACCAGGGGCCGCTGGTGGCGTTGCAGGCGAAGGTGACTCTGGCGTTCTTCGGCAAATCGCTTGTTGGGATACGGATGCTCTCTGGGCTTGCAGGTGCGGGGCGCGTCTTTTTGACGGGCGTTCTTGTATGGTCGCTGGGTGGACGGCGACCTGCGCAGGCGCTTGCGATGATCGGCGTCTTCGTCGCGCCGCAGTATCTTGCGCTCGATGGCTTCCTCTCGATGAACTCCTGCGAATCGCTCTTCTGGATGAGCTGTCTGCTTGCGCTGATCCTGATACTTCGCGGCGAAAGCTCGCGGTGGTGGCTGCTCTTCGGCGTCTCCGCTGGGCTTGGTCTGCTTAACAAACCATCGATGACCTTTTTCCTCGTCACGCTGCTGCTGGCGTTGCTCCTCACTCCACAGCGACGAATACTGTTCAATAAGTGGGCCGCAGTTGGTGTCGCATTGCTGATTCTCATTGCATTGCCGAACCTCTTTTGGCAGATTCACCATCACTGGCCGACGCTCGAGTTCCTACACAACGGACGCGTCGAGAACAAGAACATCAAGCTGGGTCCGCTTCCCTTCCTTCTGACACAGATCAAAAACTTGCAACCGTTGACGTTACTTATTTGGGGAGCGGGACTGGTGTGGCTGCTGCGACGAGCTCAATCAAAGTGGCGCTGGATCGGGCTGACCTATCTCCTCTTTCTCGCTCTCATGATGGCACTTCATGCGAAGGACTACTACGTCGTGCCGATCTATCCCGTACTGTTTGCAGCGGGTGGCGTGGCGTGGGAGCGACACTACTCCAGAAGCGTAGGCGTCATCCGGAACCGCATCTTTGCCTTCCCGATCATGGAGACCTGCATGATTGTGGCGGCGGTGCTGATTCTGCCTTTGTCGATTCCCGTTCTGCGGCCACAGACGTGGCTGACGTACACGAAGACGATGCATCTCTACAGAACGAGCGGCAACTCCGAGAACGACCCGAGTGGGCCGCTGCCGCAGTTCTATGCAGATCGTTTCGGCTGGCAGGAGGAGGTCGATCAGGTGACGCGCGTATACCAATCGCTATCGCCGGAGGACCGTGCGCATGTCGGCATCGCTTGCTCGAACTACGGCGAGGCTGGCGCGATCGACTTTCTTGGACACGGCTTGCCGCCTGCGATCAGCGGCCATAACAACTACTGGCTGTGGGGGCCGAAGGGCTACACCGGTGATGTCTTGATTCTCATCAACGGAGCCACACCGCAGGAGCTCAGCGAGTTCTATCAATCCGTGCAGATCGTGGGTCGAATGGACGTGCCGTTCTCGATGCCCTTTGAACATCGCAACATCTACCTCGTACGTGGACGGCGGAAGAACCTGACAGACGACTGGTTGAGCTTCAAGCACTACATTTGATCCTGAACGGCTTATTTCTGCGATGGATTTCGGGGCGGTGTGATACGCTGCCCTGAAACCCATGGCCCAGCAAGAGCATGAACTTCCCCGCGTCCTGAACGCGACCCACGCGACCTCTATCGTCGTCGGCATCATCATCGGCAGCGGCATCTTCCTGGTTCCCCGCGAGATGATGGCGGCGGTTGGCAGTTCGGCCGGAGTGTATGCCGTGTGGATCGTCGGCGGTCTGCTCTCGCTGTTTGGCGCGATGACCTATGCGGAGATCGCTGCCGCTCGCCCACGCTATGGCGGCGAGTATGCCTTCCTCCGCGAGGCTTACGGCGACCTGACCGGCTTCCTCTTCATGTGGACGCAGATCACCGTGGCAAAGCCCGCCTCGCTTGCCACCGTCGCCGCCGGACTTGCGCGTGTGCTCGGAACCTTCGCCATCTTCAGCTCGTTCAACCAACCTGCCTTTGCGCACCTGCTCTGGGGACAGGTGTTCGCCATCGCAACAACGTGGCTGATTACGCTGCTCAATATCCTCGGCACGCGCAACTCAGCGAATGTGCAGCTTGTGCTGACGTGGCTCAAAGGATTGCTGATCGTCGTCATCGCAGGGTTCTGCTTCTTCGCTGCCGGTCATCACGGCGCATGGCATAACTTCGGGACCAGCTTTGCCGGGGCGAAGGGCGGCTTCAACGGATTCATGATCGCGTTGGTTGCGGCGCTGTGGGCGTACGACGGGTGGAGCGACGTTACGACCATGGCGGGTGAGGTGCACCGGCCACAACGCAGCTTCCCCGTTGCACTGATCGGCGGCGTCACCATCGTTGGCGCGCTGTATATGCTCACCAACGCGGCGATCCAATACGTTCTTCCCGCAACCGCCATTGCGATGGCCGACAGGCCAGCCGCCGATGCTATGCGCCTCGTCGCCGGACACTGGGGAGCGTCGCTGGTCTCGCTCGGCATGGCGATCAGCATCGCCGCGACCTTCGTCGGTTCGTCACTGTCGGGAGCACGCGTGCCCTTCGCTGCCGCACGCGACGGCCTCTTCTTCAAGCAGCTCGCGCATGTCAGCCCGCGCTTCCGCACGCCGTCGGCATCGCTTTGCCTGCAGGCGGTTCTGACCTCGCTGCTACTGCTGGCCATCGGCAGATTTCAGGCGCTGTTCTCGCTCGCGATCTTCGGTGAGTGGCTCTTCTACGCGCTTACAGCGAGCACCATCTTCGTCTTCCGCCGCCGCGACATCGCCGCCGACCGCCCCTACAGTGTGTGGGGATATCCTGTGCTGCCCGCGCTGTTCATCGCCGCCGCCATCGTGCTATTGGTCTTTTCGTTCGCCGATCAGCCGGTAAACTCCGTGATCGGTTCAGGAATCATTTTGCTCGGAATTCCACTGCATTACCTCCTCCAGCGCCGCCGATCCGCCAGAGCCGTTAGTCTGTAGAGGTATGAAGCATAAGCCGAAGCTGGGCCAGAACTTTCTCGTCGACGATCATGCACGCCATGCCATCGTCGATGCTCTCGGCGACTTGAGCCAACGCACCGTTCTTGAGATCGGTCCCGGCCACGGCGCCATTACCGACATCCTCGCCACGCGCTGCCACCGTCTCATCGCGCTCGAGCTTGACTCATCCCTCGCCGCCGAACTGCGCTTCCGTTTCCGCGAACAGCCGCACGTCGAGATCCACGAAGGCGATGTCCTGAAGGCCGATCTTCGCGCGCTTATTCCAGCAGGCGAGACCGCCGATGTCGTCGGCAACCTGCCCTACTACATCACCTCGGATATTCTGTTGCGGCTCTTCGCCGCTGGCTCCGCCGGTGCGCTCACCCGCGGCGTGCTGATGATGCAGCGCGAGGTGGCAGACCGCGTCGCGGCGGCACCCGGAGTTCGCGACTACGGGCTGCTCTCCGCGACCGCGCAGATGAACGCGCAGGTAGACAACCTGTTTACCCTGCCACCGTCTGCATTCTCTCCTCCGCCGGAGGTCTACTCGACCGTGTTGCGACTGCACTTTGCGCCACGCTTCGTCGAACTGGGAGTCGATGTCGCGGGCTTCGATCTCTTCCTCAAACGGTGCTTCGCGCAGAAGCGGAAGACGTTGCACAACAATCTCCGCGCCGCCGGTTATACGCCCGAACAGCTAGCCGCAGCGTGGCCCACGGAGATGCCCTCCCAGGCACGCGCCGAGTCGTTGGGGCTGGAGCCAATGGCCGCACTCTACCGGTGGCTGGCCCAACCACAGATTGGCTGATCGCTACCTCTTGCTGTTCGAAGAGGAGTGCGAAGCGGCTGGAGCCGAAGCGCTCGAATGCGATGCTGGCGGAGCAGACCGTGGTGCAGACGGCCTTGGGGCTGATGCCTGCGGTGCTCGCTGCACATACGTTCCCTGGCTGGAATTCCCCGGACGTGGAGTCATCTGGGCCGCGGCGGGCTGCTGTCCAGCGGCAAATCCCTGCACATATGTTGGCCGCGCGATGCCCTGTCCCGGTTGAACGCCGAGAATTGGAGCATGCGTCGTCTGGTTGACGGGATAGTCGTTTCGCAGGGACGATCCAACCGCGCTGCCACCGCGAGCCGTATACTCCGCGCCGATCGGGCGGATCGGGGTAGCAACGACGCCGGCGATCCTTCGCTGACCAGAGACGGGAATGGCAGGCCGGGGAACAATAGGATTGCCATGAACCGGAACAATTGGATGGATGCCTCCATGGCCCGGCGTGGGAGGACGGTGAACCGGATAGCCCCGCGGCGGCAGAACGATATTCACATAGCCGCCATAGCCATATCCGCCGCCATAGTTCGCAAAGCCGAAGCCTCCGCAGTAAGAGTTCGGGCTCCAGCCCCAGCCGAAGGTATCCCAGTACGACCAACTGCCGCAGCGGAAGGGCGTCCAGCCCCAGCTATACGACGAGGCCCAGGTATAGCCGAGCCCCGGCGACCAGACCCAGGCGCCATTGTCATACGGATCGAAGCTGGCGTCATCGCCGCCCGACGGCTGCCACACCTGTCCCTGTCCGGGAACGTTGTACCAGCTTCCGTTCGCGTCCAGATCGGACCAGCCGTATCCCTGGCTCCCCTCGGCCCCGTCGCGGGCAGAGGTCTGCGCGGTAGCCGCATCCGCCGCGGCCTGATCGCGAGTCTCATTCCATGCATCCCACGTGTCCGGCGCGATCTCCTGCGTCAGAAAGTAGCGCGACCCGTCGCTCGTGTCGCTGCGCAAGGTCTCACCGGCATGAACATCGGTCCTGTAACTGCCGAGTCGCTCCAGGTGCGCTGTACCGTCCAGCACTGCAATCGTGGCGGGCTGCTCATCTATATTCACCCGAAACGTCGTGTTCTCCGCCGGAGAGATCAGGTCGCCGCCGGCATCCACGGTATATGCAAACTTCTGCGCGGACCGCAGCTCGAAATAGGCCAACCCCTTCACCAGGGCAAGTTGCGTGTTGTAGCTGCCGCCACCATCGACGGTCAGATGAGCCAGCGTCAGGGCGCTGTTCGGCGTCACGCGGGCGATACTGCCGTCCTCGAACTCGACCTCGGCCTGCCCGTCTTCGCCCGTGACTACTGTCTGTCCTTCGACGAGCGGCATATTCAACTGTGCTGGATCACCAGCGGCGCTATCCGGGCGACCGATGTGGACATAACCCTCGGCAAACGTCAATCGGGCGGCGCGGCCCGGAGAGGTCGTGTCCGCCATAGCGCCTCTGATTGCAATCAAGCTCAACGCGGCAACCGCCAGAAGACCAACCCGAAATCCCGTTTGCAAACGTATCGTGCCGTTCACGGTAGAACCTCCACAAACCTATCTATTGGAAACCCTGCTGCGGCCAGAAAGTTCTAGGGCGCTGCCTGCGCCTGGTCCAGCAGTTTGCCTGCCCGTAATCGTACCCGCTGTATCAGCTCGGTGTCTCCTGCGATCGACCGCAGCGTGGGTGCGATGTTGCCTAGCTCCAGAGCACGTCCGTCCGCGACGGCGGTGACCAGCGCCTCCATCTCCGCGTCCAGCCCCAACCGATCGAAGCGATGCTTGAAGGCTAACGCACGGCCCTCTTCGAGCGTCAGCTCGATCCCCTGAAAGAGGTCCGTCAGTTGCACAGCTCCCTTGTTCTCCGAGAAGTTGAAGGTACATGCGCCCTCCCCCTCCGCATCGCGATACGCCAGCGTCTTCGTTCCCGTATCCGCGATGTTCTTTGCTTTGGATGCGCAGGGTTCGCTGGAGGAGCGGATAAAATGAACCGCTTCGAAGGCGTTTTTCATGGCAGAGGAAGAAAATACCAGCGGGCGCTCGAAGGTCTGCACGTCGGGCGATTGAGCGCCTATCGCCTCCGCGTGATACGAGCCGGTGCCGTCGCCTCGCATCTGGATCGTGTATCGAGGCACGGACACACCCGGAACGGAGTGATCGAACTTGAAGCTGATCTGCTGCTCGGCTGGCGATGGAGGCGTGCTCTGCGCGGCAAGCGCTCCCGCGAGGCACCAGACCGCTGCGAGGAGACAACCACCGGAGCGGATCACCGTCGCGCGCCCTGCATCTGCAACGTCTGCGCCGTGTGGATGTGGCAGATCGCAATGGCCAGCGCATCGGCGGCGTCCGGCGACTCGGGTGCCTCGCTCAGCTCCAGCAGCCGTGTCACCATAAACTGCACCTGTTCCTTCGCCGCCAACCCGTAGCCGACGACCGCGCTCTTGATCGAGAGCGGCGCGTACTCCACCACCGTAAGCCCACTGGTCGCAGCGGCCAGCATCGCGACACCGCGCACCTGCCCCAGCTTCAACGCGGATTTCGCGTTCGCCGAGAAGAAGACCTCCTCGATTGCGACCACCTCCGGCGCGTGCAGCGCCATCAGCCCGGTCAGCTCCGCATACACCTGCGCGAGCCGCTGCGGCGTCGTCTGTTTTTTGTTGAGACGGATCGTTCCCGCCGCGCAGTGCACCAGCCGCGGCATACGGGCGTCGCGGTCCACCTCGACGACACCGTAACCGGTGAACTCCGTACCGCAATCGATGCCAAAGACGCGCATGCGTCCAGTCTACGACAGCTACTAAAAGGAAAGAGGAGCCTTACTTGACCCGCGACTCAACCACGGCAATGCGCTCACTCATCGGGGAGACCTGACGAAAGACCTCAACCTGATTGTTCGCACGCAGGGCCGCAAACTCCGACCGCATCTCGGCGCGAAAGGCATCGAGCGTCTTCATCACCGCATCATGCTGAATCTCGCTCTGCTTTTGCAGAGCCTCCAGCTTGACCGTGTGCGACTTCAGATCGGGCGCAATCATATCCTGAATCACCTGTCGCAGCCCGGTAATAATGTCAGTCATTGCCCCTCCCTGTGACTCTATCCTCTCACAAACTCCGCAACAGCACTCCTACTTCGAGATCCCCTCGAGCGGAGAGCTCGCCGTCGCATACAGCTTGCGCGGCATGCGTCCTGCCAGGAATGACTGCCGCCCTGCCAGCACCGCGTGCTGCATCGACTCCGCCATCAGGATCGGGTCGCGAGCCCCGGCGATTGCCGTGTTTAGCAGCACCGCGTCGAAGCCCAGCTCCATCGCCAGCGCCGCGTCCGACGCCGTCCCCAGCCCCGCATCGACGATCAGCGGCACCTCGGTGATCAGCTCGCGCAGAATCCGCAGATTGGTCAGGTTCGAGAGCCCTAGCCCGGTGCCGATAGGGGCTCCCAGCGGCATCACCGCCGCCGCGCCCGCATCGATCAGCCGCTTCGCAAATACAATGTCGTCGGTTGTATACGGCAGGACGGTGAACCCTTCCTTCACCAGCACCCGCGTGGCCTCAAGCGTCGCCTGCACATCCGGATAGAGGGTGGCGAGATCGCCGATCACCTCGATCTTTACCCAGTCAGAAAGCCCCACCTCGCGCCCCAGACGCGCCGCCCGGATCGCCTCCTCAGCCGTGTAACAGCCCGCCGTGTTCGGCAGCAGGAAGTAGCGCTGCGGATCGATGAAGTCCAGCAGCGATTCGTGGGAGCGATCAAGGTTCACCCGTCGCACCGCGACCGTCACCATCTCCGCGCCGGAGGCCTCGATGGCAGCCTGCGTCTCCGCTCCATCCTTATACTTTCCCGTTCCAACGATGAGGCGCGACTGAAAGGCTCTTCCGGCAACGACCAAGGGTTCCATATGTCTCTATTTTAGTGCGCAGATTCATACCAAAAGCAAACGGCCCGTGCTCGAAGGGAGCGACGGGCCGTCTGGCGGTGATCTGGTGGGATTGACTTGAGGCGTCCACTCCTGTGTGGGCCGCTGCGGATACTGCTGCGTAAAAAAACCGCTGGGACTAGAGCTGGACGCTCTAAGCCTCAGTCACCTCACGTACTGTTGTGCAACTATTACTGTCAATTTTCATAGGCTGGACCATCCTCCTTTCCCGTGTAGCCAGAGATTACTCCAGACTCCATGGCCACCGCAAGTAGGCATCGGCGCTCCAGCAGGACATCCAGTGCAATATTTGGCGCATCGAACGGCGCAGTGCTTCACTTTCACTCCGAGAGGCTATCTCCCTATGAAACCCGCAACCATTGTTGGCATTCTCCTGATCCTCGTTGGCATCGTCGGCTTTGCACTTGGCGGCTTCACCTTCACGCATGAGAAGAAAGACGTTGACCTGGGTCCTGTCCAGATCGGCCATGAACAGAAGAGCACCGTTCCCATCCCTCCCATTCTCAGCACTATCGCGCTGGTCGCCGGAGTCGGCCTGGTCGTTGTGGGAGCCAGGGCTCGCTAGCCCGACTACTTGAGATAAGCCCGCACCAGATCGATCAACTCCTCTCCGAGATCGGGCGTCAGCGGCGCGTGTCCGTCCTGTAGCAGATGCAGCCGAATGTGGTCCTCCAGCACCTCGCCCATCAGACTGTTGATGCCTCCCCGAGCCGCCGCCAGCAACATCAGCACGTTGGCGCAGTCTTCGTCGGACGTCAACGCCCGCTCAATCGCATCCATCTGCCCACGAACCCGCTTCACCCGATTCAGCAGCTTCGTCCGTTCCCGCTCTACGTGGGACATGATTTTCTTCTCCTATTCACTCTTCAAATACCCTAAGGGGGTATACTACAAATAATCTTCCAGCCCCCTACGAACTCCAGGCCGGAACATAACTTCCCATGACGATTCTCACTCTATTCATGAAGAACCGCGAACATAACAACTTCATGATGACTCAAAGCTGCATCCGCTGGGGGCAAATCCTTCTCCTGTCGTGTCTGTTTGCGATCGCCGCGCCTCTCACGGCCCAGGCGCAGACATCACTCCTGCCAGACGCGCCCTCCCCGGCAGACCTGAATGCACCCGCGCCAGCGGTCCGCAATGCGCCCGACACCTCCGACACTGTGACGATGTTCCCGCACACCGAGAGCTCCCGCTTCTTCATGGCGGGACAGGCGAACATCGTCTTCCAGTCGCACGGCCCCATGCACTCTCCTTATGAGGGCACCAACAGCTTTCTCAGCCGCGGCGAGTACAAGACCTCGCTCGTCGGCACGCTCTACCTGGGTGCACAGCTTTTGCGCACGCCTGAGCACGCCAACGACTTCATCCTTGACTTCGAATCCGCCGGTGGACGCGGCCTCAGCGAAGCTCTCGGCCTCGCCGGGTTTACCAACCTCGACGTCGTCCGCAACCCGAACCTTGGCTCGAAGCCGTACATCGCCCGCGTCCAGCTCCACCAGACCATCGGCCTCTCCAGCAAGCTCGTCGACACCACGCGGAATCCGTTCTCGCTCGCCACGCAAGCCCCGGAGCGCCGCCTCGAGCTCCACGTGGGCAAGATGAGCCTGCCCGACTACTTCGACGCCAACTCCATCGGCACCGACAGCCACCTCCAGTTCCTCAACTGGACCGCGGACAACAACGGCGCGTGGGACTATGCCGCAGATACCCGTGGCTATACCTACGCCGCCGTCGCCGAGTACATCGACACCTGCTGGTCCGCCCGCTATGCCATCTCCCTTATGCCCACCGTTCCCAACGGCATCGACCTCGACTGGGCGCTGCGTCGCGCCAGCGGCCAGAACGGCGAGGTCGAGATCCGCCACTCCCTGCTCGGCAAGCTCGTCAGCCCCGAGCGTAAGGGAACGCTCCGCTTCCTCACCTACGTCAACCACGCTCACATGGGGCTCTACCGCGATGCGGTCAAGGCATACCTCAATGGAACCGACCCCACGCCCGACGTCAACAAGCACGCCGTCTTCAGCTCTGTGAAGTACGGCTTCGGCGGCAACTTCGAGCAGGAGCTGACGCCGAACCTCCGTGCCTTCGGCCGGTTCGGCTGGAACGAAGGCCAGCACGAGTCCTTCGCCTACACCGAGGTCGACCAGACCATCGAGCTCGGCGGCGACTACTCCGGCCGGGCCTGGTCGCGCCCCAACGACAAACTGGGCCTCGCCTTCATCACCAACGCCATCGGCAAGGACCACCAGACCTACCTGAAGCTCGGCGGACTCGGCTTTCTGCTCGGCGACGGCAACCTGAACTACGCCCGCGAGGACATCCTCGAGAGCTACTACAACGCGCACGTCTGGCGCGGCATCTACTACGCCTTCGATCTCCAGTACATCGACCACCCCGGCTATAACAAAGACCGCGGTCCCACGCTGGTCGAGACCGTCCGCATGCACGTCGACTTTTAGGTATTTCGTTCCGGCATTGGATGGTGCCTACTTTCCCCATAAATGGAAGCAGGCATTACGGCACAGGTATTTCACGGGAGCGGCCGTCAAACGCTTCTTCTGCGATACCCGCCAACCACTTCAGAACTACCTGTCCGACTTCATCGCTGCCTACAACTTCGCCAGAAGCCTCATGACACTTCACGGATTCATGCCCTACGAGGACCTCTGTAATCCCTGGACCCAAACCCCAGACAGATTTACACTCAATCCCATCCTCCAATATGGCAGGACTAAACATCTAGTGAACATTCCAGCCTTGCCCAACAAGAAGGAATAACCCATGAGCAGCGCCATTCTCTCAGACCAGAACCGCAATCTCGTAGGTGCAGCCTTCGGTGCACTCGCCGGGCTCGCGATCACCCTGCAACTCCAACACGAAGCGGCAATCGCAGCACTATCCATCGCAGGACTCATCCTCTACCTGGGCCAATCCACGCAACACGGGCCAAAAACCATAGCACTCTCCGGAGTACTCGGCCTCGCCTGCACGCGCCTCACGATTGCCTTAATCCAGTAATGTGGATGCATGGCTGAAGCGAACCCAACCTCCCCGCTCATCGCTGTCATCGAAGACGAGGATCATCTCGCCCAGGGCCTGCTCTTCAACCTGCAAGCCGAAGGCTACCGCACTCACCACGAGGCCGACGGCGACGCTGCTCTAGCCTGGCTTCTCGCCACCGACGAAAAGCCCAGCGCCATCCTCCTCGACGTCATGCTCCCCGGCAAGGACGGCTTCGCCATCGTCCGTGCCCTTCGCGAAGCTCAGCGCTTCACGCCTGTCCTCATGCTCACCGCCAGAGGCCGCACCGAAGACATCCTCGAAGGTCTCGAAGCCGGAGCCGATGACTACCTTCCCAAGCCCTTCGATCTCAATATCCTGCTTATCCGCCTCAAGACGCTCCTCCGCCGCATGGCCTGGCAAAACGCGCCGTCCGAGCCCGATGCAGCTCCAATCGAGCCGCCGCAACCCGCCGAGTACGCCTTCGACCACCGCACCATCCGCTTCGACACTCTCGAGCTCGTCGCCCCCAATCGCCTCACCCATCTCACCCTGATGGAAGCGGAACTGCTCCGTTACTTTACCGAGCGCGAGGGTCAGATCATCTCCCGCAAGGAGATCCTCGAACAGGTCTGGCGCGTCCACGAAGACACCGACACCCGCGCCATCGACAACTTCATCGTCCGCCTCCGCCGCTACATCGAAGACGATCCCGCAAACCCAACCCACCTCGTCACCGTCCGTGGCGTCGGCTACCGCTTCCTGCCAAACCCAACACCGTAATCGCTACTTCGCCCAGACGCTATCCAGCAGCAGCTCCTGCTCGCGATGCTTGTCCGGCTCCACCATCGGCTCCGGCCCAAGATGCATCACCAGCCACTGCGAGCTCGCCGCATACACCGGCCACTTCGGCAAACCCTCGCCGTTCGGATCGCCGGTCTTCGCAAAGTTCGTCCAGTACCTCTGCATCGTCGCGCTGGTTTGAAAATCCTCCGGCCGCCACGCATAGCCGAAGCTGCTCAACAGATCGAGATCGCCAAACACATACGGAATCTCCGAAGAGTGATACGCCGCCAAGCCACCCGGATGATTCGGATCGGCAGGCGCAGCCAGATCAAACCGATAGCGATATACCGGCTGCTTGCCCGTCTTCGTCTGCGCTTCGAGCCACTTCCATGTCGAGTACGCAATAAAGTGGTCGCCAGCCAAATCCGCCTGCGCCCGCACAGCACTCGCATCGTCGGTCACCGGATTCAGCGCCAGCAACTCCGTCGCATGATCCGGCAAGAGCTTCTCCACCGCAGCCTTGAAGCTCTCCACCGTAGCCTTCGGGTCGATACCACCTTCATCGCGATTCCAGCCAGCCAGCATTGGAACATCGTTCTGCTTGCCCGCAGCATAGATCGCTCCCACGCTCTCCGGGAGGAAGTAGCCGTCTACATCGGGCCAGAATCGCATCGGCTCGCCCGACTCCTTCTTCTTCATCTGCGCTTCCAGCAACTGCTGCGCCGGAATTGCACGAAGCTGCTCGAGCGTCGTGGCCGACAGCACCGTCTTTGCAAACTCATCGTTCTTCGCCGACACCTCCTGCAACGATTTGTATGAAGCCCCCGTGCTTCCATACAACGCTCCGCCGCTCTCGCCGATCACCCGCGCGAACAGCCCCTTCGCCAGCGGCGACGCCATCTGCGAGCTCACCGAGAACGATCCCGCGCTCTCGCCGAACAGCGTCACATTCTTCGGATCGCCGCCGAACGCCTCGATGTTCTTCTGCACCCACGCGAGCGCCGCCGTCTGATCCAGCAGGCCGTAATCTCCCGCTGCGTTCTTGCCCGACTCCTTCGCCAGCTCCTCATTCGCGAAGAACCCGAAGATGCCCAGCCGATAGTTCATCGTCACGACGACCACGCCGTTCTTCGCCAGATTCGCCCCATCCTGACGCCGCTCCGACGTGCTTCCCGCAAGAAATCCGCCGCCGTAGATCCACACCATCACCGGCAGCTTCGCCTTCTTGTCCTTCGCCGGAGTCCACACATTCAGCGTCAGACAGTCCTCACTGATCCCCGGATCGCGAAACACCATGTCGTTGTAGATCGTCGGCTGCATACAGTGATTGCCGAACTCCGTCGCCTGGCGCACGCCGCTCCACTTTGCCGGAGCCATCGGCGCCTTCCAGCGCAGCGGTCCGACCGGCGGCGCGGCAAACGGAATCCCCAGAAACGCTCGCGTCTGCCCATCGACCTTGCCTTCCACCTTGCCCTGCTTCGTCTTTACCCGAAGATCTTTAGCATCCGCCGCCCGCGCCGGAGACACGCACACCGCGACCATCGCCACCAAAAGGGCAGAGCCCACACAGTTCGCCGTCTTCCAAGTCATCACGTTTCGATCCTTTGCCTGCGTCCGCCAGTCTACACGGCAACGTTTAGGAATGGCTCAGCTTGATGCGCTCTTGAAGGGGCGCGGCTTCAGCCGCGCCGTATGTCTGGGAAAGAAAAGGGATTTTAGTCCCTGAGGGAAAGCCAGCGTTGCCCATCACGCACAGGAAGTACACTTAACCCCGTGACTTTACCCAACGCCATCGTAGAAGCCCGCAACGTCCGCATCGGCAACCAGCTCCCGCTCACCATCATCGCCGGCCCATGCGTGCTCGAGAGCCGCGACCACGCGCTCAAGACTGCTGCCACGCTCAAAGAGATCGCGACCCGCCTCAACTTCGGCCTCATCTACAAGACCTCCTTCGACAAGGCGAACCGCACCAGCACCTCATCGCATCGCGGCTTCGGTCTCGACCACGCGCTGCCCATCTTCGCCGAGATCCGCGACACGCTCGGCCTTCCCGTCCTCACCGACGTCCACGAAGCCGCCCAATGCGCGCCGCTCGCAGAAGCCGTCGACGTCCTCCAGATTCCCGCCTTCCTCTGCCGCCAGACCGACCTCCTACTCGCCGCGGCCGAGACTGGAAAGATCGTCAACGTCAAGAAGGGCCAGTTCCTCGCGCCCTGGGATATGCAGAACGTCGTCGCCAAGCTCACCAGCACGGGCAATAAGAACGTCCTGCTCACCGAGCGCGGCGCCTCCTTCGGCTACAACACCCTCGTCTCCGACATGCGCTCGCTCCCCATCATGGCTCGCACCGGCGCGCCGATCGTCTTCGACGCCACACATTCCGTCCAGCAGCCGGGCGGACAAGGCACAACCTCAGGCGGTCAGCGCGAGTTCGTCCCCACACTCGCCCGCGCCGCAGTCGCCGTCGGTGTCGCCGCCGTCTTCCTCGAGACTCACGAAGATCCCGATCATGCGCCCTCCGACGGTCCGAACATGATTCCGCTCCGCCAGTTCGAAGCGCTCATCCGCAGCCTCCTCGCCATCGACACGCTCGTCAAATCCCCCGACTTCCCGGTTGTGACCCTATGAGCGAGACGACTGCCAACAACACTCGCCACGACTCCCTCACTCGCACCCTCTCCCTCGAGATCGCCGGGCTCGTATCAGTCCGTGCCGCTCTCGACGGCAGCCTCGGCGAACGCCTTCTCGAAGCCGTCGAGCTCATCCTCAGTCGCACCGAGCGCGGCGGCAGAACGCTCGTCACCGGAGTCGGCAAATCCGGTCACATCGGCCGCAAGATCGCCGCGACTCTTACTTCTACCGGCTCGCCCGCGCACTTCCTCCACGCAGGCGAAGCAGGCCACGGCGACCTCGGCATCCTGCAGCCGCAGGACATCGTCCTCGCCATCTCCTGGTCCGGCGAAACCCCTGAACTCGCGCCCATCCTCGACTACACGCGCCGCTTCCACATCCCGCTCATTGCCCTCACCTCAAGCGCCGCCAGTGCCCTCGGCAGCGTAGCCGAGATCTGCCTCGAACTTCCAGCCATGCAGGAAGCCTGTCCCAACGGACTCGCACCAACCACCTCAACCACCATGCAGCTAGCCGTCGGCGACGCGCTCGCCGTCTGCCTGCTCGAAGCCCGCGGATTCTCCTCCGGCGAGTTCCACGACCTGCATCCAGCAGGCCGTCTCGGCGCAAGACTCCGCCGCGCAAACTCTCTGATGCACACCGGCGACAGGCTTCCGCTCGTCCGCGAAGGCACGCTGCTCTCCGCCGCCATCGTCGAGATGACCTCCAAAGGCTTCGGTGTCACCGCCGTCCTCGACACAACCGGCAAGCTGACCGGCATCGTCACCGATGGAGACCTACGCCGCACCTTCAAGGCCGGCTTCACCGATCGTCCCGTCGAAGAGGCCATGACCCTCAGTCCCTGGACGATCGACGCTCACACGCTCGCTCCCGAGATCCTCTTCCAGATGAACGCCCGCAGCGTCACCACTGTCTTTGTGCTCAAAGCAGGCGAGCCCATCGGCATCCTGCACATCCACGACCTGCTGCGCATCGGCCTCGGCTAGTCGCTACAGCAGCGTCCATCGGTTTTTACCCGCCAGCTTCGCCCGATACAACGCCTTGTCCGTACGCGCAAACAGCGTGTCTGCCGTATCCTGCAAGCCCTTGCGACTGGAGACCCCAATACTCACCGTAATGGAGATCCGATCAGCCTGCCCTTCAACCGGGATTCTCATGCTCTCCAAGGCAACACGGAGCTTTTCCGCTACCTGACAAGCACCCTCCGCGGCAGTCGAAGGCAGGAGAAGAACAAACTCCTCTCCGCCATATCGCGCCAGCACATCATGCTCACGCAGCAGCGTCGTGCAGGTCTGCGCGATGGACTCCAGAACCAGATCGCCCACCGAGTGGCCGTATTTGTCATTGATACGCTTGAAGTCGTCTGCGTCGAAGATCAACAGAGACAAAGGTGTCAGGTAGCGCTCCGCATACGAGATCTCACGCCGCAGACGCTCCATGAAATACGTTCGATTGAAGAGGCTCGTTAGGCCATCATGAGTAGAGATCTCCTGGAGCGCCTGGCGCGCCTCCTCCACATCCTCCAACAGCAGCACGATCGTCCCCCCAACGATAGGCGCAACAATTAATGGAATCGTCGATGTAGCCATATAAATTGCCCTGCCTGCCTCAGCCGAATATCCCATGAGTCGGATCAGCAGCCAGCCCAGAGCGATCGCCATCACCTCCGCCGTCCCAGTGACCCAGAGGACAGCACGCAGCGTCCCCATCTGGATCACCTTCCTGCGCAGCGGCTGCAAGATCAACTTGCGCGCGCCGGGCGCGACGGTCCGGTCCTTCCCAGGAGGAACACTCATGTTTTTTTGCCTGTCGGTCTCCAGTAGACCAAGTGTGTGCGAAATCATAGACCTTCAGTAAAAAAAATAGCCAGGCTGAAACGTCATCCTAATGTATCGTGCCCGATGGCCGTAATTCCCTCGTCTTTCGCAATTTCATCCTCCACAGACGCTACACTGGAAGAGCACCACTCGACCATGCGCCTCTTCACCCGCTACATTCTTCGCGAAGTCGTCTCCCATGCCCTCCTCGGCGGAGCTCTCTTCACCTTCGTGCTCTTCATGAAGGATCTGGGCACGATCCTGGAGCTCGTCGTCCGCAACTCGGCCTCGTTCTGGGACGTCGTGCGCATCTTCGCCTACATGCTGCCCAACGCGCTCACCGTGACCATTCCGATGGCCGTCCTGGTCGGCATCCTGCTCGGCCTCAGCCGCCTCGCCGCCGACAGCGAGATCACCGCGATGCGCGCCTGCGGCATGGGCGCATGGCAGTTCGTCCGCATCGTCTCGCTCATCTCCATCGCCGCCCTCGGGCTGGGCATCGTCAACTCGGTCTACCTTGCCCCACGCTCCGCCGCCGGCCTGCTCTCGCTCCAGGACTCGCTCAAGTCCTCACAAGCCAGCTTTGAAGTCCAGCCACGCGTCTTCTACGAGGACCTGAAAAACTACGTCCTCTACGTGCAGAACGTCAAACCGGCAGCCGGAGCCGCCGTCTGGCAACATGTCTTCCTCGCCGACCTCACCGAGCCCGCCACGCCGCACATCACCACCGCCGATCAGGCTCTCGTCGTCAATGGAGACAACCAGACACTCCAGATGCACCTCATGGACGGCGGCCAGCACCAGATCTCCAGCACCGACCCGAACCAATATGAGGTCTCGACCTTCAGCACCATGAACCTGCCCATCCAAACCGGCGCGCAGGACGATACCCATGTCAGCCGGTCGGATACGCCACTCCACGCCCTGACGCTGCCCGAACTCTGGCAGAAGGCAAAGCTTCCCAACGGCCGGCCGTACAGCATCGAGCTGAACACGCGCTTCTCCTACCCCTTCGCCTGCCTCGTGCTGATGCTGGTCGGCGTCCCGCTCGGCCTCTCCTCCAAACGCGGCGGCAAGAGCACCGGCTTCGTCATCACCATCCTGCTCGTCCTTGTCTATTACGTCCTCTCGCTGGTTGGCATCGCCTTCGCCAAATCCGGCAAGCTCCCACCCTTCGTCGGCGTTTGGGGAGCCAACATCCTCTTCGCCATCGCCGGAGCCCTGTTGTTGCAGCAGCTCTCACGCGGCGGCATCGCCCTCAATATCTTCGCGTCCATCGGACAAACACTCAGCACCCAGTTCGCCCGCCTCTTCCGCAAAGAGGACGGCACACAAGGCTCCAGCCATCCTCCTACGGATCTGGCCACCTTCATGCGCCGCACCTTCCACATCCGTTTCCCGCTTCTGCTCGATGACTACGTGATGCGCGAGTACTCGATGAACTTCGTCCTCGTGCTCTCTTCGCTCATTATGCTCTTCATCGTCTTCACCTTCTTCGAGCTGATCGGCGACATGATCCGCAACCGCACGCCGCTCGTGACGGTGGGCGACTACCTGCTAAACCTGATCCCCTTTATCCTGTCGCAGGTCACGCCGCTCTGCTCGCTCGTCGCCGTGCTCATCACCTTCGGCGCCTTCAGTAAGTCGTCCGAGCTAACAGCGATGAAGTCCTCTGGAATCAGCATCTATCGCGTCGTCGCGCCCGTGCTCGTCCTCGCCGCCGTCATCGCCGTCTCACTCTTCACCTTCGATGAGTTCTACCTCCCCGCCGCGAATCGTCGCCAGGAGGCCATCCGATCCGTCATCAAGGGCAAGCCTGCGCAGACCTTCCTGCGGCCTGATCGCAAGTGGATCTCCGGCCAGAACACAAACAACGGCGAGCCTACCCGCATCTTCTACTACCAGTTCTTTGACGCTGATAAAAACGTCTTCGCCAACCTCACCGTCTTCGAGTTCAGTCCCGGCAGCTTCAACCTCACCCGCCGCATCTTCGCAGGCAGCGCCCATTGGGACGATCGCGTGGATCGCTGGGTCTTCGAAAACGGCTGGCAGCGTACCTTCTCCGGGGAGACGACAGCCACCTTCCAGCCATTCACCCTCTCGACCTTCCCCGAGATACGCGAAAACCCCTCCTACTTCAAAAAAGAGGATCTCCAGTCGCAGGAGATGTCCTACACGGAGCTCTCGCGCTACATCGACGACCTGAAACAATCGGGCTTCGACACCAAGCGCCTCAGCGTCCAGCTCGACCGCAAGATCGCCTATCCGCTCATCACGCTCATCATGGCGATCCTCGCCGTCCCATTTGCACTCTCCATGGGCAAACGGGGCGGACTCGCGGGCATCGCCACAGCCATTGGACTAGCCATCTCCTATTGGGTCGTCGACGGTGTCTTCGTCGCCATGGGCAACGTCAACACCCTCCCTGCGGTGCTCGCCGCCTGGTCGCCCGACCTGCTCTTCGCCATGGCCGGAACCTACCTTCTCCTCCGCACCCAGACCTAAAGCACCGAGCCAATGTCATCTCTACGCCCTTTCTTATCAATAAGATCACCACACAATAGCAAGCACACTACCCGCTCGAGCGCGCCAGTTTAGCCAGCACCGGTTAGGATAGACAAACCATGAAACTCGCCTCCACTCTGCTCCTTACCTTTGCCCCTGCTGCGCTCCTCGCCAGCCAGGCATCCGCACAGACAGCGGCTGTCCAAAAGCCCGTCACCCATCACCCCACCGCATCGTCTGCGAACGCGCTACCTCCGAATATTCCGAAGGTCGTCGGCATTGCCAAACCTCTCTACTCCCTCAAATACATCGACACTCACATCGGCACCGGCCCGCTCGCCGAGTCCAGCGTACTTGGAACCTCCCAAGCCAACTCCAAAGTTATCTTCTACACCGTCCACTACACTGGCTGGCTCGCCAAGGACGGCACCAAGTTTGACTCCTCCCTCGACCACCCCGGCAAGGAACCCATCACCTTTCCCTATGGCCTACACCGCGTCATTCCTGGCTGGGACACCGGCTTCCAAGGCATGCACGTCGGTGGCAAGCGGCGCCTCTTCGTCCCCTGGCAGCTCGCTTACGGCGATTCCGGCCGTCCGCCCACTATCCCTGCCAAGTCAGATCTGATCTTCGATGTTGAACTGGTCAGCTTCTCCGACAAACCGCCTGCTTCCAAGACGCCACCCGCTCCAAAGGCACAGCCCGCTCCGCCGACAGCTCCGGCTGGCGCAGCGACTCCACTTCCGGCAACGAAGCCCGATGCTGCTCCGGCAACCAGCACCCCTGCACCATCGGCTACTCCGGCTCCGGATACCACGCCCAAGCCTCCCTCGCATCCTGAGAGCCGCTAGCGCGTCCAATCCGTAGGACCTGAGAGAAACCATGCATGTTTAAACGATTGCGACCGCTCGCCCCATACCTCAAGCGCTACTGGAAGAGCCTTGCCTGGGGCGCGGCCGCAACCATCCTCTATAACGTCCTGAAGGTCTTGCTGCCGCTCGTCATCGGCCATGCCATCGACGACATGCAGCATGGCCTGACGGAACAGAAGATCCTGCATCATGCGCTCCGTCTACTTGTCCTCGCGCTCCTTTCCGCTATCTTCCTTTACACCATGCGGCAGGTCATCATTGGAGCGTCACGCGAGATTGAGTTCGATCTCCGCAACGATCTCTTCGCCAACCTCGAACGCCAGCCCGCGAGCTTCTACCATACGCACCGGACCGGCGACATCATGGCCCGGACCACCAACGATCTGAACGCCGTCCGCCAGCTACTCGGCCCGGCCATCATGTACAGCGCGAACACCATCGTCTTCACCGTGGCCGCGCTGCCCTTCATGTATAAGATCAGCCCGAAGCTGACCTTCTTCGCCTTCGTGCCACTGCCGCTCGCGTCCGTTCTAGTGCAGTACTTCGGCAACCGCATCCACACACGCTTCGAGCGCATCCAGGCAATGTTCTCGGACATCTCCGCAAAGGCGCAGGAGAACTTCTCCGGAGCGCGGCTGATTCGTGCGTTTGCTCAGGAAGAGGCCGAGATCGCCTCCTTCGAGACTGCCAATCAGGAGTACATCAAACGCAGTCTGCACCTCGTTCGCTTGATGGCGATGCTTTGGCCTACACTCGAGTTCGTCCTCGGGCTCTCGCTGATGATTACGCTGCTGGTCGGTGGCCACGAGGTCGTCGCGCATCGTATTTCGGTCGGCCAGTTCACCTCGTTCAACGTCTACATGGTGCAACTGACGTGGCCAATGATCGCAGTAGGCTGGGTCGTCAATCTCTTCCAACGTGGCACAGCGTCCGTCGTCCGCATCGACGAGCTTCTCACGCAGAAGCCTGCCATCGACGACGCCGAAGTCGACCACAAGACCAGCGAAGAGCCCTTCAACGGCACCATCGAGCTCCGCCACCTGACCTTCTCCTATGCAGAAGGCTCTCCTGTACTGCACGACGTCAATCTGAGCATCCCGGCCGGAAGCAGTCTTGCCATCGTCGGCCCGACTGGATCAGGCAAGTCGACGCTCGTCGGTCTGATCCCGCGGCTGCACGATGCACCTCCAGGAAGCATCCTGATCGATGGACGCCCGATCCGCAAGTTCAGGCTCGAAGAGCTGCGGAAGAACATCGGCTTCGTACCGCAGGAGACCTTCCTCTTCTCCGACACCATCCGCCAGAACATCGCCTTCGGACAACCTGAGGCTACCGACGCCGAGATACAGGATGCCGCTGTCGTCGCGCACATTCGCACCGAGATCCTCGAGTTCCCCAAGGGCTTCGACACGATGGTCGGAGAGCGCGGAGTCACCCTGTCCGGTGGACAGAAGCAGCGTAGCGCCATCGCCCGCGCTGTCATCCGCGACCCACGCATCCTGATCCTCGACGATGCGCTGGCAAGCGTCGATACCTATACAGAAGAGCAGATCCTAAGCGGCCTGCGTCGAGTGATGCAGGGACGGACAACAATTTTCATCTCGCATCGTATTTCGACTGCGCGCAACGCCGATCAGATCGCCGTGCTGGTCGAAGGCCGCATCGCAGAGCTTGGCACACACGATGAACTGATCGCACGCAAGGGCTACTACACCAGCCTCTACGAAAAACAACGCCTCGAAGAGGAGCTTGCGGTCGCGCAGTAGTCAGGCTGACCAGCGCACCGGAGCGCGCGGCTCCTCAACAATTGACGGCATCCGTGCCGGCAGCGCCCTCTCTTCTCGCGTACGAAGTTCGCGTGGCAGAAGCTTTCCAGCCTCGGGGTCCTTCGCCACGATCGCCCAGGCATCGCGAACGTTCCGGACGCAGCCGATCACCTCTTGAAACTGCTCTTTGGATGCGAAGTGCGAGGCTTCGAGCGTCATCGTGAACATGGTCGCGTAAAACTCCGCGAGCGCAATCGCCGGGCTGCCGCCGACATCTGGACGTAGCCGCGCCTGTAGATACATCAGGATGTCGATCACCTTCTTCACTGCGATGCGCCGCCCGTGCACGTCATCTTCTTCCACGCTCTGGATCGCACGATAGAGGAAACGAATAGCGCCATCATAGAGCGCCACGATCAACTGCACTCCAGTCGCTCCTGCCAAAGATTGCTGCCGATAGTTTGCGTCGCTCATCTGTCTATCACCCATTACCCGTGTTGTAGCCGGTCAGCGCGCTGTACAGCTCGTTGACCTCGTTTAGTTGACTCGGAATCGCCTGAAGAATCTCATTGGCTGTATTCAGTTCAGTGGTCAAAGCGGTCTTCTGAGTCGCCAACAGCGCATTTTCATTGGTGATGTTCAGGTTGAGAGCCGTCTCCTCCGTGCTGTTCTGCTGTTGCGCAAGGTAGACAACCCCATCAGGAGCCTGTGAACCCAAACTATTCAGGGTCGTCGCGAGGCTCTGCCCGAAGCTGCCAGTGTTTTGCAGGTAACCAACGACGTCGGAATAATCGCTGTCGAGTGTCGATTGCAATGTATCCGTATTCAATGAGAGGGTTCCATCCGTATTGAAGGAGATGCCGAGCTGCGTCACACTGCTGATGCTGCCACTCGCCGTGCCGGCAATCATTGCCTGGCTAAGTTGGGTCTGAAGCAGCGAGAGCGTTGGGCTGCCATACAGCGGCTCCGCATTGCCGCTAGAATCCTTCCCCTCCTGTGTGGTGATGTCTTTGACGACAGCGTTGTAAGCCGTCACAAACGTGCTGAGCGCCGTACTCACATCTGTATCATCGTTCGTAATCTGCACCTGCACCTGAGTGCCGGGCAGCGCTGAGAGCAGCTGAAAGGTGACACCGGGAATAGCATTCGTCACCGTGTTCGACGCGCTGCTGACGCTGATGCCATCCACGGTCAGGCTCGCATTCACACCAGTCTGCCCAACGCTGAAGCCGATGCTGTTTCCAGTCGTCGAATCCGTGAGCGCACTCGTGATCGTGAGCTGACCCGCAGAGCCACTGGTCGAACTGACCAGGGACAGCCGTGATCCGTTCGCGTCCGTAATCACAGAGGCGTTCACACCGATATCTGCTGAGTTGATCGCCGTAGCCAATGTACTCAGAGAGTCGCTACTACTGTCCACCGTCACGGTCTGCGCTGTACCTGATCCAACCTGAATCGTAATGCTGCCGGAGAGCGTGTCGTCGGCATTCGTAAGTGTGTCGGAGTAGTTCGACGAGGTCTCCGCCAACGACTTGACCACCACCGTATGGCTTCCCGCAACCGAAGCCGAGGTAGCGCCAGTCAGCGTAAGAACATTCGTATCCGAACTGGACCCCTGCTTCTCCGACAGCACGCCCGTGAAATCGGTCAACGCCTGGACCGATGTCGTCAACGTGCCAAGGTCCGTTCCAAGCGTGGAAAGAACCGTATCCTGTGCGCTGAGGGCAGTCAGTTCGTTCTGCCAGGGAGTCTCGATCGCCAACTCCGAGGCCTGGATCGCCGTCACGGTCGTAGCGACATCGAAGCCCGCTCCGCTGGTCGCCGATCCGAAGTTAATTCCGACTGTACTCATTCCGAGACCTCAAAAGGTTTGTTCTGTTGAGAACAGCACCCCTCATGCCAAAGGTTGAGAGGTCGTCTAAGAAAAAACTAAGAGTGGAAAGGGTCAAAAGAATTGGCAGCCGGTACAGAAGCCCCGGCTGCCAATCGCGCTGTTTACTGAAGCAGCTTGAGGACTTCCTGCTGTACGCTGTTGGCCTGCGCCAGAGCACTGATACCGGTCTGGCTGAGCACCTCATACTTCGACAGGTTGCTCGAAGCCTGGCCGTAGTCGGTGGACATGATGCTCGACTCGGCTGAGGTGAGGTTGACGCTCTCCGCACTGGCAACGTTCGAAGCGGCGGTCAGCTGGTTACTGTCCGCACCGAGTGTGCCTCGCTGAAAGGCGACATCCGCGATCGCAGCCGTCACATCAGTAAGCGCAGTCTCTGCATCGGTGTTACTGGTGAGATCCGTTCCCGTGAGTGACTCGCCGGCTGCTCCTCCGGTAGTCGTTCCGACGCTGCCCGCGGTCAGTACGCCTACCGTCTCAGCAAAGGTCGTGGTGCCAGACGTGGTGCCGTCGCTGACGACGATGTTGGTTGCCGCAGCGGTGAAGATCTGGTCACCGTTGTAGTTGGTGGTGCTGCCGATGTTGCCGATCTCGGTCAGGATGCTCTGGTACTCCGCATTTGCAGCACCAAGCTGGGAAGCATTCAGCGTACCGTTGGAGGCTTCGGTCGCCAGCGTCGTTGCACGATCCAGCAGATTGGTCACCTGCGAGAGAGCTCCATCCGCTGTCTGCAATAAGCCGACACCATCGGTAGCATTCTGTGAAGACTGCGTGAGTGCTGTGACGTTTGCCTGAAGGCCATTTGCAAGCGCAAGGCCAGCTGCATCGTCTGCGCCGCTGTTGATGCGCGAACCCGAAGAGAGCTGCTCGAGCGTGGTCTGAAGGCTCGACTGCGTCTGGTTCAGATTGTTCTGCGCATAGATGGCTGAGATATTGTTGAGGACACTCAAGGACATAGAATTCCGCTCCTGTATTGCTCAGTTTGAATTCCCGCGTCGCCTGTCCCGAGTGCTGGATCGAAGACGGCCGTTACAGTTCGCCGATCGTCTTCGATTCCAGTAGCGGAAGGCTCCGCGTTCCCACACCTCATCGGCTTGGTCTGACGGCGCATTAGTCGCTTTCGCACTTCCGTCCGTACCTTCGATAAAGCGCCATCCGACCTATAGAAGCAGCGCCTCCGGTCGATGAGAGACAACAAGGAAGGATCTCCATGATTGAACTCACCCGACTGAACGGAAATGGCCTGATCGTCAACTGCGATCTGATCAAGTACGCCGAGGCAGCACCCGACACCGTTTTAACTCTGGTCACAGGCGAGAAATTAGTCGTCCTCGAGACCTGCGCTCAGGTATACGAGCTCTCCCTGCGCTATCGAGCAGAGGTTCTTCGAGGAGCATGGCCGGAGGCGTCGATCCCTTTGAGCGCGAAGAGTGCCTACGATGCTGCCGAACTGGTGCACCAGCAGCCTTGAGCCGAACCACACCCATCGAACAGTAACCAGACAACAGAAAAGAGGAATGGGACCCATGGACATCGCAAGCTTTGGCGGGATCGCACTCGCGATCATCGGCATCCTGGCAGGCATGATGATCGAAGGCGGAAGCATCGCGCAGATCACGCAGCCGACCGCAGCCATGATCGTGTTCGGCGGCACCGTCGGCGCCGTCATGCTCCAGTTTCCGCTCAGCATCTTTCTTGCTGCGCTCAAGAGTATCGTCAAGGTCTTTCTGCATAAAGGTGCCGACGGTGAGGCTGTCCTCACGCAGATCGTCGGCTTCGCCAACAAGGCTCGCAAGAGCGGCATCGTCTCGCTCGATCAGGAGTTAGGTTCCATCACCGACCCCTTTCTGAAGCAGGCACTGATGCTCGCCGTCGATGGGACGGAGCCGAATGAGGTTCGCAAGATCATGCAGCTCGAGCTCGACAACAAATCCGAGATCGAGGAGAAGATTCCCGCTGTCTTCGAGGCCGCGGGCGGCTACTCACCGACCGTCGGCATCATTGGCGCAGTGCTCGGCCTCATCCAGGTCATGAAAAATCTCGACAACATCGACGAGGTCGGCCGCGGTATTGCCACTGCCTTCGTCGCAACCATCTATGGCGTCGCGCTCGCCAACCTCATCTGCCTCCCCGCCGCAGGCAAGCTCAAGTTCCGCCATCGCGAGGAGCAGATGATCAAGGAGATGATGCTCGAAGGCGTCATCTCGATCCTCGAAGGCATGAACCCGCGCATGATCGAAACCAAGCTGCGCACCTATCTCTTCGAGTCAAAGTCCGAGGGCTCCGGCAGGGCTTCGGGCAACGCCATGGGCAAGGTTTCGGAGGCCACGGCGTGAGCAAAAAGAAGCATCCCGAACATGTAAACCACGAGCGCTGGCTGGTCTCCTACGCCGACTTCATCACGCTGCTCTTTGCGTTCTTCGTCGTGCTCTTCGCCACGAGCCAGTCAGACAAGAAGAAGCAGGCAGAGCTCGCAGTCGCCATGCAGGCGGCCTTCAGTCCAGCTGCTATCTTTGAGCCTCATTCGAAGAAACCAGCTCTCACAGAAGGAACAGCGGCAGCCGAGACCATCGCGCCCATTGCGCCGCCGGTTCCAATTCCTCCGTCACAGCTACGAGAGATGCCCGGTCTCAGCAAACTGCTACAGGAGATTGTAAAATCCAGCGGGCTTCCGCCTGGAAGCGTATCCATACGCAGGACGCAGGAAGGTCTGGTCATCACGCTCCAGGAGGCCGGATTCTTCGCCTCTGGCTCCGCCGCTGTGCAGCCGCATTCGCTGCCCGTACTTGCGAAGATCGCCGCCGCGCTGCCCTCCGGGCCAATGCACATCGAAGGCCACACCGACACGATACCCATCCACACGACGCAGTTCGCTACCAACTGGGAGCTCTCGTCCGCGCGGGCCACCACGATCGCCCGCTACCTGCTTGATCACAGCGAAGTAAAGCCGACAGAGCTGGCGGCAACGGGCTACGCCGAGTTCCATCCTGTTGCGGACAACGCTACCGAAGAGGGCCGTGCGAAGAACCGCCGCGTGGACATCATTCTGCTGTCACACCCAGCACCTTCACAATGACGCGCTTGCTTCGCTGCCCGTCGAACTCCGCATAGAAGATGCGTTGCCACGTCCCCAAGTCCAGCCTTCCAGCGGTGACCGGCAGCGTCGTCTCATGATGCAGCAGCAGCGCCTTCAGATGAGCGTCGGCGTTATCCTCACCGGTCTGGTGATGGCGATACTCTGGCCGCGAAGGTGCAAGCTTCTCCACCCACTCGCTAATGTCCTCGATCAGCCCGTCTTCATTGTCGTTCACATAGATCGCCGCCGTAATGTGCATCGGCGAAACGAAGCACAGTCCGTCCGCGATGCCGCTACGACGGACGATCTGCTCCACCTGCGGCGTAATGTGAACCATCTTGTACCGCTCGTCTGTGTTGAAGGTCAGGTACTCCGTATGAGCTTTCATCGTCACCATAAAACGTCTCCCAATATCTTGCCAGAGTCCCGCTCCGGCTCCTTCTATACTTGCATGATGCGACAACTCCAAGAGGCCAACAAGGGATGACGCTCTACGTTGCCACCACCAACCCCGGCAAGATCCGCGACTTCGCAACTGCCGCGGGCGAGATCTCCATCGAACCGCTGCCCGGACTCGCCGCGATCCCTGCCCCTGCGGAGGACGAGCCCACCTTTGAAGGCAATGCGCGGACGAAGGCGCTCTATTACTCCACCCACGCACCGGGGCTGATCGTTCTGGCCGATGACTCCGGCCTGGAGGTCGACGCCCTCGACGGAGCTCCCGGCGTGCGCTCCGCCCGCTATGCCGACGACTCCGGCTATCCCACTAGCCCCGGAGCAACGCTCGACGAGCGGAACAACGCATGCCTGCTTCACGCGCTTGCCGATGTAGCCGAGAGCCAGCGCAAGGGGCGGTATCGCTGCTCCCTCGCCGCGGCCCGTGACGGCAAGATACTCGAAGTCGCAGACGGTACTGTGGCAGGGGAGATTCTCAATGTTCCACGTGGAACATCCGGCTTCGGATACGACCCACTCTTCTTCCTGCCTCAGTATCAGAAGACGATGTCCGAGCTGGACCCGGTAACCCGCCTCTCAGTCAGTCATCGCGGTAACGCGCTTCGAAAATTATTGGCCATCCTTGCCTTACCAAACTAGCCACGACAAGTATTTCGCACAATCGAATCGCTAATCGCACAAATCGAACGGCTTTCCTTGACGGTCACCAAAGCGCGGCGGAATAATCCTTGTGTCTCGCCTCGACGGTTTCGTTTTGAGCCAAGTACCTTTAGGAGTCTGATTTATGGCCACTGCCGCCTCTCCAGCATCACCTGTCCTGCGCGGAGTGCAACCTCTGCGCGCGGGTCAGGGGCACTCCTTTCTCTGGCGCAAGCTGCACTCTCTGTCAGGCATCGTACCCATCGGCGCCTTTCTCGTAGAGCACATCCTCTCGAACTTCGAGGCGCTGAATGGCCCTCTGGCATACGCCCAGCAGGTGAAGTTCCTCAACTCGCTTCCGCTGGTGCGGGTGCTGGAGTGGGCCTTCATCTTCATTCCGCTGGCCTTCCATGCCCTGTATGGCGTGTTTATCGCCTTCCGCGGCCGGGCGAGCGTCAATGTCTATCCCTGGGCCGGCAACTGGATGTATCTGACGCAGCGCGTGACCGGCCTGATCGCCCTGGCGTATATCGTGCAGCACGTCTGGCGGCAACGGTTCAGCGGCGTCAGCCTGCCGGAGCACCCCGGCGCAGCGTTCGCCAAGGTGCAGCACGAGCTGGCCAATCCATGGATGCTCGCCATCTACATCATCGCGATGATTGCGACCTGCTGGCACTTCTCCTACGGGATCTGGCTCTTCGCCGCAAAGTGGGGCATCACCCCCGGCGACCGTGCCCGCAAACGCTTCGGCTACGTCTGTACCGCGCTAGGAATCGTGCTCACGGTTATGGGCCTCGCCAGCATCTACGCCTTCGTCGGACCGAAGTACCAGAACGCCCCGGCAGACGTCATGCCCACGCAATCTGCTGACGTTACGCTACCAGCACCAACTGTAGCGCCTCCAAATTCAACTAACCCGTCACAACCGGGCGAGGTGCGATGACCGGACATGCGTTCGTTGACTCCATTCGAAGCTCTCAGCTGCAACCTTGTTCAGATTGCGTGTTTCTCAGTAGCCGTGTTTCTTTTTTACAAAATCTGTCGGGAGGTAAGTTCTATTGATGGGGCGCCGTCAATAGAAGACTGGACTACAGAAAAACCTTTTCATCCGTTTGTGGTCTTTAAAGCTCACCGCGCTAATTTTCCTTCAAGCTGGCTAACATCGCTGTATTGGGTACTTGTACTCACTGGTTTCGCAGCTAATATAACGCTCACGTTTCATAACAGGGCTGCATATTGGTTTACAAACGTAATTTGTGCAGTATGCGGCTGCGCCATTGCAGCACCTGCAATTCGCAATGAATTTGCAAAACGCTTATCCGGCAGTTCGAACAAATCGAGATAGGAAAAATCCGATGGCAGTATCACCCAGAATTATCGTAGTCGGCGGCGGACTCGCCGGGCTCGCTTCGGTCATCAAGATCGCCGAGGCAGGCGGCAAGGTCGACCTGTTCTCGATCGTCCCGGTCAAGCGCTCGCATTCGGTCTGCGCGCAGGGCGGCATCAACGCGGCCAAAGATCTCAAGGGCGAGGGCGACACCGTCCTGAAGCACTTCGACGACACCGTCTATGGCGGCGACTTCCTCGCTAACCAGACACCGGTCAAAAACATGACCGCGCAGGGACCGGCGATTATCGACCTGCTCGACCGCATGGGCGTTCCCTTCAACCGTACGCCCGAGGGCCTGTTGGACTTCCGGCGGTTCGGCGGCACGCTCTATCAACGGACGGCGTTTGCGGGTGCAACCACCGGGCAGCAGTTGCTCTATGCGCTGGACGAGCAGGTACGACGGTATGAGGCCGAGGGCAAGGTCACAAAGTACGAAGGCTGGGAGTTCCTCTCGGCAGTCCTCGACAGCAAGGGCGCCGCTCGCGGCATCTGCGCGATGGATCTTCGCTCCATGGAGACTCGCACCTTTCCCGCCGACGCCGCCATCATCTGCACCGGTGGCAACGGGGCCATCTTCGGAAAGTCCACGAACTCCGTGGTTTGCACTGGATCGGCCCAGTCCGCTCTCTACCAACAGGGAGCCTTCTACGCGAACGGCGAGTTCATCCAGGTCCATCCGACCGCCATCCCCGGCGAAGACAAGCTCCGGCTCATGTCCGAGTCAGCCCGAGGCGAAGGTGGCCGCGTCTGGGTCCCCAAAGACAAGAACGACAAGCGTGTCGCACGGTCCATCCCCGAAGCCGACCGCTGGTACTTCCTCGAGGAGTGGTATCCGAAGTATGGGAACCTCGTCCCCCGCGACGTCGCCACCCGCGCCATCTTCAAGGTCGTCTACGAGCACGGCATGGGCATCGATGGCCAGCCCATGGTCTACCTCGACCTCACCCATCTCCCCAAAGAACGCCTCCACAAGCTCGAAGGCATCCTCGAGATCTACGAGAAGTTCGTCGGCGACGACCCTCGCGAAGTCCCCATGAAGATCTTCCCCGGCATGCACTACACCATGGGCGGCCTCTGGGTCGATTTCAACCAGCAGACCAACATCCCCGGCGTCTTCGCCGCGGGCGAGGCCGACTACTCCATCCATGGCGCCAACCGCCTCGGAGCCAACTCCCTGCTCTCCTGCATCTACGGAGGCTTCGTCGCCGGGCCTCAGGCGATGGCCTATGCCAAAGCGCTTCCCGCGCAGGAGGGCGACGGTGGTCACGCTGCCGAGCTTCAGCGCCAGAAAGAAAAGAACGCGCTGCTTCTCAATAATCCCGGCACCGAAAACCCTTTCAAGCTCTGGCGCGAGCTCGGCGAGACTATGACCAAACACGCCACCATCATCCGCTACAACGCTGGGCTGGATGAAGCGGACGCAAAGCTTGTGGAACTATTAGAACGCTACAAAAACGTCAACTTGTCCGACAAGAGCCAGTGGGCCAATACCAGCTTCGCCTTCGCGCGCCAGCTCTACAACATGCTCCAACTCGGCCGCGTCATTGTTCAGGGCGCACGGCTCCGCGATGAGTCTCGTGGAGCGCATTACAAGCCCGATTTCCCGGAGCGGAATGACGAGAAGTTCCTGAAGACGACGAAGGCTAGTTTTGTGGGCGAAACGCCGAAGTTCGAGTTTGAAGAGGTTGATACGTCGCACATCACGCCGAGGCCGCGGAGGTACGATGCGACGGCTTAAGGGTGTTTTGGAGCGGTGTAACTACAAAAGCGGAACTCCAGTTTTGTAGTTACATTTTTGTAGTTACAAAATTTTCGATGATGCAAAAGTGGCCCTCGCGGGACGGATGGTTTGTCAAGAGGGGACATGATGGGCAAGCGGCTCCCGGAGGAGTGGACGATGGCAGCGAAGACGATCAAGGTTGAGATCAAGCGGCAGAGCGGACCGGACGGCAAGGCAGTGGTGGAGAAGTTCGAGATTCCCTACCGGCCGAACATGAACATCACCTCGTTGCTGGGGGAGATCGCCTGCGACCCGGTGACGTCAGACGGTAAGAACACGACGCCGATTACGTATGACTCGAATTGCCTGGAGGAGATCTGCGGGTCGTGCGCGATGTTGATCAATGGTAAGGCGCGGATGGCTTGCTCAGCGCTCGTGGATAAGCTGGAGCAGCCGATTCGTTTAGCGCCGCTGTCGAAGTTCCCCGTAGTGCGAGACCTCGCTGTGGACCGCTCGGTGTTGTTCCAGAATTTGAAGGCGGTACAGGCGTGGGTGCCGATCGACGGAACGTATGATCTGGGATCGGGGCCGAAGCAGTTTCCGCAGTTGCAGGAGGAGTTGTATCCGCTGTCGAACTGCATCTCGTGCACGATCTGCATGGAGGTGTGCCCGCAGTTCAACGACTCGACGAACTTTGTGGGCGCGGCGACGATTGCGCAGGTGAAGCTGTTCAATGCAAATCCAACGGGCAAGGTGCTGAAAGAGGAGCGGCTGCGAGCGCTGGCGGGGGACGGTGGTGTGCAAGAGTGCGGCTTCGCGCAAAACTGCGTGGAGGCATGCCCGAAGCAGTTGCCGCTGACCGAAGCGATCTCGGATGTGAGCCGCGATGTGATGGTGCAACAGGTGAAAGACTTCTTTGTGCGGTAGGGTTACGCATCATTGATCGAAAGCATGAACGCCCCACCATCTGGCGGGGCGTTCGTGTTTGTATCTGAATCGCTCTACTTCGAAAAGATACTGTCCGAGGGAGTCGATTCTTCATGGGCAATTTGGCGATTTTCTCCTCGCTTAGCCATCTCCATCGCGATACGGTCTATCTTGTGCTGTTCGGATTGGCCCACCTCGGTCACGTCTCCGCTTTCGGGCTCGATTGCTTCGTGTGAAGGACGTGCTGCAGTCTTCGTGGAATTTACACCCTGTGCCATATCAGTACCTCTGCTAAGAAGGATGGGGTGCGGTGGGTGGCGGGTTGTCCGACGGAGGTTGCTACAATTTTTGAGGCTGGAAAGGACAGAATGACGGACGCAGTAGAGGTACATGCTGGGGCGCTGGTGATCGATGGACATGCGGATACGCCGCAACGGTTTGTAGATGAGGGGTGGGAGTTTACAGGAGCCCTGGATGGGGGGATGCTGTCGCTGGAAGCGGCGCGCGCTGGGGGGCTAGGGGCGGAGTTCTTTGCGATCTGGGCGGAGCCGGGGCAGTGGAAGGAACGTTATGCACATCGGACGCTGGCGCTGATCGATGGGGTGCTGGAGCAGGTGCGGCGGCATCCGGCGGAGTTGGCGTTGTGCTGTTCGGCTGAGGAGATCGTTGCAGCACATGCGGCGAAGAAATTTGCGGTGCTAATGGGAATCGAGGGTGGTCATTCGATCGAGAACGACCTGGGGCTGCTGCGAGACTATTATCGGCTGGGCGTGCGATATATGACGCTGACTTGGGCGAACACGAATGAGTGGGCGGACTCTTCGGGCGACCTGGACGACGAGACGGTGGTGCATCATGGCGGCCTGACGGCGTTTGGGCGCGAGGTCGTGCTCGAGATGAACCGGCTGGGGATGATGGTGGATGTGTCGCATGTATCGGATGCGTGCTTCTGGCAGGTGCTGGAGGTGTCGCGGGTGCCGGTGATTGCGTCACACTCGTCGGCGCGGGCGTTGGCGAGTGCTGAGCGGAATATGACCGACGAGATGCTGCGAGCAGTAGCGGCAAACGGCGGGGTGGTGATGGTGAACTTTTATCCGGCGTTTCTCGACGATGCGTGGCGTGAAGCATGGATCGCACTGCGACCGGAGCGCGACCGGGCTCGGGCAACGCTCACAGCAAAGTATGGCAAGGATGTTCCTTATACGGTGCTCAGCCGGGTGGAGAAGGAGCTGGCGGCGCGGCTGCCTCGGGTGCCCTTTGCGACGCTGATCGACCATATCGACCATGTGGCGAAGGTGGCGGGGATCGCGCATGTGGGGATCGGGACGGACTTCGACGGGATTCAGGCGCTGCCGGGGGGAATCGACTCAGCAGCGGACCTGTGGAAGGTGACGGCGGCGCTGATGGAGCGCGGGTACTCGGCGGAGGAGATGCGGATGCTGTTGGGAGGAAATCTACTGCGGGTGTTTGGGGCGGTTGCGGCTGGGGCGGGATGTTAGCAGTCCCACCCTTTGCGATGAAGCTGCAAAGGATGGGGCACCCGGTTTGATTGCGGAGCTACTTGTTGGCGATGATGGCGATCTTGTAGATCTTCAGCTCGTTTGAGAAGAGAGTGGAGGCGTTCGCCATAAGAGCCTTGGCGATGTCGCCGTTGAGATGAGCGTCGCGGCCGGTTTCGTCATCGAAGGTGTCGAAGACGGCATAAGCTCCGTCGTCTTCCTTGATGCCGTACCAGGTGACGGTGCCGTGCTCGGCTTTGGCCATCTCGGCGCCTTGCTTGAGGAAGGCTTCGACATCTGCTTCCTTACCGGGCTTGGCCTTCAGTGCTACGTAGAGCGCAAACTTTGCCATGGTGATCTCTCCTGGATGATTGGATGCGGATGATGATCCATGGATGTGCCATCCCTTATGCTTTTGGTATGTGCGCTACGATTCCTCACTACTCGTTACGACTCGCCACTCCAGACGATGCGGAGGCGATTGCGCGACATCGTGCACAGATGTTTCGGGACATGAGTGCCGTTACGGATGAAGAGGCCGAAACGCTCTTTGCAGCGAGCGTCCCCTGGTTCAGAGATCTGCTCTCAACCGAGCTGTATGTAGGCTGGCTCGTGCTTTGTGACGAGGAGATCGTAGCCGGGGGCGGCATCCATCTGCGAGAGATGGGGCCTGTACCCGGCTGCCTTCGCGTGGGCCGTTGGGGTCATATTGCGAATATTTACACCGCTCCTGCGCATCGCCGACGTGGCGTTGCACGGCTGCTAATGGAGACGATGCTTGCATGGAGCGAGGCTCATCAGGTCGACCATGTTACTTTGGCAGCGTCCGAAGACGGCAGGCGACTGTATGAATCGATGGGCTTTATCCCGACTCCGGATATGAAGCTGCGCCGGTGAGAGAATTGGTGCCGCTTTGCCTCGTGGGCTTGGCTGCGGTAGCCTGTTTGCTGGAGCTTAAGACGGAATGATTCTTCGTAGTGTGTTTTTTGCGTTGGCATTGGGTTCGGTTGGATTTGCACAGAGCACGCCTCAGGCACCGGCGACTCCTCCAGCGTCCACGACTCCTTCAACACCGGCTTCGACGCCCTCTTCGGCTCAGGACCTGCCGGATGCTCCAAGCACAACGGAACAGTTGAAGCCGCCTGCGGTGCCGACGGGACCGACCGTGGTGATTGATACGACGATGGGACGGCTGACGTGCAAGCTCTTCGACAAGGAAGCGCCGGTTACGACGGCGAACTTCATTGGCCTGGCCGATGGGTCGAAGGAGTGGACCGATCCCGAGACGATGAAGAAGGTGAAGGGCAAGCCGTTCTATAACGGCGTGACGTTCCATCGGGTGATTCCGGGGTTTATGATCCAGGGCGGCGATCGACTGGGAACGGGAATGGGTGACGCCGGGTACTTCTTCCAGGATGAGATTGATCCGTCGCTGACGTTCGACGTACCGGGACGGCTGGCGATGGCGAATGCAGGCCAGGGGCCGTCGGGTGGCGGGACGAACGGGTCGCAGTTCTTTATCACCGAGGTTCCCGTACCGGAGCTGAATGGAAAGCACACGATCTTTGGACAATGCGACGAACATAGCGTGCTGCTGGTAGCTTCGATTGCGCGGGTGGATCGCGACTCGAGCGACAAGCCGACGACGCCGGTGATGATTAACAAGGTCACTGTCGTACGCGAGGGGCAGGCGCTGCCGCCTCTGCCTGCGGCTCCTGCTCCGGCAGCAGCAACATCGACTGCACCGGCTACGCCTGCTCTCATTCCCAGATAAGTTTTCTTTGTCCCTGCGTAGCGCGGGGGTGCATCTTACTTTGCTGCAATAACCAAGTCAGGAGAATACGAAATGCCAACGAAACCAGGCACCTATGCCACATTCAAGACGTCGGAAGGAACCGTTGTCTGCGAGCTGTTCGAGAAGGACGCTCCGGAGACGGTGGCGAACTTTATCGGTCTCGCCGAGGGAACGAAGGATTGGAACAGCCGCAGCAAGAAGGGCTCGAAGCTGTATGACGGAACCGTGTTTCATCGCGTGATTCCGCAGTTCATGATCCAAGGTGGCGACCCGGAAGGTACAGGCATGGGCGGCCCCGGCTACAAGTTTGCCGATGAGACGCGCGGTTCGAAGCACGGCTTCCAGGAGAAGGGCAAGCTGGCGATGGCGAACTCCGGGCCGAACACGAACGGTTCACAGTTCTTCATCACCGTTGCCGATACGAGCTGGCTGACGGGCAAGCATACGATCTTCGGCGAAGTGGTCGAAGGGTACGACATTGTGGAGAAGATCTCGAAGGTTGGCCGCGATGGCATGGACCGTCCGAAGACGGCGGTTGTTCTGGAGTCGGTGACGATCGAGCGGGTTGCTTAGTTTGCTTATAGATAGATAGAAAAGCCCGCTCACTGAGCGGGCTTTTCTATTCATGCTGTTTGTGCAGCCAGCGATACCTGGCGAATATGTTCCGGGCGCGTGCGGCAGCAGCCCCCGACCAGTTGTGCACCGGCAGCGAACCACTGCGCTGCCATCTCTCCGAAGACCTCGGGCGCACCCTTCCCTGTCCATACACGATGCTCCGCGTCCCAACCCTCGCCGGAGTTTGGATAGACGACGATTGGCTTTGCAGTCGCTGCACGCAGCTCGGCGATGAGACTCTCCATCAGCGCGGGCGGTGTGCAGTTGACGCCGATGGCTACGGTCTGCGGCAGCTTGTCGAGGAGTGCGGCGCAGTCGCGTAAGGTCTCGCCGTGCGCCACGTGCACGCCGTCATGACAGGTGAAGCAGAACCATGCATGCAGATGCGGAAAGGGAGCGAGCGCCTCGGCGATGGCATGAGCCTCCTCCAGAGACGGCAGGGTCTCGAAGGCGAGCAGATCAGCTCCGCTCTCTGCCAGCACGGCGATGCGTTCGCTATGGAAGCGGACGAGATCCGCAAAGCTGCAACCATAGTTGCCGTGATACTCCGAACCATTGTGCAGAGCCGCTCCATAGGGACCGAGCGAGGCAGCGATCAGAACGCGGCGTGACGGATAGGCATCGCGAGCCTGTGCGGCTAACGAGATAGCACGCAACAGAGCACGGTCGGCGCGCTCCGGTGAGAGCCCGAACTCGGCATAGCCCATGCGCGAGACCTGATAGCTCGCCGTGAGGATCACCTCTGCACCAGCTTCGATATAGGCGCGATGCACCGCGATGATTTTTTCGGGGAAGTCTTCGAGAACATGCGCCGACCAGAGCGGGCCGGATATGTCCGCGCCGAGATACTCGAGCTCTGAGGCCATGCCTCCATCGACGATGCGTGTTCCGGACAGAAGCGAGTTGGTGGAGAGGGTCATGTTGTATGGTATGAGGTCCCCACCCTATAGCGTGATGCTGCCAAGGGTGGGGGACACAGTGTGACGCGTTGTTTAGGCGACGTTGATGACGGTGCAGAGCTCTTTGACGGAGTCGGCGGACCTTTGCAGGGCGGCTTGCTCTTCGGGGGTGAGCTTGATCTGGATGATCTGCTCGAGGCCCTTTGCGCCCAGCTTGCAGGGGACGCCGACGAAGAGCCCGGTGATGCCGTACTCGCCCTGAAGGTAGGCGGCGCAGGGGAGGATCTTCTTCTTGTCCTTGAGGATGGCTTCGACCATCTCTGTGGCAGCAGCGGACGGAGCGTAGTAGGCGCTGCCGGTCTTGAGGTACTTGACGATCTCGGCTCCACCGTTGGCGGTGCGGGTCTCCAACTCTTTCAGGCGGTCTGGGGCGATCAGCTCGGTGATGGGGATGCCCGCGACGGTGGAGTAGCGGGAGAGCGGAACCATGGTGTCGCCATGGCCACCGAGGACGAAGGCGGTGACGTTCTCGACGGAGACCTGAAGCTCTTCAGCGATGAAGGTACGGAAGCGGGCGGAGTCGAGGACACCGGCCATGCCGATGACGCGCTCGCGGGGGAAGCCGGAGTGCTTGAAGGCGGCCTGGGCCATCGCGTCGAGCGGATTCGAGACGACGATGATGATGGTGTCGGGTGAGTGCTTGACGACCTGGGCGACGACGGTGGACATGATCCCTGCGTTGGTGTTCAGCAAGTCGTCACGACTCATGCCGGGCTTGCGGGCGATGCCCGCAGTGATGACAACGATGTCGGAGTTAGCAGTATCCGCATAGTCGTTGGTGCCGATGATGCTGCAGTCGCGCTTCTCAATGGGCATCGCCTCGAGCAGATCGAGGGCCTTGCCCTGGGGAACGCCTTCAACGACGTCGAGCAGGACGACGTCGGCCAGCTCCTTGGCGGCGATCCAGTGTGCCGCAGTTGCGCCTACGTTGCCTGAGCCGACGATGGTGACTTTCTTACGCATGGGGTGGTTCTCTCCGTTGGACAATGGTCCGTGATTCGACCTCTTTATGATACGTGCGCGAGTGCGAGAGGAGCCAGCGGTAAGCGGACCTGTGGGGCGGTTATCGGATTGACGATCGTGCCGCTGAGAGCGACGAGCGCTATTTGATGAGGTAGTAGTCGATGGTGGAGACGACGCGAACTTTTTTCATGATGCTGGCGTCGGCCTGGTCTCCGCCGCTAGCATCATCGTCGGTGGGTGAGGCCGTTCCAACGCCAGCGGCAGAGATGGAGAAGACACCCTGATTGGCGGAACGGATGGAGCCGACCTGGCTGCCGGAGTCGGCGGCAAAGCGATCAGCGGAGGCGCGGGCGTTGCGGGTAGCCTCAGTGATCATGTCGGGCTTAAGAGCGTTGAGGCCGGTGAACTTGTAGGTGATTCCGGCGGCGCCAGCGCCAGGACTGTTGCCGGCAAGGACGATCCCCGCCTGAACGAGGGTCGCGGTTTTTTCACCGGCTTTGGCGAGCTTGTCGACATCGGTGGTGTGGACCGTGACGGTCTGCTGAACGATGTAGCGGCTGGGCGCACGTTCGGCGTTGTACTCGTTGGTCTGGGTGTCGGTGACCTGGATCTGGCCGATGGTCATGTCGTCCGACGAGAAGCCCTGGTCCTTGAAGAAGGCGAGGATGCGAGCTTTATCGGCCTCGCTCTTGCTGAAGACTGACGGGAGATCGTTACCGGCCTCCTTGAAGGAGACAGGCCACATCGCGGTGTCGGACTTGACGGTGCGCTCGACGAGCCCTTTGACGGTGACGTAGCGGTCGGCAAGTTTCATAGCCTTGACCTGAGCGCCGAGGATCCAGCCTCCAAGGATGAGGCCGAGCATCACGGGGATGCTGAAGGCTAGAGCTGAATGAAGACTGGGATTGTTGGGCTCGGACATGTCTCTCCGGATTTCGTAACCGATAGACAGAGTAACTGGTTTTTCGTCGCTTGAGCGATCAATTGAGAGGCAAAAGAATGGTTCCGGGGACATAACCTAAAACGAACAGGCCAGCGATCATTCGCTGGCCTGTTCGTTTCTTGTCTATTTCATTCGTTCTTTTCTTACTTATTTTGTTTTAGAAGTTGTTCCAGAGGAGCTGGTTGTAGACATCGTGGTGGTACTGGACCTCGGGGGCCTTGACGATGGTGCCGAGGAGGCGGGCGCAGCGGTCGGCCGATGCCTGCTTCAGATCGGCGTAGCGAGCCTTGACGTCCTCACCGAGCAGCGTGGTGGTCCACTCCGCAGCGCGGAAGTTCTCGAGCGCGGTGTAGACGTTGTCCGGCAGGTAACGCTCGGCCTGGCGGAGGTTCTTGATCCGCGAGGTCTCGCCATGCAGTCCGCTCTTGAAGACGGAGTAGAGGACCATGTACGGGTTGGCATCGGGGCCGACGGAGCGGACTTCGACGCGCGCCGACTTCTCATTGCCGATGGGAATACGGACCATCGAACCGCGATCGGTGGCCGAGGCCTTGATCTGGTTCGGAGCTTCGAAGTGCGGATCGAGGCGGCGGTACGCATTGACGCTGGCGTTCAGGAGGAGGCAGATGTCGTTGCCGTGGGTGAGGATGCGGTCGACGAACTGCCAGGCGAACTTCGAGACCTTCTCTTCGCCCTTGGGGTCCCAGAACAGGTTCTTGCCGCCCTTGGTAATGGAAACGTTGGTGTGCATGCCGCTGCCGTTAACGCTGGTGACGGGCTTGGGCAGGAAACTGGCGGTCATACCCATCTGGGTCGCGACCTGGCGACAGATCAGCTTGTAGAGCTGGATCTGGTCGGCTGCGGTGACGACGTCGCCGTAGGTGTAGTTGATCTCGAACTGTGAAGGAGCGACCTCGGGGTGGTCCTTCTCGTTCTCGAAGCCCATGGCGCGCTGGATCTCTGCGGCGGTGTCGATGAACTCGCGGAGAGGATCGCCGGGGAGAGAGTGGTAGTAGCCACCCTTGTTGACGTATTCGAAGCTGCCGGTCTCATGGAAGGTGCGCTCGGCATCGATACCGTCGAAGAGGAAGCCCTCGATCTCGTTGGCGGCGTTGAGGGTGTAGCCGTTCTTCTCGTAGGCCTCGTTGGCGAACTGCTTGAGGACGCCACGGATGTCGGCGGAGTAGGTACCGCCGTTCTTGTCGACAACCTCGCCGAAGACGAGGACCTTGCCGGCGCCGAAGACGTCTGCGGGGACCCAGTAGAAGGCGCTCCAGTCAATGCCAAGGCGGAGATCAGACTCACGCTGCGCGGTAAAGCCGCGGATGGAAGAGCCGTCGAAGGTGAGGTTATCCCAGCCCTTGACGAAGAACTTCTTGTCGTAGTCGAGCATGTGGAGACGGCCTTCGAGGTCCGAGAAGACGACGGTGACGGCCTTGATGCGCGGCTCGTCGGTGAGGTACTTCAACCGCTCTTCCTGGATGACATCGGCGGGGACGCGCTTCTTGCGCTGCTCTTTTGCCATCAGGTTCAGGTCTTCCAACTCAGCGTAAGGGAGTTCCAGGAAATTGCGAAATTCGTTCAACATGACATCCTTTCAGAATCTGAGGTACACCACTGCCGCAACGCGCTTGAGAGGGAGTTTGCGGATGAATTTAGAGAGCAAACGGCAGTCAATTTCGATCACCGGATACCTCAAAACTATCAGATTTCACGACAGAGTTGAGAAAGATTCATCGGAACCTAATGGCTTCTTTATATCTTTTCTGAAGGTGCGCCCGATTCTGCGTGCCTGCTGCCAAAGTCAAGCAGACGCGAAAGATCGCTCGGCGGTACGATAGAAGAGTGAGCCTGTGCGCGCTGAAAGCCGCAGGCGGAGATGAACAAGGGCGCTGAGTTTCGCGGGCGCCCTTATCTTATGCAGGACAGACGTTTGGGAGTAAGTGGAATGGCAAATTTAAGGGAAAATAAGCGAGTTGGTCTGATCCAGATGTCGTGCGGGGTGGATACAGCGGCGAATCTGGACAAGGCGGCGGACAAGGTGCGCGAGGCGGCGCGGGCGGGAGCGAATGTGGTGTGCCTGCCGGAGTTGTTCCGGGCGCAGTACTTCTGCCAGCGGGAGGAGCATGCGCTGTTCGATACGGCGGAGGCGATTCCAGGGCCGAGCACGGAACGGCTGAGCGCCATCGCAAAGGAAGAGGGCGTGGTGGTGATCGCTTCCCTGTTCGAGCGGCGGGCAGCGGGGCTTTACCACAATACGGCGGCGATTCTGGAGAGCGATGGGTCGCTCGCGGGCATCTACCGGAAGATGCATATCCCGGACGATCCGCTGTACTACGAGAAGTTTTATTTCACGCCGGGCGACCTGGGATACAAATCCTTTGCAACAACGCAGGGCTCTATCGGAACGCTCGTCTGCTGGGACCAGTGGTATCCGGAGGCAGCGCGGGAGACGGCGTTGCGTGGAGCGACGACGCTGTTCTATCCGACGGCGATTGGCTGGCATCCGAGTGAGAAGGCGGAGTTCGGCGAGGCGCAGTATTCAGCCTGGCAGACGATTCAGCGCGGGCATGCGATTGCGAACGGCGTGTACGTGGCCGGAGTGAACCGCGTCGGCTTCGAGCATGGCGACGTGACCCACGAGGGCGTCGTGATGAAGGGACCGGATGGCGCGGGGCTGGAGTTCTGGGGCGGAAGCTTTCTGGCCGACCCATTCGGACGGATTGTGGCGCAGGCTCCGCATGATCGGGAGGATATTCTGGTGGCGGAGATCGACCTGAAGCTGCTTGAGGATACGCGGCGCAACTGGCCGTTTCTCAGGGACCGGCGGATCGATTCGTACAACGGCATCACCAGCAGATTTTTGGACTAAGGACGATGAGCGAACACACTGCAAAGACGAAGTACCGCATGCCCGCCGAATGGGAGCGCCACGACGCGACATGGATCGCATGGCCGCATAACGCAGAGGACTGGCCGGGAAAGTTTCAACCGATCCCATGGGTGTATGCGGAGATTGTGCGACACCTGTCGTGCTGCGAAGATGTGCACATCCTCGTGAACGATGAGGCAGCGGAGAAGCGCGCGACGGGCATCTGCAAGCGGGCTGGGGCGAATCTGGCGCGACTCCACTTCCATTCGTGGCAGACGGACCGCGTTTGGCTGCGGGACTCGGGGCCGATCTTCGTCAAGAATCCGCAAGGCGAGTGCACGATTACGAACTGGAAGTTCAACGCGTGGGCGAAGTACGACAACTGGCATCGGGACGATCTGGTGCCGCACCACGTAGCAAAGCACTATGACATGCCAGAGATGAAGCCGGAGATGGATGGACGGCGGCTTGTACTCGAAGGCGGAAGCATCGACGTGAACGGCGCGGGCGTGCTGCTGACGACGGAGGAGTGCCTGCTGAGCGAGGTACAGCAGCGGAATCCGGGAGTGAGCCGCGAGCAACTTGAAGCAGCGTTCCGGGAGTATCTGGGGATCGAGAAGACGATCTGGCTGCATCGTGGATGCGCGGGCGACGACACGCACGGACATGTGGACGATATCACGCGCTTCGTCGGAGAGAACACGATTCTGACGGCAGTGGAGCCGAATACGGCGGATGAAAATCACCTACCCCTGGCGGAGAATCTGGAGCGGCTGCGCGTGGCGCGTAACCTGAAGGGCGAGCCGTTCGAGGTACTGGCGCTCCCGATGCCCTCTCCCGTGATCTTCGAAGGCCAGCGGCTTCCAGCGAGCTATGCGAACTTCTACATCGCAAACGAGCTGGTGCTGGTGCCGACCTTCAACGACCCGAACGACCGGCGTGCACTGAACATCATCGCCGACTGCTTCCCAACGCGGGAGATTATCGGGATTCACTGCGTGGATCTGATCTGGGGGCTCGGCGCGTTGCATTGCATGACGCAGCAGGAGCCAGCTTGATGGATTTGGAGTGGCTCGGTGCGGCGATGGCCGAGGCACAGGCTGCCGAAGCTTCCGGCGAGGTCCCTGTGGGTGCCGTTGTCGTGCATGAGGGCGTGGTGATTGGACGCGGGCAGAACCGGGTGCTGCGGGACAGCGATCCGACCGCTCACGCGGAGATCGTCGCGATGCGTGAGGCGGGGCAGGCGCTCAAGAATTACCGGCTGGAGGATTGCGAGCTGTACGTCACGCTGGAGCCGTGCGCGATGTGTGCAGGCGCGATTCTGCATGCGCGGATTGCGCGGCTGATATACGCAGCGGCCGATCCGAAGGCGGGGGCGTGCGGGTCGGTGCTAGCGGTGATGAACCATCCGCGGTTGAACCATCGCGTCGAGGTGAGCGCGGGGTTGATGGCAGAGGAGTGCGGGGCGATGCTGACGAACTTCTTTCGGGCTCGGCGGGGCAAATAAGCGCGGGGCTTCGAGGTAACGAGGACAAATTCTGCAAAAAGTAACACCAACGCGGCAAAAAAGCGTGCCGATCTGCATCTACCGTTGGAGAGAGTTTTCGTGAGGTGGATATGGCGGGACGTCTTGCAGGCAAAGTCGCAATCGTTACGGGGTCGGGTTCGGGGATTGGACAGGCCATCGCGGAGCGGCTCGCGCAGGAGGGTGCGGACGCGGTGATCGACTACCGCGACCACCCGGAGGGCGCGGAGGCAACGAAGGCAAAGATCGAGACTGCGGGCGGCAAGGCCATCCTGGTGAAGGCCGACATATCGAAGCTGGCCGACTCACAGAACCTTGTCGAGCAGGCGTGGCAGCAGCTTGGACGATGCGACATTCTGGTGAACAACGCGGGCATCGAGAAGAACGCGGCCTTTTGGGATGTGACCGAGGCAGATTATGACGCTGTGCTCGGTGTGAATCTGAAGGGCGCGTTTTTCCTGACGCAGGCGTTTGTGCGCAAGCTGCGGGATGCGAAGCAGCCGGGGCGCGTGATCAACATCAGCTCGGTGCATGAGGACATGGTGTTCCCGAACTTCTCGACCTACTGCGCGTCGAAGGGTGGGATGCGGATGGTAATGCGGAACCTTGCAGTGGAGCTGGGGCCGCTGGGGATTACAGTGAATAACATCGCTCCGGGAGCGATCAACACGCCGATCAACACCTCGCTGCTGGCGGACAAGCCGAAGCTGAATGCGCTGCTCGCAAATATTCCGCTGGGACGGTTGGGCGAGCCGGGCGATGTAGCTTCGTTGGCAGCGTTTCTGGCGTCGGATGAGGCGGGGTACGTCACGGGCTCGACCTATGTGGTCGATGGTGGGTTGATGCGGAACTATCACGAGCAGTAGTTTGGTGGATTTCGGCCCGTTGCTCTCAGGAATTACAGGCCAAAAGCCTGATTTTCCTTGATAATAAGAGAGTGACTTACACGATCGCCGCTTTCTACCGCTTCGTCTCTTTGCCCGCTCCTGCCGCTCTGCGAGAGGAGTTACTTGCCTTATTCGGCGAGGAGGACGAGTTCTGCGGTACGATGCTGATCGCTGGCGAGGGCGTAAACGGCACCATGGCAGGATCGGCTCAGACCATTGACCGTCTGCTGGACGTGTTGTGGCAAAAGACCGGCCTGGACCGGAGCGAGGTGAAGTTCTCGACCTCCGAAGAACGTCCCTTCGGGCGGCTGAAGTTTCAGGTCAAGCGCGAGATCATCGCCTTCCGCAAAGCCAAGGTCGATCCGACGCAGGCCGGCACGTATGTGGAGCCGCAGGATTGGAACACGTTGATCGCCGATCCCGAGGTGCTGGTCCTCGACACCCGAAATCGATATGAGGTCGAGATCGGCACCTTCGCAGACGCGACCGATCCCGGCATCGAAACGTTCTCGGAGTTCGCCACCTATGTGCGCGAGAACCTCGACCCGGCGAAACACCGCAAGGTAGCCATGTTCTGCACCGGCGGCATCCGCTGCGAGAAGGCCTCGGCGTTCATGCTTCAGGAGGGCTTTGGTGAGGTCTACCACCTGAAAGGCGGCATTCTGAAGTACCTCGAAGACGTCCCGCAAGAGGCCAGTAAATGGGACGGCACGTGCTTTGTCTTCGACCGCCGGACTTCGGTCGGACATGAAGACTTTGAAGGCTGATTGGCCAGGCAGTTCGACTGCGCATTCATCGCAAAACAAACAGTATTTGACAGAAACGATAGAATAAAAGATCTATGGAACTGCTTGTTTATTCCGCCTCCTGGTGCCGCGACTGCCGCGAAGCCAAGCGCTTTCTTGCGAAGCACAATATTAAGTTCAAAGAGATCGACATCGAGGCCGTGCCGGGTGCGGCGGACGAGGTGATCTCAAACGTGGGCAAGCGGGCGATTCCGCAGTTCGTGATCGACGGCAAGTGGGTACAGCCGTACAAGCCGGGGCGCGGCTTTATGCACGACGAGATGGCGGAGCTGTTCGGCGTGAGCGAGGCCTAGAGATCGACCGGGGCGACTTCCGATAGACTTAATAGGTCTATTGAGGAGATTTGCTTTGATTGCACGTTATACCCGTCCCGAGATGGGCCATATCTGGTCCGACGAAAACAAGTATCGCTGCTGGCTGAAGGTTGAAGTAGCGGCATCGCAGGCGCTGGCGCGCGCGGGAATGGTCCCGCAAGAGGCCGCGGACGCGATCCGCGACAAGGGCAACTTTACCGTCGCACGCATCGATGAGATCGAGGCCGAGGTGCGGCACGATGTGATCGCCTTTACGACCACGGTAGCCGAGTACATCGGTCCCGAGTCGCGCTGGCTGCACTATGGGCTCACCTCCACCGATGTCGTGGATACGGCACAGTCGCTGCAACTGAAGGAAGCCTCGGCGATCATTCGCGCGGGGATCGTGCGTCTGGCCGACGTGCTGAAGACGCGGGCGGTTGAGTTCAAGCACACGCCGTCGATTGGACGGACACATGGCATCCACGCCGAGCCGACCACATTTGGGCTGAAGCTGCTGCTCTGGTACTCGGAGGTACAGCGAAATCTGGTGCGCTTCGACGCGGCAGCAGAGGATCTGCGCGTCGGCAAGCTCTCGGGCGCCGTGGGGACCTTCGGCCACCTGAAGCCGGAGCATGAGGAGGCGATCTGCGCGGATCTCGGGCTGACGCCCGTCGCAGTCGCGACCCAGGTAGTCCAGCGGGATCGTCACGCGGCGTATGTGGCGACGCTGGCGGTGCTGGTATCGACGCTCGACAAGATTGCGACCGAGGTGCGGCACCTGCAACGGACCGAAGTGCGCGAGGCGGAGGAGTTCTTCTCGGAGAAGCAGAAGGGCTCGAGCGCGATGCCGCACAAGAAGAACCCGATTACGAGCGAGCAGATCAGCGGACTCGCGCGCGTGGTGCGGGCAAACGCACAGACGGCGTTTGAGAACGTGGCGCTGTGGCATGAGCGCGATATTTCGCACTCTTCCGCCGAGCGCGTGATTCTTCCGGACTCGACCATCCTGGCGGATTATCTGCTCGCGAAGACAGCGACGTTGATCGAAAAGCTGATGGTGTATCCGAAGCGGATGCTGAAGAACCTGGAGTCGACGGGCGGACTGATCTTCTCCGGCCAGTTGCTGCTCGATCTGGCGGAGTCAGGGATGCTGCGCGAGGATGCATACCGTCTGGTGCAGGGTCACGCGATGCGGTCATGGAAAGAGGATCTGACCTTCCGGGACGAGATTGCGAAGGTGCCGGAGATTACGGCGCGGTTGTCGCCGGAGAAGCTGGCGCATGCGTTCGACTACACGCGGCAGTTGGCGAATGTCGATGCGATCTTTGCACGCGTGCTAGGCAAATAATATGCAATCCCGAGCAGGTCTAGTTATTGCATACGGATTGATTGCATGGGCTGCAGTCGTTCCCGTAGGCGCCCAACTACGTCCTTGCTCCCCGCTTACCCAAAGTGTTCCGGATAAGAGTTTCCAAGCTGGACAGGTTTGGAGCTACCGGACACGTTTGGGTGAGGAGATTTCTACCCTCACCGTTCTTCGAGTCGACTCTTATGGGACGATAGGTATTGTTGTGCATGTTCGTGTCGATGGTCTCGACGTCCATAATCCCCACGGTGAACGAGTCCCTACGGTCGAACACATGCCATTTACTAGAGACGCTATGCTTCTTAGTGTCGACCGATTGCTCAGATCCCACCAACCGCTGCCTACCCTTGAAGGCCTTGATCGCTGGCGTGCTGATTGTGGCGGGGTATATACCGTCTCAGTGAGCGACGCTGTGAGTGTTATGGAAAAGACTTTAAACGCAAGATGACATTCGACCTTATCCAGATCGTGGATGCGGCTCTGGCCGATGCGACGCAACGGGGCGGACATTGGCTGGCGTGCAGGCCGGGGTGCTCACAGTGCTGCGTCGGAGTTTTTCCGATTGGCTGGCAGGATGCGGACCGGTTGCGCGATGGTCTGATTGCGCTGGGGGAGAGCGATCCAGAACGGGCAGCGCGGGTGCGTGCTCGCACAACCGAAGCGCTTACGCGGCTCGATCCGTGGTTCCCAGGCGATGTGGCTACCGGGGTGCTCGGCGAGTCCTATGAAGCTGCGATCTTGTTCGAGGAGTTTGCGAACAACGAGCCTTGTCCGGCGCTCGATCTCGACCATGGGACATGCGATCTATACGAGACGCGACCGGTGCTCTGCCGAACCTTCGGACCACCGATGCGCACCGAGGAGGGCAATCTTGCGACCTGCGAGCTGTGCTTCATCGGAGCGGATACAGAGGAGATTGCGCGGTGCGAGCTCGATCCGAAGATTCCAGCCATTGAGGCTGAGGCGAACGCAACCTATGAAGCAGCCACGGAGCGGCGAGGGGAGACGCTGATTGCGTATGCTCTGCGTGGAGCTTGATGGCGCACTACCCACATCTCAAAATCGAGATATGGGGCACCCAGCGTTATGGCTGCTCTGCAATCAGCGATAATCGAAGGCGATGATGATGATGAAGGACACGCGGAATCTTACGCTGGCGGTAACAGGTGCGAGCGGCAGTGTGTATGCCGTCGAGATGCTGCGTGCGCTCGAGGCGGATGAGCGGGTGGGCAAGGTGAACTTCATCGTGTCGGAGAACGCGCTGCGTGTGTTTGCCGAGGAGATGCAACTGAGCGGGCGAACCGGGCTGGTGGAAAAGCTGCTGGGCGCTGCTGCCGTCAAGACGCAGCAGCATCCGGAGAGCGATATCGGCGCGAATGTGGCCAGCGGGAGCTACCCGTCGGACGGGATGATCGTGCTTCCCTGCTCCATGGGAACACTGGCGGGAATCGCAAACGGGCTGGCAGCGAACCTGATCCAGAGAGCGGCAGATGTATGCCTGAAGGAGCGGCGGCCGCTGGTCCTGTGTGTCCGCGAGACGCCGCTGAACCGGATTCATCTGCGCAACATGCAGCTTGCCTCGGACGCGGGGGCGACGATCTTTCCGGTGATTCCAACGCTTTACAACCTGCCGCAGAGCACAACGGAGATGGCGCGAGAGTTTGTAAACCGGGTGCTGGCGCATGTGGGCCTGCCACAGCCGGGCGCATACCAGTGGCACGCCGACTGAAGCTTTACTACGGCTTCGGGAAGGTCTTCTCGCCGGGCGGCATGGGTGGTTGCGCCTTGAGAAACTCGATGGTGCCTTCGAGGTAGGGCTTCGCGCATTCGGCAGGGCCAAGGTGCCCGCATCCCTCCACAACCTCAAAGACGGACTGCGGGACGCCCTTATGGATGGTCTCACCGGCCGAGGGCGGGATAAGGTGGTCGGCACCTCCCCAGAGGATGAGCATGGGCTGTTTGAGGCTACCGAGGCGGAAGTCGAGCAGATAGCGGCCACCTGTCATGGAGCTAAGGCTGCGGTTGACGATCCAGCCGTTGCGCTGGAGCTTGCGCAGCGAGTCTTTCGCGACGAAGCCGGGGAGTACACGCGGCTCGGGCTCGAGGATATCGACGAGGCGTTGGACGCCGGCGACGTCGGTGGGGGCGAAGAGGTCGGGCGAGATATCCGCCGGGAAGTAGATGCCTGCGCTGTCGTAGAGGACGAGTCGATCGACCATGCCGGGGTGGTCAAGCGCGAGGCGCATGGCGATCCAGCCGCCCATCGACCAACCGATCACACTAGCTTTGGAGAGATGCATGGCCTGCATAAACTGGACGACGACGTTCTCCTCGGTTGCGATGGAATAGTCAACGTCCGGGCGGGACGAGCGGCCATATCCGAGGAGGTCGGGTGCGTAGACGTGGAAGCCATTCGCCGCAAAGGTAGGGATCAGGTTCGCCCAGTCCTCGCCGCGCGAGCCGAGACCGTGGATGAGGACGAGCGGTACTCCGCCGCCACCTTTCGCCTGCGCCTCGTAGTAGTGGATACGGTTGCCGCCGAGGTCAACGTACTTCCCTTCCACGCCTGCACGCCAGAGCCGGTAGTAGATTGGGCGGTCGAGGAACCAGAGCGGATAGCGATAGAAGAGGCCGCCGACGATGACCACGATCAGCAGGAGAGAGGCAGCGATTCGCAACAGTCGTTTCATCGCGTCCCCCACCTCCCTGGCCTATTTGAGCGGCTTGCCGAACTCTTCGCTGAAGACAGTATGCCCTATCTCGAAGCGGCCACCGTCGAACTTATCCGGCCCCTTGACGTGGCCGATGGCAAGCAGTGCGACGACCCAGTAGCTGAGCGGCAAACGGAGGACCTCGTGAACCTTGTCCTGCTCAAAGCCTTCCATCGGAGCGGTATCGTAACCGAGAACCTCAGCCATCAGCATCATATGGGTGAAGGCGAGCATGACGTGCTTGTTGAGCCAGCCATGCATCTGCTCACTGGAGAAGCTGGAGAGATAGTTAGGAACGCTGCTGCGAGCCTGCTCGGCGTAGCTCTCGGGCATACCGCCCTCGCGGCCCTGTTGCAGCATCAGGTCTAGGTCCTTGCGCCAGCCATCGGCATCTCCGCAGGCAACGATCACGACGGATGCCTCCTCCACCTTGCCCTGGTTGTAGCTGGCTCCGCGGAGGCGTTTCTTTTGCTCCGGTGACTGCACAACGACGAAGCGCCATGGTTGCATGTTGTAGCCGCTAGGTGCCTGAAGACCGGCCTGAAGGATCTTTCGCAGGTCCTCCGGGGGGATAGGCTCTCCGTCGAAGCTGGGCGTAGCCCTCCGCTCGAAGACCACCTCGCTCAACTTCTTTTCAATCTTCGCCATCGTTTCTCTCGACCCTCTCCGTGATCGTTAGGATGCTCATTTTGCCGCTGGAACTCCGCTCAGCCGGAGACAGCCGTGTTTCTTTTTACATGGCCCATGGTGCTGCTGGAATGAATTTCAAGATACCACTACTGGATCAAATCGACGTAAGCCGATCTCTTTCAAGGAATATCGCTCATAGCCTGCTCGGTGGCGTACGGGTTCTGGCCGGGGACATCGGCAAAGACCCAGACGCCGTGGAAGGGCTTGCGCAGCTCCGGGTAGGCAGCGAGCAGGGCGCTCATGGCGGCGATATTCCGCTTGCGAGCGGCGGCCTGATCAGGGAGCGGATCGGCCTTGAGGTGAACCGCGACATCCACACTCGATGCGCCCAGGGAGTCGTCAGCGGCAAGGCTCGTAAAGCGGTATTCGGTGCCGTCCTTGGCCTTGACGACGAGCGGCGTGTCCACACCGATGCCCTGCGACAAGGCCGGCGGCGCAGCGGCGGTCTGCTCGGTCTGAAGCTTCTCCAGATGAGTGCTCTGAACAAAGCCCGCGGGCTGGAGGAGGTTTTGCGCCTCCTGATCGTAGAGCCAGGCGTTCCACGGCTCCTTGCTGGCGGTCATCTGGCGAGCCTGGGTCCAGTACCAGAGGCCGTCATGACCGGCGGCCGTGAGCGGACGGGGGTAGAGCCCGGCCATCAGCCACCTGCCCTGATCCTGACGGAGCAGGAAGGAGAGACGCCAGGGAGCGGGGATACCGCGCACCTCAACGATGGCGAAGACATATTTGCCGGGCGGGAGGGCCGGGATCAGGAAATCGGCCTCGGCAATGGATTTGTTCAGCGTGCAGAAGAACTGGGCATCGGCAGCGCTGCCGTCGGCGTTGCGCTTCAGGGTGGACGCGTCGAGGAGGTAGACCTGATCGACAGCAAGGGTGCCGCCTTTGAGCTTCGCCGCTGTGTTGCCGACGACATCCGAGATAGCAGCGAAGTCCTTTGCGACCTCGGCGACGCTCAGGCTGCGGAGATCGGCAGCGTTACCCGCCTGCATGTCGGTGGCGAGGGTCTTCGCGGCAAACGCGAGAGCGTCCCGGTCGGCAGGAGCCATCTGGGACTGCGACGTGCAGGTCTCTGAGAACGCCTGGCTGGAGAACTCCGGACCAAGGACTACGACGAAAAACGCCGCGGTCAGCGCCACCTTCAGTGCGGTTTGGATCATGCGTACCATCGTGTCTGGCAGAGCCTTCCTCCGGCGGGCCGGAGCCCCTTCGATCCCTGTCAGTCTAGTACAGATGCGGATGAGTCCGTAAAAGCAGTCTCGACACCATCGAGTGGGAGACTCCGCGATAGACTGGAGACGGTACCTTCAGGCGCGATTCGCGTCCTACAGATAATGCTGCGAAATCTTCCAACCCGGTTTCCGATTACGCTGTCGCTCTGCGCCGCGTTTTGCGCTGGCGGGATGATGCAGGCGCAAATCCGCACACCTGGCTCGAAGCCTTCAGCGACGCTACCGGCGAATCCGCCAACATCCAGCTCTACAGTTGCGTCAGCAACGCCTCCGGCTCCGCTGACTCCGTCGCAGCAGCCTGCGCGGCGAGCGGAGGTAAAGTACACGGACGGTCAGCTTGCCGTGACGGCGGACAACTCCAGCCTGAACCAGATTCTGCGGGAGATCGGCCGGGAGACCGGAATCAAGATCACGGGCGGCGTCGCAGAGGAGCGCGTCTACGGCACCTACGGCCCGGGATCGACAGCAACCGTTCTGGCCGCGCTGCTGGATGGCACAGAGAGCAACATGCTGCTGTTGGAGAACGATAAAAAATCGCCGGAAGAGCTGGTTTTGACGCCACGGCACGGTGGGCCAACGCCGCCCAATCCCAACGCCCCCGGCTTCGACGATGACAACTCCGCTGAGTCCCCTGCGACGACACAGCGGTCACGGCTCAATCCGCCTCCGTCTCAGGAGCCAGGCGAGCAACGGGAACCCTCCGCAGCTACACCACCCACATCCGTGCCGGGTGATCCCTCCACTGCCGCAGGAGGTGCCAGCGATCCGAATGGCGTGAAGACGCCACAGCAGATCTACGAGCAGTTGCAGCAGATGCAGAAACAGCATCAACCGCAAACGCCTCAGTAAATTATTTGTTTATAGAGAGATAGAAGACAGCACTTCACATTCGCTCTCTGTCTTCAGGCTAACCTTCGACGGTTTGGGGTGCGGGGCTGACGCTATGCGCGGAGCGGCTCGCGACCTGACGAGCATGAATACGGAAGAGCGCAAACATCGCCCGGCAGACACCGTACGCCAGAAGAACTCCTGCTGCCGTCGATGCCAGAACCGCACACGCCAATACGATCGAAGTGCTCACATAAACCCCTTGGATGGACAAAACGCCTGCATCCCGAAGGATTGCGCACGTCTGCCGGTTCCTATTCTTACAAAAAATCGCGCTCTCGGCTTGAATCCTGTGAAAATCGTATTGACCGTTTGGATACACTTTTCCCGATCTAGAGTCGCATGACGGAAGTAGCCCGCGCTGCGGTTGCGAACAAGATGCCGTATTCTAGAGACTTGGCTGATGCCGTCCAACGCTCAGCCGGGACCTCTATGGGTATCACTCACATTACCGTTCGCGGCGCTCGCCAGCACAATCTGCGCAACGTCAACGTCAGCATTCCGCGCAACACGCTGACGGTCGTCACCGGGCTCTCGGGTTCGGGCAAGTCGTCGCTTGCGTTTGACACCATCTACGCGGAGGGGCAGCGGCGCTATGTCGAGACGCTATCCGCCTATGCGCGCCAGTTTCTGGACCAGATGGAGCGGCCCGACGTCGACGCAATCGACGGGCTGAGTCCCGCGATCTCGATCGAGCAAAAAACGACCAGCCGCAGCCCGCGCTCGACCGTCGGGACGATCACGGAGATCTACGACTACCTGCGCCTGCTGTACGCCTCCGTCGGCCAGCCGCACTGCCCAAGCTGCGGACGCACCATCTCGCGACAGTCGGTAGACCAGATCGTCGAGCGCATCGTCGCCCTATCTCCGGGCGAGCGGATCACGGTTTACGCGCCGATTGTGCGCGGACGCAAGGGCGAGTTTCGCGAAGAGTTGGAGACGCTCGACCAGCAGGGCTTCCGAGTCCGCATCGACGGCGAGATGGTCGAACTGACCGATGGAATGCGGCTGGAGAAACGCAAAAACCATACCGTCGAGGCGGTGGTCGACCGGATCATTCTGAAGCCGGTAGCCGGCGTAGCCTCAGGCGCGGTGGCCGACGCCGCTCCGATCTACGATACGAAGCGGCTGGAGAACTCCGTCGCCAAGGCGCTACAGATGGCCAACGGCCTGGTGCTGATCGCGATCCACGGCATGGAGGAGACACTGTACTCGTCCTCGATGGCGTGCCCCGACTGCGGGATCAACGTGCCGCGACTCGAGCCGAGAAGCTTCTCGTTCAACTCGAACTACGGTGCATGTCCAGAGTGCCATGGCCTTGGCAGCATCTATGACTTCGATCCGGCGAAGACCATTGCAGACTGGTCGAAGCCTCTGCTGGATGGCGCGATGGGACCAGGATCAGCATCGCAATACCTGCTGCGTCTCATCAAGCTTGCGGCGGAGAAGTACAAGATCAATCTGAAGAAACCGTTCAGCGAACTAACCAAGGCGCAGCAGGACCTGCTGATGTATGGCCCGCCGAAGAACGAATCGAGCCGGACGGGCTTTCATGGCATCTTCGCGTACCTACGCAGCAACCTCGAAGAGACAAAGTCCGAGGGCTATCGCGAGTACATGATGCAGTTCATGTCGGCGACGGCGTGCCCGCGCTGCCAGGGCAAACGGCTACGGCCTGAATCGCTGGCAGTAACAGTGAACGGTGCGTCTATTGCTGACTTCACCGCCCTGCCCCTGGAGCGAGCGATCACCGCCGCAAAGGCGATGCTCTTCACCGGACGCGATCGCATCATCGCGGATCGGCTGCAACGCGAGGTGATCGAGCGGCTGGAATTTCTGAACGCAGTCGGGCTTGGCTATCTTTCGCTGGATCGTTCGGCAGCAACCCTTTCCGGTGGTGAAGGCCAACGCATTCGGCTAGCGACACAGATTGGATCGAAGCTCCGCGGCGTGCTTTATGTGCTCGATGAGCCATCGATCGGCCTGCACCAGCGCGACAATCAGCGGCTGATCGCAGCGCTGGAATCGCTGCGCGATCTCGGCAATACAGTCCTCGTCGTCGAACATGACGAGGACACGATCCGCAAGGCAGACTACGTGCTGGACCTTGGTCCCGGCGCTGGCAAGAACGGCGGCCACCTGATCGCAAGCGGCACCCCGCAGGAGGTCATGGACACACCCGGGTCGCTGACCGGGCAGTATCTCGCGGGCAAGATCGAGATTGTCGCACGTGCCGAGCCACGTGCACTCACAGGCAAGTGGCTGACCGTTGAAGATGCGCACTCGCACAATTTGCAACAGGTAACGGCACATTTTCCGCTCGCTGTGATGACGGTAGTGACAGGCGTCAGCGGCTCGGGCAAGAGCACGCTGGTCAACGACATTCTGTATCGCGCACTGGCGAAGGAGCTGTATGGCTCACGCGAGGAGCCGGGACAGCACGGCGCGGTGCGCGGCATCGACCAACTCGACAAGGTCATCCAGATCGACCAATCGCCGATTGGCCGTACCCCACGCTCAAACCCCGCAACATATACCGGCGTATTTACCGCAATGCGCGATCTGTTCGCGATGCTGCCGGATTCGCGTGAGCGCGGCTACAAGCCGGGACGGTTCAGCTTCAACGTGCAGGGCGGACGCTGTGAGGCATGCCAGGGGGAAGGCCAGCGGCGAATTGAGATGAACTTCCTGCCGGACGTGTATGTTCTCTGCGATATATGTAACGGTCGTCGTTACAATCAGGAGACGCTCACCGTCAAATTCAACGGCTACTCCATCGCAGACCTGCTGGACCTGCCGATCGCCGATGCGCTGCCGATCCTCAAAGACATCCCAACTGTTGCTGTGAAGCTGCAAACGCTGGTCGATGTAGGGCTCGGGTACATCCACCTGGGGCAGTCGGCGACGACGCTCTCGGGCGGGGAGGCGCAGCGCATGAAGCTCGCCCGTGAGCTCTCGAAGCGGCAGACGGGACGCACGCTATACCTGCTCGATGAACCAACCACCGGCCTGCACTTCGACGACGTGCGCAAGCTGCTGGAGGTCTTGCATCGGCTGACCGATCTGGGCAACACGGTCGTCATCATCGAGCACAACCTCGACATTATTCGTAACTCCGATTACATCCTCGACATGGGCCCTGAAGGCGGCGAGGGCGGCGGCCGCGTGATCGCGCATGGCACACCGGAGCAGGTAGCAACGGTCGCTGGCTCGCATACGGGAAGCTTTCTCGCACAACACTATTCGTTGAAGCCGCACACGGGAAATGGTGCGGGCGGTGCGAGCTACGCAGGTGCTCAACCGAGCAACATCGTCGCCGCAGAGGATCGCAAAAAAGAGCCTCGCGGTAAGTTTGTCGCCCCCGAAAAGAAGACCGGCGTGCCGACTGCACGTGCATCCGCCAAACCAGCAAAGAAGCCTGCGAAGAAGGCCGCAAAGAAAGCTGCAGGAAGGCCGAAGAAGGCATGAGCGACGATCCATTGAACGAGATCAAGGTCGGCGACTGGGAGGCCGCGACGGAAGCATCGCGCGAGTTCGACGATGCGTCGCTCCCCTCTGCACGCGTGCCACATCTCGGTCACGCGCTGCTCTTCTTCTCCATCACCGGGCTGCTCCTGCTCGTGTCGCAAGCCGTGCTGATCGTCCCAGTCATGTCGCATGGAACATCGCCAACCTCAGTAAGCCTGCTCCACCCAAAGCTGCTGCTCGGAACAGAAGCCGTCACCTATCTGCTGACGCTCATCATCGCTTGGTTCGTCTTTCCTCTGCTGTGGCAGCGCAGCTTTCTGGCTGGTATCGAGTGGGGCGGATCGACGGCGCTACGCTATGCGCTAAAACTGATTCCACTAGGCATTTTGTCGGGATGGACGGTGCAAGCAATCTCAAATCTGATCTCGATGCCGAAGTCCGTCCCCATGGACGACTTCTTCCGCTCGACCTCCGATGTGTGGCTGGTAACCTTGTTCGGAACGCTGCTCGCGCCTCTGTTTGAAGAGGTCTGCTTTCGCGGCTTCCTGCTGCCTGCCTTCACCATCGCCTTCGACTGGCTCGGCCCTGTGCTGCGTTACGTCTTTGCCTTCTCGCTATGCCGTCTGCGCGGAGAAGAGCCGCCAGAGCATCTGATCATCCTCCGCGAAGCGCGTTCCGCAGGGCTTGCGAGGGACACGGGAAACATGGCGTTCCGCAGTCTACCCGCCGTGCTGCTTGCAAGTCTGCTCACGAGTGGCCTGTTTGGATTGCTGCACGCGCAGCAGCTTGGATACACATGGTCCGCGGTGCTACTGCTGGCGGCGGTCTCGCTACTGCTGACAGTCGTGCGAATCCGCACGCGCTCCGTCGCCTGCTCCACACTCGTTCATAGCAGCTATAATCTGTCGGTCTTCCTCGTTCTGTTCATTGTGACCGGCGGCTACCAGCATCTGGATCGCATGGCGCGCTAGCCGCAAGGGTTCGTTACAATCGGTAAGAGCCTATGCCTACCGACAACCGCACCGCCCTGCTCGACCTGATCGCGACCCACTCCTTCAAACTCGGCGACTTCCTGCTCGCCAGCGGCAAGCGCAGCGACTACTACATCGACTGCCGCACCACCACGCTCCATGCCGAAGGCGGACGCCTCGCCGGGCTGCTGCTGTATGACGTGATCCGTGAGCGGATTCCACAAGCCGTGGCCGTCGGCGGCCTGACCATGGGCGCCGATCCTCTGGTCTCCAATACAGCAAGCGCAAGCGCATGGGCCCTCGCCGACTACAACGAGATTCGCGAACTCTCCAGCGCACTGGATCTGGAGGAAGACGATGATCCGGGCCCTCCCCCAAGCCTGATCCAGGGCTTTCTCGTGCGCAAGGCAGAGAAGACGCACGGCACCGGACGACGCGTCGAAGGCTTTCTGAAGCCCGGCGCACAAGTCGTGATCGTGGACGACGTATGCACGACCGGCGGCTCGACCATCACAGCAATCGAGGCCGCCCGCGAAGCCGGCATGGTCGTCGCCGGTGTGCTCTGCCTCGTAGACCGCGAGCAGGGTGGCCGAGCGAACATCGAAGCAGCCGCAGGAGATGCCCCATTCATCGCACTCTTTACGGCAAGCGATGTCCGTGCCGCACACATTGCGCTGGCCGCGGGGTAGTTCCTCCGTCACGAATCGGCCGCTTTCGGTAGACTAGAACGATATGATTCCGACTCTCGAATGGCTCCCAACCGGCGTTAATTTTCTCGATCAGACCAAGCTTCCGCTGGAGGAGACCTACGTTCTCGCGACCAGCTATCAGGAGGTCGCGACCGTCATCCGCGACATGATCGTGCGCGGAGCTCCGGCCATTGGCGTTTCAGCAGCGATGGGCGTTGCCATTGGCATCGATCGCAGCAAGACAACCACCCTCGACGCACTGACCGCAGAGGTCGATGTCATCTGCGACACGCTCGCAGCGACGCGACCCACCGCGGTGAATCTCTTCTGGGGCATCGGACGCATTCGCGACCTCTACAACCGTCTGGTGGAGGGCGGCGCGGATATCGCCACAATCAAGAAGGCCGTCGTCGAAGAGGCGTGCCAGATGTACGACGAGGACATCGCCGCCTGCAAGCAGATGGGCGCGCATGGCGCAGCGCTGATGCCGAAGACTGGCACGGTGCTGACGCACTGCAACGCCGGCGCATTGGCAACCTGCGGCTACGGTTCTGCACTGGGAGTCATCCGTGCAGCAATCGAGCGCGGCCATACCATCGACGTCCTCGCCGACGAGACGCGGCCCTTTCTCCAGGGCGCACGTCTGACAGCCTGGGAGCTGATGAAAGACAACATCCAGACCACCGTTCTCTGCGACAACATGGCCGGCCATCTGATGAGCAAGGGCCGAATCCAAGCCGTGATCGTCGGCGCGGATCGCATCGCGGCAAACGGAGATACGGCAAACAAGATCGGCACCTACAGCGTCTCGATCCTCGCCAAGGAGCACGGCATCCCGTTCTACGTCGCGGCTCCATGGTCGACCATCGATCTCGCCACGCTGACCGGCGACGGCATCCCTATCGAGCAGCGCGCCGCGACCGAGGTGACCCACTCGAACGGCAAGCAGATGACGCCGGATGGCGTCGGCATCGAAAACCCCGCCTTCGACGTAACGCCGGCAAAGTACGTAACGGCGATCATCACCGAGCGCGGCATCCTGCGCGCGCCCTACGAGGAGTCGATCCGAGCGATGACGGCGCAGGAACAGCCCATCCTCCGCAGCTAAACACAGCGAGCAAGCGAAGAGGTAGCGTGAGAATCCGATCTCTCAATCCGCGTCTCCACTCGCTTGCTCGCGGTACGTTTCTGGTGCTTGTAAGCCTTGCGGCGGCCTTCCTCCTCTCGGACTTCCCCCACAACCGCCCGACGCTCTTTCTGGCAATCCCTGCAGTGCTCGCCATCGTCGGAACGGCCGACACCGTCCGCTGCATGCAACCCCGCTGGAGCTTCTACCACGGGGGCGTGCTGCTGCTGATCTATATGGACCTGATGGCAGTCGCGATGATTCTTTTCTTCTTCCTGTATCCCTACGCCTTCTGGCTTGCGGCATCTCACTAGGCATGCGGTAATGCAAAGGACGGGTGCTAAACTTCTGCTACTGCAAAATCGGAGGTTTACATGATCAAAGGTTTTCGGGACTTTATTCTACGCGGCAATGTAATCGACCTGGCCGTCGCCGTCATTATCGGAGCAGCCTTCACCGCGATCGTCACCGCTCTAGTGGCAGACATCATCACACCGCTGATCGCTGCAATCGTAGGCAAGCCGGACTTCTCCTACCTGATCCTTACTCTCCATGGCGGCAAGGTCCAATACGGCCTCTTCCTGAATGCTGTCATCTCGTTCGTCCTGATGGCAGGCGTGGTGTACTTCTTCCTCGTAGTGCCAATCAACTATCTACTCAACAAGATCAAGGCTCCGGTAGCCCCCACAACGAAGACCTGCGGCGAGTGTCTCTCCGAGATCCCTCTACCTGCGAAACGCTGCAAGTTCTGCGCACAACCAGTCGCCTAGCCACCTTCTTCCTACAACACGCGCATCTTCACCGAATCAGGAGCATCTCTTTGACTCATCTCCGTACCTTTGCCTGCCTGCTGCCACTGGCTGCAATGGCAGCGTGCGCGCAGGTTTCTGCGCCCGCTGCTGCCTCCGCCACGACACCCTCGGTCTTCGGTTATCGCGACTTCACCCAGCAGGCCAAGTGGGATGCGACCTTCATGGCCGTACCCGACGCCAAGCTTGCAGGCGAGCATCTGAAGGTTCTGACCTCCGCGCCGCACTGGGCAAGCTCACCCGAGGACTACGCCACAGCGGTCTATGTCGCAGACAAGTTCAAGGCCGCCGGCCTGAAGACCGAGATCGTACCCTATCGTGTACGGCTGACCAAGCCCGTCAGCATCCTGGTGGAGGCATTCGACGACGGGCAGAAGATCATGTCCGGCCCAACCCCGGAGCACGTCGATCCGACCAAGAACGGCGGCGATCCCTTCCAGGACGATCCCCGCATCCTGCCAGCCTTCAACGGCTCATCGCCCTCCGGCGAGGTGACCGCTGAGGTCGTCTATGCCAACTACGGCACGCTCGCGGACTTCAAGAAGCTGGCAGAGCTCGGCGTCAGCGTGAAGGACAAGATCGTGCTGGTGCGCTACGGAGAAAACTTCCGCGGCATCAAGGCCTACATCGCGGAACAGTATGGTGCGAAGGGCGTCCTGATCTACTCAGATCCCGCCGACGATGGATACTTCCGTGGCGACGAATATCCCAAGGGGCCATACCGGCCAGCCAGCGCCGTGCAGCGCGGCTCGGTGCAGTTCCTACCTATCTATCCAGGCGATCCCGACACGCCAGGCGTCGCGTCGACGCTACAGTTGCCCGCGTCCAGCCGGCTCAGTGAGAGCCAGCTCCAGAATGACGAACCCAACATCCCGGTCAATCCGCTCTCATGGCACGATGCTGAGCCCATCCTGAAGGCACTGGGCGGCAGCGAGTCACCTCGCGACTGGCAGGGCGCCCTGCCCTTCACCTATCACCTTGGCCCCGGTAAGGTCACGGTGCACATGAAGCTGGTCGAGGACAACAGCCTGCGGACCATCTGGGACGTAATCGGCACCATCCCCGGAACGGAGAAGGACGCTCCGGTTATCGCCGGAAACCATCGCGATGCATGGGTGTACGGCGCAGTCGACCCGAACAGCGGCACCGCCGCCATGCTCGAGACGGTGCACGGGCTCGGCGTACTACTGCAACAAGGGTGGAAGCCGCGCCGCACCATCATCATCGGAAGCTGGGACGCCGAAGAGGAAGGCCTGATCGGATCGACCGAGTGGGTCGAGCAGCACGCAGGCGAACTCGCTCACGCGGTCGCCTACTTCAACACTGACGTCGGCGTCTCCGGACCATCCTTCGATGCCTCTGCCGTTCCCTCACTGAAGGAGTTCGTGCGCGAGGTAACGAAGTCGGTTCCCAGCCCGGCAGGCGGCACGGTCTACGACCAGTGGAAGAAGGATCAAGCCGCGAACAAGGGCCGTCGCGGACACGGCAGCGAACACGCGAACACGCCACCCGAAAAGGACGTGCGGATCGGCAACCTTGGCTCAGGCTCGGACTACACGCCGTTCCTGCAACATATCGGCGTGCCTTCGACAGATATCGGATCGGACGGACCCTACGGCGTGTACCACTCCGTCTTCGACAACTACAACTGGTTCATCAAGTTCGCCGACCCGACGTTCGTCTACGAGCAGCAGCAGGCGCGGGTCTTCGGGCTCGAGATCCTGCACATGGCCGACGCCGACGTTCTGCCCTACGACTACGATCTCTACGGGCAGAACATCGTCAGCTATCTGACGACAGCGGAGGAGCAAGCCACCAAGGCGAAGCTCACGCTCGACTTCAGCGCAGCAGATGCCGCGGCAAAGCGATTCGCCGCAGCCGGAGCAGCAATTCGCGCGGTGCAAGCTAATCCCCCAGCCCATACCGCTGCGCTGAACGTCGCGCTCCGCGAGGCCGAAGGGGCTCTGCTGAACCCAGTGGGCCTGCCAAAACGCCCGTGGTACAAACACACCATCTACTCCCCCGGCGAGTTCACCGGCTACGCTGCCGTCGTCATTCCCGGCGTAACCGAGGGCATCGAAGCAGCAGATACAGAACGGGCGCAAGGGCAGATCGTCGCACTTGCGGATGCGCTAAACCGGTCGGCGGCAATCCTCGAAGCAGTAAAAAAGTAAGCCAGCAGTAAAAAAGGCCGCTTCCATCAGGGAAGCGGCCTTTATCTATCTTCAACAAATTGCGTTAGCTGCGCAGCGCCATCTGCTCCGTCATAATCTGCGTCAGGTCAGGCTTCTTCAGGCCGAACTCGCTCTCGTTGAACTTGTCCACCTTGCTCGACCAGTTCATGCTGCAAAACTTCGGCCCGCACATGGAGCAGAACGCCGCTTCCTTGTAGTAGTCATCCGGAAGCGTCTCGTCGTGCATGCTGCGTGCGGTCTCAGGATCGAGTGAAAGAGCAAACTGCTTGTCCCAATCAAACGTATAGCGTGCGTGCGAGATCGCATCGTCGCGATCGCGTGCACCAGGACGATGGCGCGCAACATCAGCCGCATGAGCAGCAATCTTGTACGCGATGATGCCGTCCTTCACATCCTTCTCGTTCGGTAGGCCGAGATGCTCCTTCGGTGTGACGTAGCAGAGCATCGCCGCGCCGTGCCAGCCGATCATCGCCGCGCCGATGGCCGACGTAATGTGGTCGTAGCCAGGAGCGATATCCGTCACCAGCGGTCCGAGCACGTAGAACGGCGCACCGTCGCAGAGCTCAACCTCCTTATCCACCTGTAGCTTGATCTGGTCCATCGGGATGTGTCCCGGCCCTTCGATCATCACCTGCACATCGGACTTCCACGCCTGGCGGGTCAGCTCGCCCAGCGTCTTCAGCTCGGCAAACTGCGCCTCGTCCGAGGCATCCGCAAGACAGCCGGGACGCAGGCCGTCGCCGAGTGAGTAGCTCACGTCGTACTTCGCCATGATCTTCGTAATGCGGTCAAAATTCTCATACAGAAAGTTCTGCTTGTGATGCGAGGTCATCCACTGGGCCATGATGGCACCGCCGCGGCTCACGATTCCCGTGATGCGCTTCGCCACCAGCGGCACATACTCAACCAGCACGCCTGCATGGATCGTGAAGTAGTCCACGCCCTGCTGCGCCTGCTCCTCGATCACCTCAAGGTAGAGATCAATGTTCAGGTCCTCAACCTTCTTCACCCGCGAGAGCGCCTCGTACAGAGGCACCGTGCCGATGGGCACCGGCGAGTGCCGCAGAATCTGCTCGCGAATCATCGGAATATCGCCACCGGTCGAGAGGTCCATCACCGTATCCGCGCCGAAGTGGACGGCGGTGTGCAGCTTGCGCAGCTCCTCATCGACATTCGACGTAATCGCCGAGTTCCCAATATTGGCATTAATCTTGCACAGCGACTCCACACCGATCGCCATCGGCTCCAGCTCAGGGTGGTTGATGTTCGCCGGGATAATCATCGTCCCCTTGGCGACCTCGGAGCGGACCAGCTCGGCGGCAATCTTCTCCTTCTGCGCGATGTAGGCCATCTCTTCCGTGATGAGGCCCTTGCGCGCGAAGTGCATCTGGCTCATATTGGTATCGCCGGTGCGCGCCGCTTCGGCCTTGCGCTTGACGATCCACTCCGTGCGCGGTGCGGGGACGCTGTAGTCATTGCCGTTCGTAGAGTGGCCGTTGTTGCTCATGCGTTGCTCCTGATTCTGAATTGGTCTCTCGCGCTCAGACAGCGGGATTGCTAGAGTATACGCCGCCAACCCCGCGCCTATGTAGATGCACACGCAGCCTGAAACGAAGCAATCCCACGACTGACGGGTGCTTGCCCGCTCGATAGACTAAACTGATAGGTAACCATGAGCACCGCAACGAAGAGCCGCGCCCCGATCATCCTCGCCACTGTCGTCATTCTCGCCACGGTAGGGTACCTCGCGTTCACCGGCGTCCAGTCCAACAAGAGCTACTACGTCACCATCAGCGAGCTACAAAGCATGGGCAACAAGGCCTATGTGCGGCATCTGCGCGTGGCAGGTAACGTCGCCCCGGGCAGCATCAAGCGCTCCGGAACCAACGCGAACTTCGTTCTGCTGGAGCAGGGGCGCAAGCTCCAGGTGGTCTATCAGGGCTCCGAGCCACCGCCCGACACCTTCAAGGACGACGCACAAGCTCTGGCCGTCGGCATGTACGGACACGACGGCGTCTTCCACGCGACCCAACTCCAGGCTAAGTGCGCCTCGAAGTACGCCCCCAAGGACATGAAGCCCCTCAAGCCGACTACGAGCGCGACAGCCACCGTCCTGCCGGCCACCCGATAACCTTCTATACTCCATGAAGACCATGGAGCCCGTTTCCTGCCAAGTCGGAAAAGAACAGAGCGCCGCCGCAGCGCCGCCCATCATCTCATCAGCAGTGGTGCAGCTCACAGGCGCATCGAAGATCTACGGCACCTTTGCCGCACTGCGCAATGTCACGACGAGCATCGCCGCAGGAAGCTGCACTGTTATCCTCGGCGAAAACGGCGCAGGCAAATCGACCCTGCTGAGGCTTATCGCCGGACTCATCACCCCCACACGTGGCACCGTCGCCACCTTCTCCAGCACACCGCAGGAGCAGCGTCGCCGCATCGCCTACATGAGCCACGCGCCCATGCTCTACGACGAGCTCTCCGCCATGGAAAACCTCGCCTACTTCGCCGGTCTGCACCGCGACGAGGGCTGCAACTGCGTCGGCAGTCCGGAGATGGCCCTCCGCGCCGTCGGGCTCGACCCGAAGCTGACCCGGCCCGTCGGCCAATACTCGCAGGGGATGCGCCAGCGCACCTCGCTCGCCCGCGTCCTCCAGACCGACCCCGAACTCCTCCTGCTCGACGAGCCCTTCTCCAACCTCGACGTCGAATCCGGTGCCCACATGGTCGAGCTGCTCGCCGATTTCCGCACCTGGCCCGTCGCTGGTGGCGGCAGCCGGACGATCCTGTTGACCACCCATCAGGCACGCCTCGCCGACCCCATCGTCGACCTCACCATCACCATGCGCGCCGGGCAGATCATCCACACCGAGGCCGGCCCACGCAGATGAAAGCAGCCAGCAAGACCAACGCGGCGCGCCTGCTCGACGGCCTCGGCATCGCCTACGAGCTTCGCCCCTACGAGGTCGATCTCGACGACCTCACCGCCATCTCCGTCGCCCGCAAGATCGGCCTGCCCGCCGAGCAGGTCTTCAAAACGCTGCTCGCCCAAACCACCCCAGCCGGACACATCTTCGCCGTCATCCCCGGCGACGCCGAGCTCGACCTCAAAAAACTAGCCACAGCCGCAGGCATCAAAAAAGCCGAGCTTGCCTCGCTCAAGGAGGTCGAGCCCCTCACCGGCTACGTCCGCGGCGGCGTCACCGTCATGGGCGCGAAGAAGCCCTTCCCTGCCTTCGCAGACGAGACCATCGAACTCTTCGACATCATCTCCATCTCCGCCGGACAGCGCGGCCTCCAGCTCGTACTCGCTCCCGCCGACTACCTCCGCGCAGCCGAAGCCGAACTCGCCGACCTGACAAAGGACACCCACGGATGACCTACCTCCGCCACGTCCTCGACCACCTCCGCAAAGATCTCCGCCTCGAGTGGCGCTCGCGCGACTCCGTCAATGGCATGCTCTTCTTCGCGTTGCTGGTGGTCATCGTCTTCTCCCTCGCCTTTGACCCCACAGCGACCGAATCGCGGCTCATCGCCGGAGGCATCCTCTGGGTCGCCATCCTCTTTGCGACCATCACCGCACTCAACCAGTCCTGGGCCCGCGAGCAGCGCAACCAGGTCCTCGACGCGCAGCGCATGGCTCCCTCACCCGCCTCGGCGCTCTTCCTCGGCAAGGTCTTCAGCAACATGCTCTTCGTGCTTCTCGTCGAGCTGGTACTGGCCCCCCTCTTCGTCGTCTTCTATAACCTCCACGCCCTCGGCAACGGCTGGCTGCTGGCTCTGGTCATGCCACTCGGCACCTGGGCGCTGGTCTGCAACGGAACCTTCTTCGCCGCGCTCGGCCTGCGTACTCGCAACCGCGAGATGATGCTGCCGCTGGTGCTCTTCCCCATCTCGCTGCCCGCGCTACTGGCGATGATCCAGGCCACCACCGGCATCCTCACCGCGGAGCTCGACCCCATCCAGATCGGCTGGTGGATACGCCTCCTCGCCGGGTACGACATCATCTTTACCACCGTCTGCCTGCTTCTGTTCGATATAGTTATCAGCGCCGAATAGAAAAAATCGCGGTAAACTTTAACCATGAACCGGCAGGCCGACCAAACCATCCGCCCGATGCAACTCGTTGCCTTCTCGTGGCTGGTCGTCACGCTGGGCGTCCTCGTCATTGGGTTCCGCGAGGCGATCTTCCTCGTTCCTACCGATGCCGCGCAGGGCGATGTGGGACGCATCTTCTACTACCACGTTCCCATCGCGATGTTGAGCCTGGCATTTCCCTTCCTCAACTTCGCAGCCTCGCTCGCCTTTCTCTACTGGCGTCACCGCGATCCGCTCAAAGCTCTCTCCGCCGATGCCATGGCGCTCGCCTCGGCCGAAGTCACCATCGTCTATCTCAGCATCGTCCTTAGCACCGGAATGCTCTGGGGCAAGGCTGCCTGGGGAATCTGGTGGACCTGGGATGCACGCCTCACCAGCCTGCTGCTCCTCTGGCTCCTGTACGTCAGCTATCTGATCGTCCGCCGCTTCTCCTCTACCGGGCAGAGCCAGACCATCGCCGCTATCCTCTCCGTCTTCGCTGCCGTGGATTCGCCCATCGTCTACATGTCGATCCGCTGGTGGCGCACCCAGCATCCCGCACCGGTCTTCGGCGGCGGCCCGGGCTCCGGTCTCGATAAATCCATGATGCCCGCCTTCGTCTGGAACATCGCCGCATGGGCGATGTGGGGCATCTTCATCACCGGCTACCGGTACGCGCTTGAGCGTCGCCGGCAGATCGCCGAGCAGGACGCCGCACTCAGCGCCATCGAAGCCTCCCTGGAGCTGACTCAATGACCTGGCACACTTTTTTCGACCTCAGTACCCTGGAAAGCCGCCATCTTCTGGCTGTCTACGCGCTCGTCCTGCTGACTCAAGGTGGGTATTTTGCGTGGACGCTCTGGGGATGGCTGAAGTTGAAGAAGCTCCCCCGGCTGAACTCGTAACTATCACTGCTACAAATAGCCTCACGCACAAAAAAAGCAACGAAGCTGGAAGATCTCCAACTTCGTTGTCCGAGGAGGGCTACTTTGATGCGTTCGTCGCCCGATAGACGACGTGACGCGTCAGTCGGTGCAAACCCAGACTCGGATCAAAGGTTTCGCGGGATACATATAATTTTATGAATCGGAATTACAGTGGCGCTTGCGGGCAGTGCGCCCTGTCGCTAGACTCGCAGAAGTGACGATCCCCCTCTCCAGTTGCCCCCCGCTGCGGCGTCTCGTTGCGACCCTCCCCTTGTGCCTGCTGGTTGCAGCGGCAGGATGTCGCCGTTTCGCCTTTCCCGATGTCCCCGCAGGCTACCGCGAGTTCGCCTATGTCAGTAACGGTGCGAGCAATACCGTCACCGTCCTCGACCTCGTCTACCTCCGCCAGGACCGCACGCTGCGAGTCGGAAACAATCCTTCCGGGATGGACGTAAATCAAACAAAACAAGAGGTTTATGTCACAAACGCGCAGTCCGGATCGGTCTCCATAATCGATACCGCAAAGAACCAGGTCGCGGCAACGATTCCGGTCGGCCGGCTACCCTATTCACTCAGTGTGGAGCCCTCAGGTCTTCGCGCCTTTGTCGCCAACTCAGGCTCGAACAGCGTCAGCGTGATCGACCTCAACCAGCGCCGGGTAGTACAGGTAGCCGGAACCGGCGAACAGCCCGGCGTGGCGCGTGTCGCGCCTGACGCACGGACGCTGGTGGTCAGCAATCGGGGCAGCGGAAGCGTCTCCATCTTCAACGTCGCGCCCGATGTAGGGCCTGGCAGTGGCGCGCCGTTGAGCTTACGCGCCACCTTTGGCGGCTGCCCAGGGGCGACCGACGTTGCGATCCTTCCGGACTCATCGAAGGCGTTTGTCGCCTGCTCCGGAGGACATCAGGTGATGGCCGTCGGTCTGGCTGTGCTCCCCGGATCGTGGGCCGCCAGACATGACACCTCGTTGCTGGCGGACCACTTTCTGACGTTCCTGGATGTGGGTAAGACACCGGTGCATCTGGCCATGAAGCCGGATGGAGGCGAGATCTTCGTCTCGAATTATGCCTCCGACAGCATCTCGGAGGTCTCCACCTCGACCAACGAGGTGGGCGGAACCTATGTCATCGGCAACAAGCCGGTGCATGGCATCGTCAGCGCGGACAATGGGACGCTGTGGGTCTCGAACTTCGGCGCGGACTCGGTCGGGATCTACAGCATCGACGACGGCAAGCTCGAGGGCAGCGTGCATACCGGTTCCGCGCCGGATGTCATGGCGTTCTCGGCGGATGAGCACCTGCTGCTGGTGGCGGACGCACACTCGGGTGATGTATCGGTGATCCGAACGCAGGACAAGCAGGGGCCGGCGTTGTTTACGATCCTTCCGGCTGGAGGGTCTCCGAACGACATTGTGGTGAAGGCGATGCAGGGCAAGCAGTAGAAATGTTCCACGTGGAACATTTTGCGGCTTAGACCTGGCGGGCGAGGACGAGGGTAATGTCGTCGGGCTGCTCGTCGGCGCCGATCCAGGCGTCGAGGGCCTGCATGACCTGACCGGAGATGATGTGGAGGGGCTGGTCGCGGTAGCGGCTGACGACCTCCATCAGGCGCTCCTCGCCGAAGTCGCCGAAGTCGTTCTCGGGCTCGGTAACGCCGTCGGAGTAGGCGACGAGGATGTCGCCGGACTCCATCTTGAAGCGGCCTTCTTCATATTGCATACCGTCCATGAGGCCGACGACGGTGCCTCCCTTGTCTAAGCGGCGGACGGCTCCGTCGCGACCCAACAGCAGCGGCGGGAGCTGACCTGCGTTCGAGTAGGTAAGCCACGAGGTGGCGGCGTCGTAGTGGGCGAGGAAGAGGGTCGCGTACTTTTCCGGTGTGGTGCTGCGGTAGAGGTGGCGGTTGAGCAGCGCCATGATGCGTCCGGGCGAGGCAAAAAGCTCGCCTGAGTCCCCTGCCCTGCCGTCGCGGCTGACGGTGAGGCCGGCGACGGAGGATTCGGCGTAGACAACCTCCTCGCTGGCGAAGCGGTAGGCGCGGACGGCGGAGTGCAATGTAGCCATAAGTAACGCGGCGGAGATACCTTTGCCGCTAATATCGCCCAAGGCAATACCGACACCCGCTTCGGTACGGCCGGGCTGGCCGTTTTGCATGTCCTGATAGAAGACGATGAAGTCGTAGTAGTCGCCGCTGACGGAGCGGGCGGGACGGCAGACACCGTGGAGCTCGAGGGTGGGGAGATCGCGGACGGAGGATGGGAAGAGGTTGGCCTGAACCTCCTGGGCGATGGAGAGCTCGTTCTGGAGGCGCTCTTTCTCCTGCTGCTCTCCGAGGAGGCGCTGGAGCGAGAGAGTCATTTGGTTGAAGGAGCGGCTGAGGTCGGCGAGCTGGTCGGTGCGGGAGACGGCGATGCGGTGGTTGAGGTTCCCACTGTCGACGTGGAGGGTGGCGTCGTAGAGGTCGGAGACCGAAGCGGTCATGGTGCTGCTGAGGCGCCAAGCCATAACGAGGGCAAGGTTCTCGATGAGAACGAAGAGAAAGCACAGGATGAAGAGCCCGGTGCGGATCGTTGAGGTAACGACGCCGCCGAGGGACGAACCGAAGAGCTGGAGATAAAGTAGCGAGGGGCGGGAGTCAACGTAGATGGGAAGACTGTCGGGCTTGCCGGTATCCCAATCGATGACGGTGGTTGTGGAGAGAAACGGGACGCGAATATCGGCGATGTTGACGGGAGGTGGTTCGGTTCCTCCGGAGATCTCGCGGGTCCTGGTCCGGCTGCTTCCCATCATGGAGCTGGCGGATCGGCTTCCAACAGGTCGATCGTCAGCAGCACTCTCGACTCGGACCCCGGCGTGGCCGAGCCCTTCCGCAACGATCTCCATAAAGGCGCCGTTGACGGGGAGCCTGGTCAGGAGTGTGAAGAGTCGGCCGTCGTTCATACGCTGCTGTTCGATGGCGACGAGATAGATCTCGCTTCCGTCGAGAACGACGCTGCGGAAGCTGCCGCCCTTGAGTTCGGTAGCCCAGGCAGGAAGGCCAAGCGGCGCTCCGCCATAGGCTGCGTTTTTGGGAAGCGTGAGAGGTGCGCCGTTGATGAAGGCTTCGAGACTGCGATGAAGATGGAGATAGGATCGCTGCTCGGCCATCGCAGTGAGGTGTTCGATGTCGTTGATCTCCTCCACCTGGCTGGTGGTAGCAGAGGAGTTTCCGGGGGCCTGAGTGGCGATGAAATGAGCGATGCGGGCTGCGCGGCCGGCGTTGTCCGCGCCGATCTGGTCGAGTTCGGCCTGAACGCGGGTGTCGGCCAGGTGAATGGCGAACTGACCGGCGGCGATGTAGCCGGAGATCGTGACGAAGGTGACGACGAGTACGACGGGGGCGAGGCCGATGAGCAGATAGGTGATGATGAGCTTGTTGCGAAGGCTCCACATCATGCGGTTGCGGATGAACCGCACTACGAGGGGCAACCCGACGCCGAGAATGCCGAGGCCGACGAGGAATTGCAGGACTCTGAAGAAGGTTCCGGTTTCGCCGGGGATGAGGCTCAGCAACCAGCAGAGAACGAACGAGACGATGAGCCAGAAGGCAGCGCCTGCCAGGCCGGTGGGAAGCTTGCGGTCGCGACCGTGCTGTCGAATTGCGTCGAGGATGGTCGGCATTCCGGTCAGCCCTCCAGCTCGGCCTGGCGCGCGAGCCGGAGGGTGTAGCGCGTGGCGGAGAAGTGGGCTCCTGCGAGGAGCATAAGGCCGGAGAGGAAGGCCCACATCATGAGGCCAACCGATATATAGAAGGGACCATAAACGGATTGGAAGTCCAGCCAGGGCTGTGCGAGGACGTAGAGATGCTTCGCTATCTCCCAGAGCGCGCCGACCACGATGGCTGTGGGCAGGACGGCCCGGGCGGGAATCTGCCGGTTGGGAAGGATCCAATAGATAAGGAAGAAGAGCAGGATACTGACGACGACGGCGGAGATCTTCAAAGCCCCGACAGCGAGCAGGTTGAAGATGATGTTGTCAGTATGGCCGAAGAAGATCCAGGCGATCAGGTTCCTGTGGCCGGCGTTGAGGGCGACGGAGGTCATGGCGAGAGCACCGACGGCGAAGGCGAGACCGAGGGAGACGAACTGATTGTGGAGATAGGAGCGGTTTTCGTGGACTCCCCAGACGTTGTTGAGGGCGACCTCAAGCGGGAGAAAGACGCCGGTAGAGGTGATGAGCAGCATGACGAGCGAGAAGATCTGGGTCCCCTTATGAGGATGGGCGAGGAGGGCCATGTTGCGCATGACGAAGTCCTGACCTACGGGGAGGAAGCTCTTCATCAGGTCGGCGACGACATCTTCCATGGCACGGGAGTGGAAGAGCTGGCGGGAGAGCGTCAGCAGCAGGACGATGAAGGGAAAGAGCGAGAGGATAGCGTTGGCCGCGACGGAAAAGGCATAGGTATGGACCTCGGTCCTGGTCAGGTAGCGGACGAGGGCGACGAACTGGGGCCAGAGGCCGTTTTTGCGGACGACGGGGCGGAGCTCTTCGACCGGGACGACAGGGGGAGCGAGTTCGGTCGGCTCGGGTTTGGTATGGGTTGGTCCGGTTTGTGAGGCGGGGACGATCATGGCTGGTTTGGTTAACCGATGCTAGCAGAGGGATGGAACAGGTAACAGTAACAGCAAGAACACCCGCAGGTCTTTCGGCTGGCTCAAGAGAATAGTTTTGTTTGGGGGAGAATGGATGAGCTTTGGATTTTTTCGATGGCCCAGCGTGCGGTTTCAGCGAGGACGGCATCGTCTCCGTTGCTCCAGAGGTTGAGTTGGGGGAGGAACTGCGGGTCGGCGGAGTTGCCCATGGCGATGGCGACGTTGCGGTGGAGGCGTTTGCGTTTGGTGCGCTCGAGAGGTGAACCCTTGAAGTGGAGCTTGAAGGTGGGGGCGTCCATCTGGGCTAGCCAGTCGAGGGCGGGGTTGACGAGTTCGAGGCGGGGCTGGGTGCCCTGCTTGTGGGCGATGGGAGCTTTGCGGTTCCAGGGGCAGACGTCCTGGCAGATGTCGCAGCCGAAGACCTGGCGGCCCATGGGTTCGCGGAGGGGCTCGGGAATGGTGCCCTTCTTCTCGATGGTGAGGTAGGCGATGCAGCGGGAGGCGTCCATCTGGCGCGGGGCGACGAGGGCGTCGGTGGGGCAGGCATCGATGCAACGGGTGCAGGTGCCGCAGCGGTCCTGAGCAGGGAGGACGAGCTCCGCGGTCTCCGGGACGGGGAGCGAGGTGACGATGACGCCGAGGAGGAGCCAGGAGCCGAGGGACTGGTTAATGACACAGGTATTTTTGCCGATCCAGCCGATGCCTGCTTTGGTGGCGAAGTTGCGCTCGACGATGGGGCCGGTGTCGACGTAGCAGCGGGTTTCGCAGGGGGTGTGCTGCTGTAGGCCGGACTCGATGAGGCGGAGGCGGGCGATGAGGTCGTCGTGGTAGTCGGTGGGGATGAGCGCTTCTGTTTCGGACGGTTTTCCGGACCAGGCGTAGCGGGCGATCCAGCCGGTGTTGTTGGGGGCTGGGTCGATGGAGCGGGGGGCGGGGGCGTTGTAGTTGATGGCACAGACGATGACAGATCGAGCCCAGGGGATGGCGACGCGGACGGCGCTGCGGAGGAGGACGCCGTTCTCGTCGCGGCGCTTGAGGAAGTCCATCTCGCCTGCGTGGCCGGCGTCGACCCAGGCGGTGAAGCGGGCGGCTGACTCGTTGGCTTCGCTGGAGGCAGGGGCGACACCGGCGGTGTCGAAGCCGGCGGCGGCGGCGAGATCGTCGATCCGATGGCGGAGCTCGGGCGTCCATGCGGCGAGGGTGGGGGCGATCTCCAGATGAGCTCCTTTGCAGCGTCGGCGAATGGTTGCCGCGGGATCGGCAGGCTCTCTATTGCGAGTCGTCGGCGTCGAGAGCCCGGTGCTTTTCCTGTATCCATTTTGGGAGTGCAGGTTTTTCTTCCGGCGATTCCGGGTGGCCCTGGGTCACGGCCCAATGATCGATCCAGGACGCTCCTACGTCGGAGATATAGTCGTCCGGTTGAGCGTAGGCAGGATCGGTGAGCGCGTCGTCGAGCGAGATGAACTGGTAGCCACGCCTGCGTAGCAGGGCCAGAAGATCGGTGATGTGATCCGCTTCGAGCCATGTGTCATGAAGGAGCAATACCTGTTTTGGCTCATACCCCATCAGCTTGCGCGACTTCTGCTCATCGTGTGTGAACACATCGTCCGTATAAGCAAGCCATGCTTGCACGATCTTCTGCTGGGCGGCGATGTCTCCGTGTTGACGGCTGTTCCCATAGAGGTCGGCAAAGTACCAGTCGAAGCTGTCCATGGTGACCGGGGCGACCCGATAGCCACGAGCGGCGAGAAATGCCTCGGCCTGGCGGCGGGTGGCGAGATCGGGCCCTGCGTCGAGATAGGGGTGGCGCAGGTAGCGAAGAGTCTTGTGATGACGATTCAGGAGGATGCGCGTCACACTTTCGCCTTGAACCACATCGTCCTCCCAATCTTTCAGTTCTACGTGATTGAGAGAGGTATGGCTGAAGGTGTGGTTGCCAAGATCGAAGCCAGCGTCGAGCCAGGAGTTAAGGACGGCGATGCGGGCGTCGGCCTCGCCTGACTTATAGAGTCTTTCTTCATTGACGAAGCCGATTGCGGGAGCTTTTTCAGCCTGAAGAGAGGCCAGGAGCTTCTTGTTCATCTCAGTAACCTGCGCGGCGTCCATCGCCATGGCGCTCATTCCAGGCAGGTCGTCGACGGTGATGGCGATCTTGCGCGAGGTGGTCTGCGCGTGGAGAGAGTGTGTGGACGAAATGGCTAATACTGTCATCACGCACACGAGCCAAGGCTTAAGCAGGGTATTCATCGTACAGTTACTCCTTCTATTTCTCTCATTGGGCGATGAGCAGGGGCGACCAACATTTACACACGATCTTTAGCTTAGTTGAGATTGAGCCTTGCGACTACGGTCATACTTGTTCGTTCCGAAACTGATTCTTTGTTGGTTCGCTAGAGCTATCGGATACCTTCTGCATGCGTGCGTGTCTAGCCTTGATGACCATACTGCGCGTAGTCCATAATCATCCCTCGGTACGACCTTCAACCAAGAGGAAGGTGGAGGCGGCGCGACAGTTGCAGGACCAGCGAGCAACGTAGATTGGACAGATCGTTCCTGATCCATCCGAGCTAAGGGGGTAGAACCGACGTGCTTTCATTTGATGTTCGTCACTTATTGGGGGACAAGTTTGTTCTTGCCGTGTTTCTTCTGGCCCTCACTGGTCTGTCGGCTGTAGCGCAGAAAACTGGCCCTGCGCAGACTTCCAAGCCTGTGGCATGGCCCGATCCGTTGGTTCTCGAGAGCGGTGCGCCCGTGCTTACTCGCGAGCGCTTCGAGCAGCAGCGCAGGGGCGAACTGCTTAGCCTGTTTGCGGAGAATGTCTATGGAAAGACGCCGCAAGCGACTGTTCCGATCGCAATTGTAGCTGCCAAGGTGGACGAACACGCGTTGGATGGTCTTGCAGTTCGCAAACAGATCACGCTTGCAGTGGGGTCGAAGGGTGAGCGTACATGGCATCTGCTGCTGTACACGCCAGCGCATGCGACCGGCCCTGTTTCGGTGATCGTTGGCTTGAACTTTAATGGAAACCAGACGGTTGATCCGGACCCCGAAATCGAACTGAATCCGGTCTGGGTCCGCGACCCTGCGCTGGCATCGACTCCACTTGCTAAAGAGCTTTCGGGACATGTGCTGAAGATTGCGGAGAGTGGCACACGAGGCGCGGCCGCACAGCAATGGCAGCTCCATCTGCTGCTTGCTCGCGGGTATGGCCTTGCCACTTTATATGCCGGCGACATTGAGCCGGACTTCATCGGTGGAATCGGTTATGGAGTGCGGCCGCTCCTCTTCGGTCCAAAACAAAGCGTTCCGGCAGCCGATGACTGGGGTGCGATCGGCGCGTGGGCCTGGGGGATGAGCCGGGTAGTCGATGTGCTCTCGAGCGATCCTCATATTGATGCGAAGCGTCTGATCGCGTTTGGATTTTCGCGGTTCGGAAAGACAGCGCTCTGGGCTGCGGCACAGGATCAACGGTTCGCCCTCGTGCTCTCGAATGAGTCCGGCCAGGGTGGAGCAACGCTGTCCCATCGCCAAGAGGGCGAGCCCATTGATCACATGATGCTTGCGTTTCCCTACTGGTTCTGCGGCAACTATCAACACTATCTGGGCCGCACTCAAAGTCTGCCGGTCGATGGTCATCTCCTGCTTTCGCTGATTGCGCCTCGACCACTGTATGTTGGAAGCGCTGGCTCCGATCCGTACTCTGATCCGGAGGGAGAGTTTCTCGCGGTAAAGGCGGTTGCGCCAGTCTATGCGCTCTACGGAGAACAGGGCGTGACGGACACGGCAATGCCGCCGTTGAATCATCCCGTTGGCCAGTGGGTGTCCTATCATGTTCGGCCCGGAGGCCACGATGTGACGCTCTACGACTGGGAGCAGTACCTCAACTTTGCGGACCGAGTGCTCGGAAACAAGTAAACCGTATGCTTGCCATTGCAATGGACCCACTTTCGCCGGTAGACTAGTGATGGCTGGGATAGATAACCGTACTATCGGAGAGCTGCTCGGCCACCGTTCTTTAGCTATGACGATGCGGTATTCCCATCTCGCACCCCGCTCATAACGCAGTCGCAGTGGATAGTCTGGCATCATCTTCGCAAGCCGAAGCTGATATAACAGCGCACACCGCCTCGTAATGAGATCTTCGGAAGCGAATTAGATGGCGCTACGTCATATGAAATAAACGGCTTACAAGTGGAGAGGTGGCAGAGCCCGGTTGAATGCACCTGACTCGAAATCAGACATAGGCGTAAGTCTATCGGGGGTTCGAATCCCCCCCTCTCCGCCATACTTTTCTTCTGAAAAGACACCTATCTTATAGCAGTGTCTTGCGAGCCATCCACGCGATCTGGTTGAATATTCCTTGAAATACCACTGAGGGTATGGTATTCCTCGGGGCAGAACATCCCTCAAGGACACCATGTCGTGTCCGCCGCCTGCCTATCGCAATCTTCTCTGCTCTCCGCTGAGCACTCCTGACATTGCAACTCAGTTTTCGCGTTGGTATCTATGAGCCAGCGAACTTATCTGCTTTTCCAGAAACTCACGCAAGAACGAGGGATCACCAATGGACTACATCAAGCCTTCTGAGGTTGCAGAATCTTTTCTCACCACAGCTACGACAAAATCGCAACTGCCGGCGAGCCAGTTATTGTTGCGTGGTTTTCTCTCCGGTGCATTTTTGGGTTTTGCCACAACCGTCGCCTTCACCTCCAATGCGCAGGGAGTGCCTCCGGTTATCGGCTCGGTCCTTTTTCCGGTGGGCTTCGCCATGATTGTCATTCTGGGACTGGAGCTGGTTACCGGTAGCTTTGCGATGCTACCCACTGCCTTCCTGGCGGGCAGAGTAAAACTGGTTCGTGTCCTGACGAACCTCTTCTGGGTGTATCTCGGAAACCTTATCGGCGGTTGTCTCTATGCGTGGATGTACGCGGCGGTGCAAACGCAGTTCCACCATGTTCCGGTAACGGGCGCAGGCGCGCTGATCGTAGCGGCTGCACAGGCGAAGACGCTGGCATATCAAAAGCTTGGTGGAGCCGGCCTCGCGCTCTCTTTCCTGAAAGGGATACTCTGCAATTGGATGGTCTGCATGGGTGTCGTCATGGGGCTCACCTCGCGGTCGACCTTGGGGAAGATTGTTGCATGCTGGCTCCCCATCTTCGCATTCTTCGCCTTAGGCTATGAGCACTCAGTCGTCAACATGTTCGTCATTCCTGCCGGGATATTGATGGGGGCCCCGGTGTCCTTGCGCGATTGGTGGCTATGGAACCAGATTCCCGTCACCGTCGGAAACATTGTCGGCGGACTGCTCTTTGTTGGCTTGCCGATGTTGTGGATCGGCAAGGCCGGACAAGTAAGGAATGCCGAAGTAGATTCGATTCAATCGGTATAGCCGTTACCGGATGCTCTTAAATCTCGAATCATGCAGTTAGCCAGATACAAAAAATGACCCCGGCAGACTTCCTCGAGGAGGATGAGAGTTACTGGGGTCACTGACTGCCACTCCATTATGTCTTGATTGCTGTGCTATTTCGCCTTCTTAGCCTTTGCCCAACGCGCTTTCTGTGCAGCAGCAATCCTAGCTTTGCCTTCAGGACTCATCGTGCGCTTCTTCGCAGGTGCTTTGACGGCGACCACCTTCTTCGAGGTGTTGGCTGGACGTCCAGAGCCTTTCTTGACTCGCTTCAACAGGTCTGTGTCAACACTAGCCAGAACTGCCCTCGCTGCTCGCAGCCGAGCTATCTCCTTATCAAGCCGATCAACAATCTCAGTAGTGTTCATATCGTTCTCCCATAGATAGGATATACGACGCCTGTTAAAGAAGACTATTAAGATGCACGATTATTTATAGCGCTTAATTATTCATGGGCACGATAACTACACAGATAATCTTCTATGGGGTACAACACCGGATCAACAATCTTCTGAGGCTCTATCTAGCTCTGTATGACGTCAACTCGTAAAAATTCGTCAGAGATGCGCCACAATATCAATCCATCGATAAATAATACTTCTCTGTACAGAACCAGCCTAGCTCTGCGGCATGGGCAAAGTACTCTTGAATTTTTCCTGCTTGCTCCTCGTCAGTAAGTCTGCTTCTCCCAAATGTGTTGCCGATTGCTTTAGCGATTGCGCCCCTCTCTCAGTGCGAACAGCAGGAAAAACTCCTCGCTATCGATTCGCCGGGAATAGACCGAGTAATTGAAACGGTGCACCGCGAGACATACAGGAGAACGGTGAATTCTTAGCAGACCTGAGCGTGGACTATGTTTTCGTTCTGAGAAGGCGTTGCTCGCGATATCCAACTCCGGGGTCTGCTTGCAGACTGCGAGTATGATCGTCGACTGGGTAGCCCAAATCGAGAATCTGTAGGTGAGGCTGTAGTTGCAACGTAGAATCTTCGCCCGAATCACAAACGTTGGTGTCGTTGAATGGTGCGCGGCTCACATTGTCGAACGCCTCCATGTATCCCGTTTCAGTCTTGCCACATCAACGGCAAGAAGATGTCTTATACCTGTAAATTCAGGATGCTCGACAAGCCAATCCGGCAGCTTTGCTCCAAGGTTACGCAGAGTAAACAAAGTAGAAGGATTCTCTTGAAGATACGCCAACACCCGTATATTTCTCAAACGTAGAACGACCTGCGATGTGTATGTTTGAAATAATTTTGGTGGATTGGTTACAACTTTCTCATTTTTTGCGCCCCGGCGAAGCACTTCCTGGTCGCAGGTAGATTTGGAGTCTCGTTTTCTGTAACTATTTATCATCTCTCCTCTCTAATACCTGAATAACGTTCAACGTGCGATCGCAAATCTGCAATAGACCTCACGATGGGCATAGATACCTTCTCCAGCAGTTAGTGGGATGCGCCACTGATGTAGGGTCCGGGCCTTGCGCGGCGTTCGCGATCTAGACGGAAGAGGCACCATGAAACAATTACTTTGCTCTTATTTCCGTCTCTCAGCCAAGGTATTCTATCTACAGTACCTCTTTCTTTCTACTGACCGTCAGACTTTACCGGGGTTGGCAATTCGCTCAGACAGGCTGGGGCAAGATGCATAACGTCATCACGATCACCGGATTCGTTGCTAGCCTGAACATTCCGGTTCCGGCAGTAAACGCTCATTTTATTGCTAGGCTCGAGTTCTTCTCCGATCCCGGTAAATTTTATGTGGCCGATCCCTACACGTTTCTATTTGGATCCTTGATAGTACTTGTCTTCGGAGCGGGGCTATTCTCTATCGATGCACTTAGCGCAAAGCGCATCCAGGAACGAGCATAGCGGCATGGCAGGAAACCTCGAAAACAGGGATGAGGCGCAGATGATTGCGTCCATCCTTGCGGGCAACACTCAGGATTATCACGAACTCATTCGTCCTTATGAGCGCAGCGTATATATGATGGCGCTGTCCTTCATGAAGAACGAGGCAGACGCTGAAGATGTTGCACAAGAGGCGTTTCTGAAATCGTTCCGCAATCTTGCTAGCTTCCGTGCGGAGGCAAAGTTCAGTACGTGGCTGATCAGCATTACGCTCAACGAGGCTCGTGGTCGTCTGCGGAGCAAGAGTACTATCCGCTTGGAATCGCTCGATACTTCTACAGATGAAGATGGTAGTGTCTCCCCTGCCCTACTGAGAGACTGGCGCGAGGTTCCTTCGGAAGCGTTGGAGCGAATGGAAGTTCGGCAGATGCTACAGCAGGCAATTACGAGCTTGCCTGATATCTATCGCGAGGTGTTTCTGTTACGAGATGTTGAAGAACTAAGCATTAACGAAACGGCAGAGACACTTGCTATTAATATTGCGACGGTAAAGGTCCGATTACACCGTGCGCGCATTATGCTTCAAAAGAAACTGACGCCACAATTGAAGAAGGTGAATCCGAAGACGAGGTGGCTCCCGTGGTTATAGAGTGCAAACACGTTTGGGACTACATCTCCGGCTATCTGGACGATACTCTTCCAACGGAGGCGAGAGAACTGGTGCAGAAGCATCTGGAGCACTGTGAGATCTGCTCGGCGATCCTGGACTCGACACGCAACATTCTTATCCTAACTGCCGATGAACGCGTGTTCGAGCTCCCAGTCGGCTTCAGTGAACGGCTTCATACACGGTTGGATCTGGCGATGAACACCAATACGACTTCCGATCCTGAAAACGAATAGGAGCTATGCGCCGTGGATGATCTGATGAGTAACCCACTCTGTCGCTACCAGCAAAAGAGTGAATACCGCTAGTCCGATCTGGATGACTTCCGCTCGTTTCTGTTTCGCAGTAACTATTTTCGCTCTCCATTGCGAAGATGGTCGCGCACGCAGGGAGCGAATGCGCCCGATGACATAGAGATTGATTAGCGAGCCGACAACAGCTACCAACATCATCGGAATCCGAATTGCATCTGCATGGAAACCAGCCGCAGGACGATGTAGTCCAGCGGCTGCGGCAAGTGCGCCGATTCCAATCAGCAAGCGAACACCGCTGATGGCCATGACTGCTGTGCATGCACTCTGGAGAAGTATGAACAGAAAACTGGTAATACCTACGACCCAGGATCGGGTCTCCTGCGAGTCGATAGGAGCTGGTACGGTCGTCTCGTTCTCATGTCGCGTTTGCATAGTTCTCTCAGCGTATCGCAGTGATCGTACCTACTTGTGAAATGACATGTCCTGATCGTGAAACGTGATCACTATCAGAATACTGCCAGTTGCTTATTGAGCCTGTGTCGCCGAATACTTTGCTGCAATAGCATTCTGAGGGAGCGACCAAGCAAACATCACTCCACCGCTGCTTGTCAGCGCGTATTGGCGGCCATCCAACTCATAGGTGGTGGGAGAGCTTTGCATGGCTACTCCAGTGCCTGCATGCCATAGGGTTTTCCCATTGCTGGTATCGAGCGCAAGGACGTTTCCATAGGCATCGCCTGTAAAGGTTAGACCGGAGTCCGTTGTTAAAACTCCAGCGCCTGCACCTCCCTCACCGACCTCATGGCTCCAGCGAATCTTCCCTGTCTGGTAGTCGATTGCTTCGATCACACCTTTGCCCCAAAGTCCGTAGTCCGCTCCTGCCCAGCCGTAGTTGCCATCAGCGGGCTTGGCGAAATAGAGGCTGTAACTGAGATGGGCATCTACGATAAACAGGCCTTCCTTCGTATCCACACTAGGCGAACGGTAGTTGGTCAGTCCGCCCTCGTCGGGCGCGATAAACCTCCCATCGGGTGCTGGCTCCTTCAAGGGATTCGGAATCGGATGACCATCTTTGTCTACTCCCAGCGTCCAGTTCACGGGCCCATACGGAACGGTCAGGAGGCTCTTTCCATTGGTGCGGTCCAGGACAAAAAATAGGCCATTGCGCGAGGCCTGCATAAGCATCTTCCGGGACTGTCCACGAAAATTTCCGTCAACCAGAACAGGAGTTTCAACGGCATCCCAGTCATGCGTGTCGTGAGGCGAAACCTGGAAGCCCCACGCAAGTTTTCCTGTATCGGGGTTGAGCGCAACGATGCTGCACGTGTAGAGGTCGTCGCCAGGCCTTGTGGAACCGTTCAAGACAGGTGTAGGATTGCCCGTTCCCCAATACACCAGATTGAGGGCAGGGTCATAAGTACCTGTTATCCACGTCATGCCGCCAGTGGTGCTGTTCGGCGTTCCAGCGGGCGGTGTGCTGTTCCATTGCCACTGTGTTCTACCCGTGTCGGGATCAATGGATCGTAGATAGCCGGTCAGATTGTCGAAGTCACCCGATACGCCGACGATCACATGATCGTTCACAACGAGCGGTGCCATTGTTGTCCAATAGCCCTTGGTTACGTCGGCGATCAGGATCTCCCAGCGTACTGTGCCGTCTTTAGCATTCAACGAAACGAGGTGGCCATCCGGCGTCATGAAGTACAGCCAACCTTTGTAGATGCCCACCCCGCGGTTACCGATGTGATCTCCGGTAGTCGGCGGGTGTGTGTAGTGCCAGATCATGTGTCCTGATCGCGCATCGACTGCCCAGATATTTTCAGGGACGGTGAAGTACACCATTCCATCCACCAGCAGCGGAGACGACTTGATCAGCGCAGTCTGGCCCGTCTGAAACGCCCACGCAAGGCCCAGGTTCGCCACGTTCTGCGGAGTGATTTGCGTCAGGTGGCTATGACGCTTGCCTGAGTAGTCGCCATGATAGGAGGGCCAACTATCCGTCGGCGGATGGAGAAGCTCCGCAGCATCCACATTCTGCGCCGCGAGAGAATGCGGATGCACAACAAGAGAGAACAAGACACCAACAGCAAGCATCAACATGTGTCTCAACAATGTCATAGACGTACTAATCTCCGGGTATTGCACCATCCAATTGATTAGCGCAGCGTTTGTATATAAGCCATCAGATTATGAATGTCAGCATCCGTGTACTTACTGAACAAATCGACATGAGCATTCACCGGAGCGTCGACAGAATATTTCACATTGCTGACAAGCCATGACCGATAGATGCCGTTGTTGTCACGCAGGCCGACCGTAAATTCATCACGATATGCCAGGATCCCCGTCACGCTCTCTCCTGAAGGAAGCGTCACCGTCAATCGGCTCTTGGCATCTCTGGGATACAGCATCCGCTCCTCGAGCTGCAATCCTTCATAGCGGGTCGCGATGCCGGCAAGGTCTCCGGTGGGTGTATGGCACTTCGCGCAACCACCGGCACCGTTGAAGTACTTCTTACCGGCCGCGACGTTGCCGGTTTGAAGATCGGCTATATCGACTCCCTTGCGGCTGCCCTTTTGAGATACGGCCCTGGCCTCCTGCGCATGGATAAAGGCCGCCAGACTGAGTATTTCCTGGTTGGAAAAATTGAAGGCTGGCATCTTTTTCTCAGGTCTTCCGTTCCGCACAACCTCGGAGATCTTGTCTCCATTCACATCCGCGAGCACCAGCTTCGAGCGCGTCAAGTCCGGGCCTGTTTCTCCACCTTGCGTGTCCCTGCCGTGGCAGAAGGCGCAGTTCTGTTGGAAGAGCGGACCGCCGATCTCAGCCAGACCTGACTGATGTACTCCTGCCGAAGCCGTGCCAGTGTTATTCGATGTTATCGGCATCTCACCGCTGGCAAGATAACGCACGAGCGAAGTTACTTCTTTAAGCGGCAGACTGGGGAACCCAGGCATCCTCCCCTTACCAGTATGAATCAGGTCGGCAATCTGCTGGTTCGTCTTCTGATGACTTATGCCGAGTAAAGGCGGAAAGCCTGGAAGGATGCCCTCTCGCTGCTCGCCATGACATATTGCGCAATGACTCGCATAGGCCGCAGCGCCCTCCGAATCGGCGGTAGGTACAGTCGACGTCTGCGCGGGCATTGCGACTGAACCTACAGCGGCGATGCCGTTAGAGGCCGCATAGGTGGGTATTTCCCTCCCCTGATAGGCAATGAGCCCTACTGCTGCAAAGAGTACGAGAACCCGGAATCTCTTCATAGTTATAAAACTGCCTTATCAATTTTTAGAGTGAACCGTATCTTCAACTTGTATCCACAACCAATATTTGCGAGAGAAGCAGGTTCGCTATCCCTTGTACTTGATCAACTGCATGAAACCATAGTCCATGTGAAGCTGTTGATGACAGTGCATCAGCGTGCCACCGGGATTATTGGCGATGAAGTCGACCTCAACCGTATCCAGCGGCATAACATTGATCACATCTTTCATAAGTCCGCTGATCGGCTTCTTGCCGATGCGAGTTACCTCAAACGTATGCCGGTGCAGATGTATTGGGTGCTGATCGCCGCTTCCGTTGCGAAGGACCATGCGATAGCGCTTTCCCTGTTGCACTAATAACGGATCGGTGTCGGGCCACGATTTGTTGTTGATGGTCCAGGTGTCGAATTGCGAACCATGCAGTGAGCCGATATCACGGAAGGTTAGAACGAACGTCTCATCTGGAGCAGGTGCTTCGGCTGTATTGGCAAACTGTGTGTAGTCCCACTCGACTGCCGGTGGGTCTTTCCATACTGGGTCACCGGTCTTCCCCGCATATTCGACGACGATACCTAGTCCCATCTGACGAGACTTCTGCAATGTCGAGCCGAGCACCCAGACACCTGGAGCATTCATCTCGACGACCGCATCCACACGTTCGGCGACCGCCAGCGAAAGCACCTCTACCGTTCGCGGATTCGGAACAGGATTGCCATCCATCGCGATAATCTTGAAGCTATGGCCGGGAAGCGCGAGGACTACATTCTCGGTCGCACTGGCATTCAACAGACGCATCAGCACCCGCTGCCCTTGCTTGACGCGTATAGGTTCACCAGCTCCCAGCATGTGGGCGTTGATGGTCGCGTATTTGTATCCCACGTCCGAACCCGTTGTCAGCGGCATGTTCGATGATTGCTCTCGCATCGTCTCCACCATTGGCACGAAAGAAGGCTCCCAGTGATGGATGGCGAGATTGATCTCCTGATCGTACCGCGCAGGTTGCTCTTTTCCTTCGATGAGCAGGAATCCAAATTGTCCGCTGTAAGTTCCAACAGAAAGATCGCCATACGCCGCAGCATGCGTGTGATACCACCGAGTGCCGGATGGCTTCGGTGTAAAGGTGTAGCGATGCGTACTACCCGCCGCGATCATCGGCGAGCCCTCTTCCATTGCGCCATCGTTCAGTGAATCGATAGCCAGACCGTGCCAGTGCACCAGGTCCGAACTCGTACCTGCATTGGTCACGTCAATCGTTACCCGTACACCTTCACGCAATCGTAGAAGCGGCCCTGGAACCTGCCCGTTATACGCAGTCGTCTTGATCGTCACGCCATGGCCAATATCGAGCGTGCAGGGCTCGATACGGATAAAGTGATCAGCTTTCCCGGCCGAATTGCCGCTACCTTGACTGCTCTGCAAAGGAGCAAGTGCGTTGAGAGATCTGGCTGCCAGCAGCGCACCTGCTGAGGAGAGGAAGCTTCTACGATTCATGGTCCCTCGAGTGCCATCCGAAGATCATGTGATGACTCGGTAAAATATTTAACTGTGGCAGCATGAGTAGGCTAAACCCACCATGCAGTCGCTGGCTTCTCTTTGATCACAATCTCATTCAAAAACTGGGCTGCTTTCGTAAGACCTTCTTCAGGTGAGAGCAGGCTATCTTCGTGCTCGATCGAAAGCACACTGTCATAGCCATACATTCTCAATGTAGAAACAAACTCCTTCCACCACTCTGCGCCATGTCCGTAGCCGCAGGTTCGAAAGATCCAACCACGATTGCGTTCATCCGTGTAAGGCTTGGTATCGAGCACGCCCGTGCGTGGCAGATTTGCCGAGTAAAGTTGCGTATCCTTCGCATGAACATGAAAGATTGCGTCGCCCAAGATGCGCACTGCGGCAATGGGATCGATTCCTTGCCAGAACATATGGCTCGGATCGTAGTTGCAGCCGATAGATGGTCCAGCGATCGCTCGCAGCCTGAGCATGGTTTCGGGACTGTACACCACAAACCCAGGGTGCATCTCAATCGCAATTTTAATTCCATGCTGTGCGGCAAGCTCTGCACGCTTGACCCAGTATGGTGTTACGACCTCATCCCACTGCCACGCCAGCACTTCAAGATACTCAGGAGGCCACGGGCAGGTTACCCAATTGGGAGCCTTGGCATCCGGAGAGTCGCCAGGGCAACCGGAGAAGTCTACCACTACCGGCACCTCCAGCTCTGCTGCAAGCAGAATCGTTTGCCGATTTATCTCTTGCGCTTGCTTTGCCTGGACAGGGTTAGGATGCAGCGGATTTCCATGACAGCTCAACGCGCTAATGCTTACACCATGGTCTGCGAACATGCGCTTGAACGCCTTCAGTGCAGAGGCATCTTCCAACATCGATAGCTTGCAGTGCGCATTGCCGGGATAGTTTCCCGTTGCAAGTTCCACGGTTTCAATCTGAAGCGCTTTCAACTTCGCAAATACGTCTTCGAGCGACATCTGCGACAGAAGCGGCGTAAAGACTCCAAGTTTCATTCGATCGTTCCTCGTTCCATTTCGCGAAGACGCATCTGTTTCATTCTTTCGTTGACGGAGTAACTACCTGTCTCCTGAAACATACTGTACCTTCTCCCAAACACTACCGGCTGCGTGGCTTCTCAACATCGCTTCCACAACGCAGGTGGAACGATAGCCATCCTCAAAGGTGGGCAGCATCTCCGGTTTTGCATGGGGAGAGCCTCCCTCGTGGATCCACTCATACGCATCCCGGATCACATTCAAAAATGCGTCTGCCCATGCCTCTTGATGTCCGCCCGGCAGGTGCGTGTACCGGCGCACGGCAGAAGACACGAGCGATGGGTCTTTTGCCATCACGACGTTCGGCTGATTGTAGTGGCCGATCCACAACTCATTCTGCTCCTCCTGCTTCCACTTAAGGGAGCATGCTCTTCCGTTCAACTCAAGCTCAAGATCGTTTTTGTGACCGGGCAAGACTTGCCCCACAGAGAAGCTACCCTTCGCACCATTTTCGAACCGAAGCAGCACGCTGGCTAAGTCTTCCGCTTGTACCGATACTGGCACGCGTTCCGCATCACTTTTATTTGAAAAGGCCTCAGCCGAGTTGCCGGATGAGTAGCGAACCGGAATGACAGTCGTCAGATCGGCGAGCACGGAGGCGATCTTCAATCCGGAGACATGCTCTGCGAGATCACACCAGTGAGAACCAATATCCCCAAGCGCAGAGCTTGCACCGCCCTTCGCAGGATCGGACCTCCAGGAGTAGACATTGGGATCGGCCATCCAATCCTGTAGATAGTGGCCATGCACAAAGCTCACGCCCTCCGTCTGACCGCTGGCAATCATGCCGCGCGCCTGTTGTACCAGAGGGTTCCCGCGATAGTTGAAGGTAACAACGTGGGCGACCTTTGCCGCTAGGGCAGCATCGCGCAGCTTGCGTCCTTCTTCTGGGTTCATGGCCAGCGGCTTGTCGGAGATGACATGCTTGCCGGCCTTGAGTACAGCCATAGTAATAGGCAGATGAAGATGATTGGGCGTCGTGTTGTGGATCACCTGCACATCCGGGTCGGCGATCAGAGCACGAAAGTCGCCGTAGGAGCGTTCGACTTTATACTCGCGCGCCTTTCGGTCAGTAGACTCCTGCGACGATCCCGCGATCGCTACGACGTCCACATCACCCAGTCGCCGCACTGCATCGATGTGATGAGCTGCAACAAAGCCAGGTCCAATCAAGCCCATTCCAATCTTCTTCATAAGACGGTCCGTAACCTTTTACTCAATTGATCTTTCAAGCAGTTCTAGTGCGGACGAGGGTGCGAGAGTGTGCTGCCCTCCGTTAAGCCCAGTGACCACTTGATTGCTTCGAAATACATTTTCCGAATGTCCGGGTCTGTCCAGGCTTCTTCCGTGTGTCCGAGCGTGGAATAGAACACGCGACCGTTGCCATACGATTTGCTCCACGCTACAGGAAAATCATGATCGGCACGATGAATACGGGGGTTATTCGTGTAGTCAAGCTTCGCCGGATCGAGACTGAGGAGCACATTCACCTTGTCGCGAGACCACTCCTTCGGCTGATAGATCTCATCGTATTTCACAAACTCTTTCGGGAGGTGACGCACGGCAGGAAAGTCAGGATCTTCGTTGATGATCGGCGCATTGAACGTCATCCAGGGATGCTGGTCGAACCATCCGCCAATCATCTCGCCATACTCGGGCCATGTGTAGTTCGTATCAAGCGCCGCGTGAACTCCGACAAAACCCTTTCCGTCTTCCTTGATGAAGGACATCATGTCCTGCTTCTGACTTGCATCCATATCCAGTTCACCGGTTGTACTGGCGAAGATCAGAACGTCAAAGTAATTTAAATTTTTTGCATTTCTCGGCAAGTCTTTTTTTGTGAGCAACTCAGTATCTGTGCGCATGGTCGTGTCCCATAGCCCACTCTCTTTTCCCATAGCATAAATAGCGTCCATCGCAGCGGAGACAGAGTCGTGCTCGAAGCCCTTTGTTTGGCCGATGACCAGAACATGTTTCAAATGGGTCTGCTTGGCATGTGGCGCAGGCGGCACGGTAAAGTCTTGGCCCGTTTGGGCAGAGCTCGTCCCGATAAAAACTCCTAGACTGATTGCAGCTACAGAAAGAAAGAGGATTTTTTGAAGATAACGCACGTAATCTCCTGAAAGTTCGGATACTCAAGTTGTGCCCGAAGCGTGTCGCCTCAGGATCGCGTGTTGAACGCTTTTGTTGCACCGACTATAGGATCGTTGTTTTGCCAGAACAAACGATTTATTCCGCGTACTTCGACAACGGCAATTTTTCGTCGAGAGAAGTCTATTGACGATTGACAGGAGATGCAATTCTCTTCGAATTCCCTGCGTTTTTTCAGCTTCGCCTAAAGTTGGAAAACGGAGTGCCTGTGTTCTGCTGATTGCTAAAATAGAAAAATAGTTTCATCGGTTCTTCAGCAGGCATACCTGCTTCCGCGTACGCGGACATCCACCCAAATGGTCAGGATCGAGTCGTTTCTCCTGGGGTTCCCTTGCTCTGCCAGAGATGACGACAAGAGCTTAAAACAGCTAAGCTCTACTCATTGAAATCTTAAGCTTCGCTTAATAAATTGCTAATACACAGAAACGGACTGTAGAGACGCTCCAGAGATCATGCTCAAAATTACCCCAAAAAACATCGTTGCCTTTCTATTCCTCACCGCATGGCCCCTTTCGGCCCAGGTGAACACAGGCGAACTCCGCATCAGGGTGACTGACCGTGCTTCTCTCGGTCTCAAAGCTGCCGTCACGTTATCGAGCGACGGAAATGAGTATCATACGACGCTCGCAACCGCTGACGACGGCACTATTATCGTCAAGCCTCTAACGTATGGCGTGTATCGCCTCAAGGTTGATAAACAAGGCTTTACAACGATTTCAAACACCTTCGAGGTGAGGTCGGCAATCCCTGTCGAACAAAGGATTCAGCTCGAAGTTGCCCCTGTAGAAACGGTCGTGAAAGTAAGTGATACGGGCACTTTGGTCGATCCCCACAGCCCTTCCTCGATCATGCAAATCGGCTCCAAACAGATTCAGGAAAGACTAGGTTCGCTTCCGGGAAGATCTGTACAGGATCTTGTCAACTCTCAGCCTGGTTGGCTTTATGAAGGCAACGCTGTTTTACACCCGCGCGGCTCCGAGTACCAGACGCAGCTTGTTGTCGATGGCATTCCCCTTACCGACAACCGCTCTCCGAGCTTCGGCCCAGAGATCGAAGCGGATGATCTCGACTCTTTGAGCATCTATACCGCTGGCTTTCCTCCGGAGTACGGAAGAAAACTGGGCGGAGTTGTTGAACTAACTACACGAAGAGAGCAGCAGGCAGGTCTTCACGGCCAACTGACTTTCTCCGGTGGAAGCTATGACACCTTGCAGTCCTTCGGGCAATTACAGGATACCTGGGGCAAGAACACCTTATTTGCAACGGCCTCTGGCAGTGGAACCAGCCACTATCTCAATCCCGTAGTCCCGGAAAATTTTACGAACAATGGAACTACCGGCGACTTCTCTCTCAAGTATGAGAGAGAGCTCACGCCGAGCGACCGCCTCGTCATGAGTGTCCGGCATGAACTTTCGCGTTATGAGATTCCAAACGAACTTGTGCAACAGCAAGCTGGACAGATTCAAAATGGCGACAACTTCGAGACCATGGGTACGGTCAATTACCAGCACATCTTCTCTGCTGATATGCTAGCCAATCTATCGGGGATGGTGAGAGACAACGCGAACGATCTTTATTCAAACCAGAATTCCACCCCGATTATTGCGTTCCAGCACAACCGTTTCCGTGAAGGATATTTCAAAGGAACTATCTCCCTTCATTACAAAAATCAAGAGTTAAAAGCAGGAATCGAATCCGACGCGACCTTTCTACATGAAGACTTCAACTATGTCATCACCGATCCTACCCAGTTCGACGATGGAACTCCGACCAGTCTCACCTTTGTGCAAAGCCGACCAGATCTGGAGCAGTCGGCATTCGTAGAAGATCTGATCCGCCTGGATAAATGGACAGTCAATGCCGGCTTGCGTTGGGATCATTACCAGCTTCTGCTCAATCAGAATGCATTCAGCCCGCGAGTCTCTATCGGACGCTACATTCCTTGGCTGAATGCTACTTTGCATGTCTCCTATGACCGAATCTTTCAGACGCCCTCCAGCGAAAATATCCTACTTTCCAGTTCGCCTCTGATCACATCCCTGGAACCTCAGGTCTTGAGACTGCCAGTAAAACCCTCGATTGGAAACTACTATGAAACGGGGCTAACAAAGGCGTTCTCAAACAAGCTACGGCTTGATACCAACTTCTTCCGCAGGGATGTTCGAAACTACGCCGACGACGATCAGCTATTGAACACTGGCGTCAGCTATCCTATTGCCTTTGATAAGGCAGTCATCTACGGTGCAGAGGGAAAACTGGAGTTGGTTCGTCTAGGTAAGTTGTCGGGATTCGTGAGCTACTCTTATATCGTCGGCAATGCATGGTTTCCGGTTACCGGCGGCCTCTTTCTGGGAGACGATGTAACCAGCGCCTTGACGCAACTTACCGGACATTTTCCCGACTCGCAGGATCAGCGCAATACCGTAAGGACACGGTTCCAGTATCAGTTGCTGCCTCGTCTATGGTTGGCAGCCGGGCTCTCCTCAGGATCCGGTCTGCCCTTTAGCTATCAGGGAACCTATCAGGAAGCTTTCGCGCAGTATGGTCTACAGGTCGTGAGCAGAGTTAACTTTGATCGAGGCCGCGTCGATCCCTCTCTCGCGCTAACCACATCGGTAGGAGCTGATCTTTACAAGACCGAGAAGCTCACCATGCGTCTTCAGGCGGACGGAGACAACTTGAATAACAGGCTCAACATTCTCGACTTCGGGGGGCTCTTCTCAGGGAATGCAATCGCGCCTGGACGCAGTTACAATTTTCGCCTCAATACAAGTTTTTAGTTACTTACGACTAAATCGAGCAAGCAGCTTCTGCATAGTGCCCTATAACAGCAAGCTTCTGCTCTCCCAGGCCATAAAATGGGTAGCAACGTGCAAAATCTTTTGCACGTTGCTACCCGCTTACTTGATCTCAGTCTGCTAAGTCCGTTGAGCTAGCAACTGGTCGTCATTACTCTTGTTTCTTTTCGTTATTGCTGCGGTTGTCATCCGGTAGCACATGATCTGGATCGACCACAACCGAGGCGATGGGCGTCTTGTTCTCGAGCGTCCACACATATGTCCCCTTGGACAACCACGTCTCCACAGGAAGCTTTACCCGTGTCTTCGTACTGTCCTTGAAGGTCACCTCGACTGTTGTTGGCAGAACAAGCTGACCGCGATTGCTGATGGTCACCTGCGAGCCTTCGATCTTGTCCACAGCCACATCGTACTTCCAGTTGTTCAGGTACCAGCCGCGCCAGAACCAGCTCAGGTCCTCACCACCCTCGCTCTCCATCTCGCGGAAGAAGTCCGATGGCGACGGATGCTTATACGCCCAATCCTTGATGTACTTCCGGAAGGCCCAATCGAAGCGCTCCGGCCCAAGTATCTGCTCGCGCAGCAGCACCATCCCATACGCTCCCTTGAAGTAGCTGACCGGGTGCCCAAGCTGCATCGGATACGCATCCGCCGGTGCCATCACCGTCGGGGCATCGGGATTGTCCAACACCTTCAGGATCATGTCCGGCGGCTCACCACCTGCCGAATACTCCGAGTCTCGCTTCGGGCCATACTTCCCACCCGCATACTCCGCCGATTCTTCGATATCGATAAAGGTGTTGAAGCCCTCATCCATAAATGCATGACGCCGCTCATTCGAGCCCACAATCATCGGGAACCAGGTGTGCCCGAACTCATGCGCGGTCAGCCAGAAGAAGAAGGGACCCTTATCCGTAATCCCGTCGAACACCACACCCGGATACTCCATACCGCTCGAGAACCCGGCGATGCTCACCGCCGCCGGCCACTGATACGGATACCAATGCTTCGAGAAGCGCTCGATCGTGTCCTTCGTATACTCCGTCGACTTATCCCAAGCATCCGGTCCTGCGCTCTCTGGCGGATAGACACTCATCGCCAGCGACTTCTTTCCATCCGGCAGATTGATCCGAGCCGCGTCCCACACGAACGTCGGCGATGCACTCCACACCACATCACGCGTATGGTCCATATGGAAGTGCCACGTGAGCGTCCCGTCTTGTTTCGGCCTGCTCGCTGGATCGTTCACCTCTGCAAGCGTACGGATATACACCGTCTTATCGCTGTTCCGGGCCTGCTCCAAACGATCGATCTCCGTCTTCGTCAGGACATCCTTCGGGTTCACCAACTCACCCGAGCCCGCAACGATCATGTTCGAAGGAACCGTCACGAAGTAGTCGAAGTGCCCATACTCCAGGTAAAACTCGCTTCCGATGTACGGCAGCGTGTCCCATCCGCGCAGATCGTCATACACGCACATGCGCGGATACCACTGCGCCATGTCATAGATCTCACCCTGCTTCGACATCCCCCACGAGGTGCGTCCGCCCCACACACCGGGGATCTGGTAGTGATATTTGATGTGGATCTTCAACTGGCCGCCATGGCTCCTCAGCGGCTCCGCCAATCGGATCTGCATCCGTGTGTCATTGACGATGTAATCAGCCTTGCTCGTCTGTTTGCCGGACTCAATCTCCACAGAGTCGAACTCATAACCTTCCGTCGTCGTCTTCTCTGGAGCCGCCGCAACTGGCTCCGCATTCGCCCTGCGCCCGCGCCGTGCGCCGCCACTCATCAGGAGACCACGGGAATCCTTCCGATAGATGTTCTGCTCCAGTTGCACCCATAGGCTTGGCAACACATCGGGGCTGTTATTCGTATAGGTGATTGTCTCGTCGGTATGCAGCTCCTTGGCCGCAGTATCCAAAGCCGCGTGGAGCTCATAGCTGGCCTCGTTCTGCCAATAGTTTGGCCCCGGCGCGCCATTGCTGGAGCGGTACACATTCACCGGAGAGGGCAAAGTCAACGGAGCGAAGGTCAACCGCGGATCATAGGGCGACTCCACACCCGGCGCAGTCTGCGCGAACGCTCCTGCAAGAGGGGACAGAAGTAAAGCCGAAAACAACAGCCCAAGGTAGCATCGGCAAGAAGATAAGCAAACAGATCGCACGAGGATCTCTCTTTCGTAGATTGATTTTAAGAATCTATGTCTGAACTATACGTTTAGTAAGCACAAAAGACGCCGAAAGAAGATAAACCAGGCGGCCAATCGCACGAAGCTACAGATCAGAGCGATACGTTAGGATGATCACACGATCATTCCTACTGTGAAGCTGACACTCAAGCCCATACCACGCCGTCATGGAGAATAGCGTGGCTCCTCGGACTGGGCGTCCTCGTCAACTACTTTGACCGGGTCAATCTTTCCGTCTCGCATGACGGCTCTACACAGCCTTTGGGCCACCTACCGTCATCTTCGGCGATCTCTCCATCGCGTACATCTGGACCTATGCGCTCTGCCAGCTTCCTGGGGGCATTTTGCAGAATATCGATGCGGCGTGGATCAAATATCCCTGCGGCAATACTCGAGACTCAGCGAGATTACTTCGGTCCCCAGATACGGAAATTTCCGCTACAGTGGAGCAGGCTCATCATGTAGAGCATGCCGTCATAGTAGCGCTGCTCTCCCGATGGAACCGGAGCCTTCCAGAGTTCGGCGAGAAATACCTTCGACTTCTCCCCTGGCGTGGCTGCAAGCGACGCAGTAGCAGTCGTCGCGACCATCCCCGTGGAACGACGCGTCGAGAGCGGCTTGCCATCGAGCGTGTAGCGATCAGCCAGGGTGTTAACGCCCTGGCTCAAAAGAAACTTCTGAATCCGATCGCTCAAAACAGGCTCCTGCGGCTCCTTATGCCACCACGAATAATCGACCGACCAGTTGCTGGCAGTACGCCATGAATCATAGGAAAAGGTCGCTGACATCGGATTGAACGACTCGCGCGGAGTACCGTCAAAGTTAGCGTAGTCGGACGAAAGCCCCGTAGTTGGATTGGTAGCTTTCTGGAAAAAAGCTCGACTGACAGTAGTAGCTTCGGCCCAGAAAAGACGGTCCTCAATCGGTCCCCAGCGAGACCACAGCTCATAAAATGCAGGTAGATGATAAGAGGGATCGGTGAAGCTGTTGCGGTCGCCGCCGGGGACGAAGAGAATCATCTTCGCCTGCTCGTTCACCATGGGGCCAACGGTGCGCGACACGTTCTTGCGAGGTGGAGAGCCAGCGCGCACTGGTGGAACGAACGGCGGCTCGCCCGGCTTCAGCCGAAAAGGCGGCGTGCCTGTCTGAACCGGGTGATGACGCATCAGCGAGAGAATACGATCAGCCTGCGCTTTGTAGTTATAGATACCAGTGCCATTACCCCAGCGGTTCGCGGCGAAATAGAGACTCATGACAAAGTACTCTTCGCCATCGGGAGCAGGCGAGTCCGAACGCGGCGTACCGTCTGTATACATGGACCACGAGAAGTAGCCAGCCGACGGGTTCGCCGGATCGGTAATGAGCATATATGTATTAGCCCAATTCCAGATAGCATCGAACTCATGCTTGTGATTCATTTGAACGGCGATCATCATGCCATACGACATGCCCTCGGTACGCGCATCTTTGTTCGCTACGTCCGTGATGTACGCGAGCGGGCCGTTAGCGTTACTGCCGACCTCGTAGTAGAGCGCCTGCGTATTTTTGTCACCATGGAAAAACTGATCGAAGGCCGCATCGACCTTGGTGCGACTCTCTTTCTGGTTATGACCAAGTTGCTCGGCAAACAGATCCCTGTAGTGGCCTGTGGCATACGCACCCGAACCATCGTTAGCCATCCGTTTCGCGCCAAAGGCAAGCGGAGTAATAAACACTGTAGAGAGTGCGGCAAAAAGAAGCGAGCGTCGAACGACATTCATCGTAGGCCTCCAGGTGTCGAACTGACTTAGACAAAATCGGCGATGCAATCGCATTGCGAGCCAAGTGGCAATAGCTACCAATCATTCAACTTTATCGAGTTTGTGCGCGATAAGGTTGAGATCAGGCGAACACGCGATGAGTCTGGCGGCAGTAATTTTCATTTCATGATCTCGATATAGTCAACAGGAGCGGGCTCGCCATTGTTGGGAGTTCCCCGAAGCATCAGAGTGTCGCCCGGCTTGAGAGCAATACCGGAAACAGTAAAGCGAGTGCTAGTACTGCCATCGAGCTGCGTATCGACCACAGCAGGAGGAAGGATGTCATCGGCAATCCAATGGGCAATAGGCTTGCCGTCAAGCAGAAGCTCATACTGCGCATCGCCGACACGAAGATCGAAGTACTGAACAGCCATCTTATAACTACCAACTGGCCTATCGAGTTTCACCGTAAGCGTACACGCAGCAGCGCGATTGCAGACCACCGCCTTGCCTCCGGATGCAGTCTCCCACGGCGTAACGTCTACCGACGTGTACCCATCGGCCTGCATCGATTCAGCTTCGATGCGATTCGGATAATGACCGACCCGACCCCTCGTATCAGCAATGCCCGACATGCGCAGAAACCACTCGCTGACAGCATCGCGCCACACAATGGCGTGACCAGCCTGGTACATAAAAAGTTTCAGCGTCTTCTCATAACGCTCTTCGTCGATGAGCCCCTGAAGCTGCTCCCAGCGCGGCGCATAAGTAGCGACAGTCGCCGCCCCTTTATAGTGCGAGTCGTAGACATGCTGCACGACGGTCTTACCATTGTGCAGCACGTAGTTATACGGAACATGATGCATGAAGAGAAGAAGTTCATCCGGGCAGGTCGTAAGCGACTCGTAGACCTTCGCCAGCTCCGGCGGATACTGGCCGATATAACCAGTCCCGGTAGCAACAGTACGATCTATGCCGATGCCTTTATTATCAGCACGCAGCCATTGCCCCCATCCGTTGCGTTCGGCGGACTCAATGCCGGGGCCATAGTGAATGCCGATAATATTCGTAAGTGTTCCAAGACCAAGCGGACCGCTGTACTCTTCATACGCATGCCATGAGCCACGTTGAAGATCGTCAATCGTAGAGACAACCTTAGGATTATTCCCCCATGTAAGTCGTGTCCACGAATCGAGAATCTCGTCACTGGTCAGGTCAGGGTTCCAGGCAAGCTTGCCGAAACCATAGAGGTTCGACATCGCCATGGGATGGTGCATCCAGTTAGTATCAAGGCCAACGTTCACGACCCCAGCAAACCCGCCGAGCGGTTGATGGAAACTCCTTCCTTCGACAATCTCCTTGACCGGTGTGCTCCGATTCTGCGCACGCAGATCCGTGTCGAGCGCAGCCTTCCACATAGGAACAAGAAAGACCATATGGCGCTGCTGGCCTGTGTACTCCTGCGTAACCTGCAACTCAATCGCCTGACTTGTGTGTTGCAACGCAGCAAAGAGCGGCGACAGCGGCTCACGCACCTGGAAATCAATTGGCCCATGTTTGATCTGGATGATAACGTTCGGCTCGAACCTTCCATCGAGCGCATGAAAGTTGTCATACCCCGCACGTGCCCGATCAGCCTTCAAGTCATGCCAGTCCAGATGATTGTTGTAGACGAACCCACGATACAGCACCACGCCGCCATGCGGTCTGAGCGCGCGAGCAACAACATTCGCCGCTTCGGCTGGAGTCCGTCCATACTTCGACGGTCCCAGGCGCCCCTCCGAATCCGCTTTGATGACAAACCCTCCGAAGTCCGGAATGAGACGATAGACCTCATCAGCCGTCTTCTGCCACCAAGCGACAACAGCGGGATCAAGCGGATCGAAGGTCGCCAAATGGTCCACAATCTGCGGACTTGAAAGATCAACCGAAAGCGACATGCGCACACCCCACGGTCTAAGCTGATCCGCGATGCGCGCAAGCTCGCGCAGCATCGCAGGGTCGAGCGTCCGCAGATCGGAATTGACGTTGTTGACCGTACAACCGTTGAGCCCGACCGAGGCAAGCAGGCGTCCATACTCACTAACGCGACTCAGGTCCGCTCGCACATGGCCGCCGTCAAAGAAGATGCTGCGACCAGCATAGCCTCGCTCAATCGAGCCATCGAAGTTATCCCACTGGTTCACCCATCGGACGGAAGCCGCAGGGGCTTCGCTCGCATCCGCTATAGGCTTCTGTGAAGCGAACTGCTCCAGCACATGAAAGACGCCATACAGTTCCCCGCGCTCTTCATCCCCGAAGATGACCCAGTAGACATGCCCCTTTTGCATCACCCTGACAACGGCGAATGCATCACCAGAGAGAGCCTTTTGCCGACAAACATTCCGCAGAAAATGACAGACCTCGGTCTGCGTCCCGAGGACAAACGCATCCTCTTGGGGCAATGTCTGAACCGCAACAAGACGGCTCCCCAACATGCTCTCCATCCCGCGTACCAGCTCCGTAGAAGCAGCCTGGGCAACCGGTGTAGTTCCAAGACTCAGGACACGATGCGGAAGTCCATCGTACTGGCGCAATACGACAGGATCGTCGATATGGGCATATCGAAGCCATCCCTCATGACCGTCTTCGGCATAACTAGAAGCCGCCACAAGCATCGGCATAAGCAGCAACAGGATTCGAAGGTGTCGAGCAAGTCCCATCGCATGCATATCTGCCACGCCAGTCTCAGGAGCTTCCATCATCAGCGCGGAAGCTCCTCCGTGCCGGTGATGCTGAACTGCGCGGAGATCGTCTGAGGCGTAGGTTGTGAGCCTCCGACGAAGACCACATAGCTACCAGCACTCACAGCACGTGTTCCTTTTTCATCGACCTGCGAAAGCGTTCGCGGATCAAGCGTAAAACTGACATGACGACTCTCGCCCGGAGCAAGATGCAGACGTTGAAAGCCGTTCAACTCTTGTATTGGCGAGACCGTCGTCTGAGGTGGCAGGAGATACAACTCGGCAACCTCATCTCCCGCGCGCGTACCGGTATTTTTTATATCTGCCTCAACAGTAAGCGAATCCCCCGCATGCAGCGTATTCGTCGAGAGCTTCAGGTTCGAGTAAGCAAACGTCGTATAGCTTAACCCATAGCCGAAGCCGTAGAGCGGCGCGCCCTTGAAGTAACGATAGGTGCGGTTCGCCATCGCATAGTTATCAAAGGCAGGAAGCTGATCGAGCGATGCGTAAAAAGTAACAGGCAGCCGACCACCCGGATTGTTCTTGCCATCGAGCGTCTCGGCAATAGCCCTGGCTCCAGCCTGCCCCGGATACCACGCCTCGAGAATTGCGTTCGCATGTTCGTTCGCCCAGTTCACCGCCAATGCACTGCCATTCATCAGAACAACGACGAGCGGCTTGCCAGTCGCTGCAACGGCTTCGAGCATCTGTTGTTGTGCCGCAGGCAGTTGAATATCCGTGCGATCTCCACCCGCGAAGCCTTCGACGTGGATCGGCATCTCTTCACCTTCAAGCAACGGCGACAGTCCCACAAAGGCAAGCACGACATCTGCCTTTTGCGCCGCTGCAACCGCATCCTTTTGCAACGCGCTCTCCTTGGGCGACCACTCCAATGTGATCCCCGCATTAAACAGCGGAGCCTTGTGAAGGTACTCGACTCGAATATTGTGTCGTTTGGTGTCGGGGATGGTCAAGGTAAAGTGCGGCGTTCCGCTCGGCTGATACTCCGCAGAGGCCGGCGCAAAACCAGCTACTGGCTTCTCATCAAAATAAACAGCGAATCGTTCTTCCTCATGGCATGGTCGGCATTCTGGAATCTGTAATGAAAAGTCATACTTACCCGCATCCGGCATCGCAATGGTTCCTGTCCAACGAACGGCGAAGGCGTCGGCAGGAATCTCCGGCGTGGGCTTAGCAGAGTTCCAGTCGAAGTCGATCTGCTTGTCTATGCGCGTCAGTACAGGCTTGCCCTCGAAGCTATTCGTCGCAAAGTACTCACCCTTCAAACCCTCCACAGTCGAGTTCTTGTCAGGATGCAAGATCGTGCGAGGAACAGGCAGCGCAACGCCATCCGCATAAGGAGATCCCTGCGCATAGAGCACTTTGGCACCTTTGAATTCGGCAACGATACCATCCACAGGCAAGACCGGGTTCAGCGGAATCGCGTTGTAGTTTCCTTCAATCGCAGCTAGCGTTGCGGCATTCGGACCAACAACAGCAATCGTCTTGATCCCAGCTCGCAAGGGCAACATGCTCTCATCGTTCTTCAGAAGCACCATCGACTGTCTGGCAACTTCAAGAGCAAGCTCCTGATGCGCAGGACTGTTGACCACGGAAAAAGGAATCGCGTCATAAACCACTTTGGCCGGCGAATCGAAGAGCCCAAGCTGATAACGCGCCATAAACAAACGCTTCACCGAAAGATCAATGTCGGCCTCAGCGACGAGCCCTTTTTTCACCGCATCGGTAAGCGCCAGATAGGTACTGACACAGCTCGTATCCGTACCCGCCTTCACGCCGGCAGCGGATGCAGACTCTGCATCCGGGAACAGGTGATGTGCCGTAGACATGTAGAAGTCGTCGATGGCTCCACAATCCGATGTAACGAAGCCCTTAAACTTCCAATCGTCACGCAAAATGTGCTGGAGAAGCTCCTCGTTTGCACACGCGGGAGAGTGATCCACGGCGTTGTACGCGCACATAATCGAGTCCGCATGGCCCTCTGTAACGGCAGCACGGAACGCTGGAAGATAGGTATCCCATAGATCATGCTGTGTCGGCTCTACATTCGCGCTGTGGCGCGTCGACTCAGGCCCCGAGTGCACAGCAAAGTGCTTAGGCGTAGCGATCACCTTGAAGTAGTTCGGGTCCGTACCCTGCAGCCCCTTCACAAAAGAAACACCAAGCTGCCCGGTCAGATATGGATCTTCGCCATAGGTCTCCTGGCCACGCCCCCAACGAGGATCACGAAAGATGTTGATGTTCGGAGACCAGATCGTAAGGCCGTAATAGATCGAATGAATATCGTGCCGGATAGCTTCGTTGTACTTCGCACGCGCTTCCGTAGAGATCGTCGTCCCGATCTGCCCCAACATCGGCGCATTCCATGTAGCCGCCATGCCGATCGCCTGCGGAAACATCGTTGCATACCCCGAGCGCGCGATGCCATGCAGTCCTTCACTCCACCAGTCATAGGCCGGAATACCAAGGCGAGGAATAGCAGGAGATGCGTTGACCATCTGCGAAACCTTTTCATCGAGGGTCATGCGCGAGACAAGATCATCGACACGTTGCTGGGTCGATAGCGCCGGATTCATATAAGGAAGCGGCTTCGTGTTCTGCGCAAAGACGCTGGCAGTAAACGTAGCGAGAACAACAAGGGAGGCAGAGGCAAAGCGCATCGATAATTCTCCTGCTAATAAATGAGACGTGGCCTGGTGCGGGAAAGTTCGCACTCATTATCCTGAACATTGGCACCGTCGGGCTAAGAGCAAAGCTCCGGCGAACACTCAACTGGAAGATGAAATCATGACGAGGCTATAGGCATCGATCTACGGCCCCACTTACTAATTATCCGATATTTAAACCTATTAGTGTTCGTAGTCCGGGCCAGACCTGAAAAATGCTGCGTGCACACGCTACCGCAAGCTCGATACATGAAGAGAGTCGAAGCTATTTTTCGTTCAGCCATCAAATGATTCACGGCACGTTCCACATGGAACATGCCGTGTGTTCAACACCAGTCTCTGGACTGCCGCTATTTCAGATCAACTTCTTTTGTAAGAGGAAGACTCTGAGACGAACCGCCGACCATGATTCCGTACTTGCCCGGTAGCAGCTCCCATCCATCCTTCGCCACGTTATAGATAGAGAGATACTTCGGATCGACAGCCACCTGAACCTGCTTCGATTCGCCCGGATTCAACTGCACCTTCGCCCAGCCGACAAGACGTTTCGGCGGCTCTCCAGCATTGGCCGGAAGCGATGCATACACCTGAGCAATCTCCGCCCCAGCCACGCTCCCCGTGTTCTTGACGTCGAAGCTGACCGTTGTCTCCCGGCCAGTCTCTACGCGCAGCTTCGAGTATGCATAGCTGGTATAGGAAAGCCCATAGCCGAAAGGAAACAGCACCGGCTTCTTCTCAGCGTCGTACCACTTATAGCCCACCTTCAGACCCTCGTCATAGTGGACCGCAAACGTCGGCTTCGCTTCGCCGCTCTTCATCACGGCCGCTGCACCCTGCGCACCGGGAGGCGGCGTCACCAGCGTCGGATGCGGCAGATCCGCCTCGCTCAGCGGAAAGGTCATCGGCAGCTTCGCACTCGGATTCACGCGTCCAAACAGCACATTGCCTATCGCGTCCGAGCCCTTGCTTCCCGCATACCATACCTCGAGCACCCCGCTCACCTTCTCGATCCACGGCATCGTCACCGCCGTACCTGTCTCGAGAACAACGATGGTGTGCGGATTCGCCGCCGCAACCTGCTCGATCAGCGCATCCTGTCCATCGGGCAGCGAAAGACTAGGCAGATCCATTCCTTCGCTCGTCCACTGATACGCAAACACGATCGCCACATCCGATCGCTTCGCCAGGTCCGCAGCAGTCGCCGGATTCGCACCCGAATCAAACGCAACCTTCGCCTCTCCCGCTCGCGCCCTTACCGCATCCAGCGGCGCTCCGGGAAACCATACATGCTCCTGCCATTTCGATGGCGGACGTCCCGGAGGATCGACCTGCGCCGAACCGCCACCCGAGATCATGCCGACGTCCGCGTGGGAGCCAATGATCGCAATCGAGTGAACCTTCGTTGAGTCGAGCGGCAGCAAACCATGCTCATTTTTCAGCAACACGATACTCTGCTCCTCGATCTTTCGTGCCGTCTCGAAGCCGCCCTCAACATCCACAACGCTCTTCTGCACCGGATGGTCAACGAGGCCACTCGCAAACTCAGACCGCAGAATGCGCCGGACATGGTCGTCTAGCTCTTCATTCGAAATCGTGCCGGCCTGCACCGCCTCCTTATATTTCGCGCCGTAAAAATCGTCGAGAGGCTCCTCGTTATCCAACCCCGCAGCCGAAGCCTTCACCGTACTGTGCGTACCGCCCCAATCCGACACGACAAAGCCCTTAAACTTCAGATCCTTCTTCAATACCTCAGTCAGCAAATACTTGTTCTCGCACGCAAAATCGCCGTTGACCGCGTTGTACGAACACATCACCGCCGCAGGATCTCCAACCTTCAATCCAATCTCGAATGCCAGCAGATCGCTCTCTCTCATCGAACGCTTGTCGATAACAGAATCGACTTCGTTTCGCCCGTTCTCCTGATCGTTGATCGCGTAGTGCTTGATATCCCCGATCACATGCTGTGCCTGTTCGCATTTGATCCGGTTGCCCACCAAAGTTCCCGCAAGCACTGGGTCTTCGCCCATATACTCGAACGTACGCCCATTGCGCGGCTCGCGAGTCAGATTCACGCCTCCACCCAGCGTCATGTTGTAGCCCTGCGCCCGCAGCTCACTCCCGATCAACCTGCCATACTCGCAAGCCGCACCAGTATCCCAGCTCGCAGCCGAACCAACGTTCGAAGGAAGCGCCGTCGAATAGCGACCATTCTCCGCGCTGCTTCGTACGCCATACGCTGCGTCGCTCATCTGGATCATCGGAATCCCCAGTCGTTCTACCCCGAGCACAAACCCCGCTCCACCATTGCCCAGATAAGCATTCGGCCTCGGCGGTCCCCAACCCGGCATCCCATTGCCATGCAGCAGGGAGATCTTCTCATCCAGCGTCATCTCCTTCAACACCTGCTCCGCGCGATCATCCGGCGAAAGCGCAGCGTTCATCCACGGCTGCTTCTTCACCGTATCGTCAGACTGATTGTGCAGACGATGCTGCGCCAGCAATGCACCCTGAGATCCTGTTAACAGAAGGGCCACAACCCATCCGCCATAGCAACGCCCTGCTCTTCTTAGCTTCACAACTCCCCCGGTCTACTTCCGTAATTGAACCTGCTACACACGATACTTCTACGCATGGTCATCCACTGTAGCAGCATAGCGGCACAGACAACACGCTGGCTACACCATCCATAATCCGCCTTGGCAAATCGTTTTAGCAAACGGTATACAAATGAGCCGACATCAAATAGTCCACTCGTCTCGATGTACATCAGCAGCATCTTCGTGGAGAGGAACAAACAATGTCAATCTCTCCTTTATGCGCGCCTAACACGCGATCTAAATCGACTCCGTCGTCAACACCAGCGCCACCGCACTACGCAACCGAGCCGTGTCACTATCGCGAACCGGACGCAAAACCGGCACATGCGCAAGTGGACGTCTCTCGAGCTCCACCTGTGCCAGCTTCCCAAACCTACTCCACGCCCCGACGATCTCCCCCACCACAACAATCTCTTTCGGCGCCAGAGCCGAAGCAATCATTCGCATGCCTCCACCCAAGCCACGCATCATCTTCTCGATCACCTTCGTTGCCTTCGGGTCCTCATCGAGTGCAAGCCGCAGCAATCCATCGAACGAGGGTATCGGCTTCTTCGGTGCGAGGGAGTGAAAATACCGTAGCGCAGCACGATTCGACGCCACCGTCTCCCAGCAACCTCGTCCACCACATCCGCAAAGCTGCCCCCGTTGCTCGACCTCGATATGTCCAAACTCGCCCGCCATGCCATCCTCGCCCCGCATTAACCGGCCGTTCGCAAAGATCCCCGTCCCGATCCCCTCCGAGACATTCACCACCACCAGATCATGCTGCCCATCGCTCTCCCCAAACCACACCTCCGAGAGCGCACACGCATTGGCCACATTCTCGACCACCACGCGAAGCCCCGTGGCCTGCTCAAGCTGAGACCGTATCCCGTCAACCGACCAGGTCATGTTCGGCGCAAAGATCGTCCGCTGCATTTGCATATCCGCTCGCCCAGGCAGGCTGATTCCTACACCATCAAACGTGCGGTCGCTATTCGACTCCATCATCGCTCGCACGGCTGCAATAATCCCCTTCACCGTCTCACCGGAGCTCCGCCCCAGCTTCACAACACGTTGCGCAACGATCCTCCCGCTCAGGTCCGCCACCGCCACCGTCGTCTGCGACGGATGAATATCCAGCGCAACCACCGCCCGTTGCGTGTTCAACTGTAGATGTGTCGGTCGGCGTCCACGCGGCAGGCTGGCAGATTCTCCCTCCAGCACCCATCGGCCGGCAATCAGCTCCTCCACAATCAGCGAGATCGTACTCCGCTGCAAGCCCGAAAGACGCGCCAGGTCCGCACGCGAGACCGCTCCCTTCGACCGGATGAGGTTGTAGATCAGGTTTCGATTGATCTGGCGCGGAGTCCGATTCGACGCGATCTGCCGTCGATGATCACCCATGCCTTCTATCGCAGACACCACTGCCATCAGCACGTACCCTTCACGTTGCACAGTCTCAGACAATCTACACTGCTGCCATAAGTCCTTTCCAGCACACTGCCATACGAAACCCGTGCCCCGCATTGGCGCAAGCATAGCCGAACGCGGTAGCTTAAATTGATGACAACGATCACACGCAGGTCAGCCCTCTCTCTCCTCGCTACAGCTCCCATGGCTCTGCGAGCGATGGCAGGCACGCACGAAGCGCCCGTCTCCCGCATCCTTCTCGGCACCTACACCGATCCCGTCGGTACAACGCCCGGCGCCAAAGGCATCTACACCTGCTCGTGGAACCCCACCACCGGCCAACTCGGCCCCATCGAGCTCGCCATCGAAACACCCGACCCGAGCTTCCTCGCCATCTCCCCGAAGGCCCCCGGCATGCTCTTCGCCGTCAACGAGCTTCCCGGCGACCACAACGGCACCGTCACCGCCTTCGCCTACAAATCCGGCCAGCCACTACGCACGCTCAACGTCGTCAGCTCCGAAGGGCTCGCTCCCTGCGACCTCACCCTCGATCACACCGGCCGCACCCTCTTCGTCGCCGACTACACCAGCGGCTGCCTCGCCACCTTCAAGGTCACCCGCGCAGGCCTCAGCAAAGCCGTCTCCGTCCTCCGCTTCCCCGGCCACAGCATCGACCCCGACCGCCAAACCTCGGCCCATACCCACTGCACCCTGCTTTCGCCCGACAACCGCTTCCTCCTCGTCAACGATCTCGGCCTCGACCGCATCATGGTCTTCCACGTCAATCCCGTCGCCGCCACGCTCACCCCCACCGCAATTCCCTACAACGCCACGCCAGGCTCCGGCCCGCGCCACTCGATCTTCCATCCCAACGGACGCTGGGTCTACTCCGTCAACGAGATCAGCTCCACCGTCGATCTGCTCGACTGGGCCAGCTCCGACGGCACCCTCACCCGCCGCCAGACCATCTCCTCGCTCCCTCCCAACACGCCAAAACAGAAGAACGCTCCCGCCGAGCTCGCAACCGACCGCGCCGGCAAATTCCTCTACGTCTCCAACCGCTTCCACGACAGCATCGGCGTCTTCGCCATCGACCACAAGACCGGCGCACTCACCCACCGGCAGGACATCGACTGCGGCGGAAAGACCCCGCGCCACTTCGTCATCGACCCCACCGGACGATGGCTCATCGTCGCCAATCAGGACAGCCGAAACATCGTCGTCTTCCAACGCGATACAGTAACAGGAGAGCTGTCGGCAACCGGAAACAGCTCCCTTCTGGACGCCCCCGTCTGCATTCTCTTCGTCTAACATCGGCGCAGGAAGAACGAGCTATCCGGAAGCGCACCACAGGCATCAAGGGAGAGATTGAAATGCATTATTTTTTGGCGTTGGACGCCGGTGGCACCAAGACCGAATGCGTCCTCGCAGATGAGACCCGCGAACTCGCTCGCGTACGCACCGGCACCATCAAGCGCATGCGCGTCGGGGCCGACATCGCCCGCGCCAACCTCGAAAGCGCCTTCCAGCAACTCTCCGCCGCAACCGGCGTCAGCCTACAGTCGATCACCGCTACCTGCGTCGGCACCTCCGGCTCCTCAGTCCCCCTCGTCACCGATTGGATTCGCGAAACCATCACCTCCCTGGTCAGCGGCGAGCTCATCATCAGCGGCGACGAAGACATCGCGCTCGATGCAGCCTTTCGTGGCGGCCGAGGCGTCCTCGTCATCGCCGGAACCGGATCGAACGTCGGGGGGCGCACACGTGATGGCCGTTTCACCCACGTCGGCGGATGGGGTCCCATGCTCGCCGATGAGGGCTCAGGCTACTGGATCGGCCACCAGGCGCTCCGCAGCCTCTTCCAGGCTATCAACGCACGCAAGCCAACTCTCCTCCAAGAGCGCATCCTCCAGCATTGGAACCTCACCGACTTCCATGAACTAGTCGCCGTCGCCAACGCCGTCCCTGCACCCGACTTCCCCGCACTCACGCCGACCGTCGTCGCCTGCGCAAAGGAAGGCGACCCCTTCGCGCTCGAGGTCCTCGAGCGCGGCGGCAGGCTCCTCGCCGGTCTCGCCCTCAACATGATCGAACACCTGCGAGAGATGGAAGGCCCGGAAGGCTTCGAGCTTCCCGAGGTCGCCTTCATCGGCAGCGTCCTGCACAACGTGGACTACGTGCGCAACGCCATGATCGACGCCCTGCACCAGGTCCACCCATCGCTCCACGTTATTCCCGAAGCAGTCGATGGAGTCGAAGGCGCTCTCTGGCAAGCCCGGCACCTGGTCCTACCCGTCGGCACGTCGCTCTAGACCGTTTCGCACAATGCTCGGGTGCCCTCCTTCGCGTCCTTGCGAAGGAGGGCAGTAAAATGCACTAACGAACCGGCTCAACCAACTCCAGCGCCTCGTCCTGCGCCCGAGGCCATAGCCACGCCGCGCCGCGCACGCCGCTCGAGTCCCCATGCATCGCCTTCAGCACCGGCGTATCGCATGTGCCGCCGAAAACGTATTCCGGAAGCTGCCGGATGACCGCAGCATAGATGCGATCGATCCGCGAAACCCCACCACCGATCACGATCGCATCCGGGTCCAGCACATTAATCATCATAGCGAGCCCCCGTGCGATCCGGTTCTCCAGCCGCTCCAACGCAGCCAGCGCCTCGACATCGCCGGCCTCGCTCGCCATCACAATCTCCGCGCCCTTCAACTTCTTTCCAGTATGCCGTTCATAGTCCGCCATAAACCCGGTGCCGGAGATCCACGTCTCCAGGCATCCCCGCCGTCCGCAGTAGCACGGCGGCCCCGGAACCTCGTCTTCGTTCGGCCAAGGCAGCGGATTATGCCCCCACTCGCCCGCCACACCGCCACGACCGGCATGCACGCGTCCGCTCAGCGCAACCCCGCCGCCGCATCCCGTTCCCAGAATCACGCCAAAGACCACCTCAACCCCGGCAGCCGCACCATCCGTCGCCTCCGAGACCACCAGGCAGTTCGCATCGTTTGCCACGCGCGCCTCGCGCCCCAGAGCACTGCTCAAATCCTTATCGAAAGGCCGTCCATTCAACCAGAGCGAGTTCGCATTCTTCACCAGGCCCGTCGAGCTCACCACCGTCCCTGGTATCCCGACTCCCACCGTGCCACGTTGCCCAGTCTCCGACTCCAGCCGGTCGACCAGTCCTACAACCGCTGCAATCGTTCCCGCATACTCCCGAGGTGTATCCACGCGATACCGGGCCAACTCATGGCCGCTCCTATCCAATGCCAGGGCTTCGATCTTCGTGCCCCCTACATCAACTCCAATCCGCATCGTGCGCACAACCTCCAATCGCAATCCTACCGTGCCGGAGGCATCCGCTTCATCCTTCCCCCAAAATCCGCTACCGCAGCCCCTTCAGCAGCTCCCGTGCAATCACCATCCGCTGAATCTCGCTCGTCCCCTCCCCGATCGTGCACAGCTTCACATCCCGGTAAAATTTCTCCGCCGGATAGTCCTTGATGAACCCATACCCACCATGAATCTGCACCCCTTCATCGCAGATCCGGCACGCCGCCTCGCTCGCATAAAGCTTCGCCATGCTGGACTCCATCGTCACTGTCTGCCCCGCATCCTTCATCTGCGCCGCCCGCATCGTCAGCAGCCACGCCGCATCCAGCTCCGTCGCCATCGTCGCCAGCTTGAACTGGATCGCCTGAAACTCGCTGATCGCCTTCCCAAACTGCTTCCTCTGCGCCGCATATCGCATCGCCGCATCCAGCGCCCCACGCCCGATCCCGAGACTCAACGCCGCAATCGAGATCCGTCCTCCATCCAGAACCCGCATCGCATCCTTGAAGCCCGCACCCACCGCTCCCAGCAGATTCTCGTCCGGCACCCAGCACTCCTCGAAGATCAGCTCCGACGTGTCGCTCGCCCGCAGCCCCAGCTTGTTCTCCTTCTTCCCCGGTCGAAACCCCTTCGTCCCCTTCCCCACCACAAACGCCGAGATCCCTCCATGCGTTCCCTTCTCGCGATCCGTCACCGCCAGCACCACCGCGCAGTCCGCATAGCTTCCATTCGTGATGAAGGTCTTCGACCCGTTCAGCACCCAGCCACCATCGCGCCGCACCGCCGTCGTCCTTGCACCACCCGCATCCGACCCCGACCCCGGCTCCGTCAGCCCCCAGCACCCGAGCCACTCCCCGCTCGCCAGCTTCGGAATCCATCGCTGCCGCTGCTCGTCGTTCCCACCCAACATGATGTGGTTCGTGCACAGCGAGTTATGCGCCGCCACGATAATCCCCACGCTCCCATCCACCCGCGCAAGCTCCTCGATCGCCAGCACATACTCGACGTACCCCAGCCCCGCCCCGCCCAGAGACTCCGGAAAAATCACCCCCAGCAGCCCCATCGCTCCCAGCTTCTTCACCACCCCAGCCGGAAACACGCTCCCCTCATCCCACTCCGACACATGCGGCGCAATCTCCCGCGCCGCAAACGTCCTCACCTCACGCTGTAACTGCTCCTGCTCATCCGTCAATCCAAACATGGCACGCTCCCGAATCGCATAACGAAAACTAATACTTCTATCACATAGATGCATACTTCGTCCCGGCCCGGTGCCCGCAAAATCGATTCCCCTTCAATATCCCGAAGTATTCCCTTCCTTCATCCCAGCAGGGTATACTTTGCGCATTCGTGACTCGCACTCTCTAACTCAGGAGCAGTCCGCCATGCCACCCACACGACTCCTCGTCCCGACCCTGATCGCCGCCTTCGCCACTACGTTGCTCTTCGCCCAGCAACCGGCCACTCCAAATCCAACTCCTACCCTCGTCGAAGGCGAAGTGCAGATCGATCATTCCTGCCGCGTCCTTACCCCTGCGCGCCCAAACGCCCACGATCAGCGTCCCCACTTCCGCTACAACTCAATCGTCTGCCATATCGAAAGCGATCACACCTCCGACCACTGGGAACAGACCCCGTCCACCACGCCCAACGGCCGCCCGGTTCGCAAGATCATCGTCGTATCAGAGCGTGAGTACCTCCTCCAAAACGTCTCTGCGACTCCCGTCACCTTCGTCGTCACCCAGACACTCCGCAAGGGCTGGCGCATCGACTCCGACCCTCAGCCCGCCGAAGTCACCCCTACCAGCGCAGTCTTCCGTGTTCAGGCTCAGCCTGGCCAGATCGTCCGCCTGCACGTCGGAGCACGCAGCTAAAATCATTCCTGCGCATAGACCAAACCGTAAATACGAACGCTGTCTCTTCAAGAGACAGCGTTCGCAAAGATCGTTTTGTTCGCAGAAATAGTAAAGAGCTCTAGCTCCCCAACCGATCCAGCGCCTGCTCCAGGTCCGCCACAATATCCTCCACATCCTCGATCCCCGCCGACACCCGCATCAGCCCATCCGTGATTCCCAGTCGTGCGCGTCCCTCCGCGCCCACCGCCGCATGCGTCATCGTCGCCGGATGGCAGATCAGCGTCTCCACTCCGCCCAGCGACTCAGCCAGCAGGCAAAGCTTCAGCGACTTCGCAAACGTATTCGCCCGCTCTAGCGATCCCAGCTCCATCGACAGCATCGACCCGTATCCGGTCTGCTGCCGCCCCGCCAGCTCATGCTGCGGATGCTCCGCCAGCCCCGGATAGAACACCCGCTCCACCGCCTTGTGTCCCTTCAGAAAATCCGCCACCACGCGGCCATTCGCATCATGCTGCTTCATCCGCACCGCCAGCGTCTTCACCCCACGCAGCAGTAAGTAGCTCTCAAACGGCGACAAAATTCCGCCCGTGCACTTCTGCACAAACCGGAACCGCTCCGCATGCTCCGGCTTCGTGCACACCAGCACGCCGCCCAGCCCATCCGAGTGCCCATTCAAAAACTTCGTCGTCGAGTGCATCACAATATCCGCACCCAGCGCGATCGGCTGCTGAAAGTACGGCGACAGAAACGTATTGTCGACGCTCAGCTCCACGCCCCGCGCATGGCAGATCGCCGCCACCGCCGCGATATCCGTAATCGCCATCATCGGATTCGTCGGCGTCTCGATATGCACCAGCTTCGTCTCCGGCCGGATCGCCGCCGCAACGTTCTCCGCCACACTCGTATCGACATAGGTAAACGTCAGCCCATAGTTCGTCATCACCTTGTCGAACAGCCGCCCCGTCCCGCCGTACACATTGTCCGAGCACACCACATGGTCGCCCGTCTTCATCATCGTGCACAGCGCCGTAATCGCCGCCATGCCGCTGCCAAAGACATGCGCGCTCGTCCCACCCTCCAGCGAGCACAAGCTCTCCTCCAGCGCATCCCGCGTCGGGTTCGTCAGCCGAGCATACTCATGCCCCTTGTTCTTCCCAATCTCCTCCTGCTGATACGTGGACGTCAGGTAGATCGGCACATTCACCGCACCCGTCAGCTCATCCGGCTTCTGCCCATCGTGAATCGCCCGCGTCGCAAACCCATGCTTCTTCGTAGTCATCTGTTCCCTTTCCTCAAAACTCTGTCATCCTGAGCAAAGTCACTCGCAGCCTTATCGCGAGTGACGCAGTCGAAGGACCTGCGGTTGCACCTGCCGTTGCTTGTTCTCTCTCAACTCAAAAATCCCTTCGACAGATACCGCTCCGCCGAATCCGGAATCACCGTCACCACCCTCTTACCCGGCCCCAGCTCCGCCGCAATCTCCACCGCAGCCGCGACCATCGCCCCCGCGCTCGATCCCGCGAAGACGCCCTCCTCGCCAGCCAGACGCTTTACCATCGCAAGCGCGCGCTCATCATTCACCATCACAATGCGGTCGCACACCGACCGGTCAAACGTCACCGGCACAATCGACACGCCAATCCCCTCCACCTTGTGCGGCCCTGGCTCTCCGCCCTGCAACACACTTCCCTGAGGCTCCACAGCAACCGTCAGAATCTCCGCCCGCTGCCCCTTGAAGAACCGCGCTATCCCTGTAAATGTCCCAGCCGACCCCACACCCGCGACCCACGCATCCACGCGTCCTTCCATCTGCTCCCAGATCTCCACCGCTGTCGTCTGCTGGTGGTAGTCCGGATTCGCCGGATTCTCGAACTGCAACGCCGCAAACGCCCCCGGCGTCTCCTCCGCGAACTCAAGCGCCCGCCGAATCGCGCCCGCCATCGCCTCCTCCTCCGGCGTCCGCACCACCGTCGCGCCCAGCCCGCGCATCAGGATGCACTTCTCCTCCGCGAACCCCTCCGGGACAAACAGCATCACCTTATACCCGCGACTCACCCCAATCAGCGCCAGCCCGACCCCCGTATTGCCCGCCGTCGCTTCGACAATTGTCATGCCCGGCCGCAGCACGCCACGCCGCTCTGCATCCAGCACGATCCCCAGCGCTGCTCTGTCCTTGATGCTCCCACCCGGGTTCAAAAACTCCAGCTTCGCCCAGATCTCCGCCCCACCCTCAGGCGCAATCCGCCCCAGACGCACCATCGGCGTCTCGCCAACCAGATCAATCATGTTGCTACTAACTCGCATCGAAGTAGTTTACAGTCCGAACCCTAAGGACGCTTCGCCGAGTTGTTCAACCCAGCGTCCGATCCACTGCTCTGGTTATCCACCTTCGGGAAGTACCCGCTCCGCGTCCGCACCGTCAGATGGCTGAACCCCTTCGACTTCGCCTCCACATGCACCTCGCGATAGCCACCCAGCGTCGGCGACTTCGTTGAGTGGTACGCAATCGTGTACTGCGTGCGAATATCCTGCGCCACCTGAGCCGCAATCGGATCGATCTCCTTCAGCGAACGCGGAAAATACGCCACGCCCCCCGTCTGCTCCGACAACGTCTCCAGCACCCGCCGCGCATGCCGCGACTCCCGTTTATCCGTGTCCGCCCCAAACAGCAACCCCACGCAATAGATCACCGGCCCATCCAGGTCCTGAATCCTCCGGATCGCCTGCTCCAGAGATGCACTCGAGGCATTGTCCTCGCCATCCGTCACGATCAGCAGCACCTGCTTCGGGTGCTTCGCGTTCTTCGTCAGATAGTCCGCCGAAGCCACCAGCGCATCGTAGATCGCCGTCCCACCGCTCGACTTGATATAGCTCAACCCCTGCTGCAACTTCGTCGGATCGCTCGTAAAGTCCTGATCGATGAACGCCTCCCAGCTAAAGTCCACCAGGAACGCCTCATCCTCAGGATTCGACAGCTTCACAAAGTCTAGCGAAGCCTCATCCACCGCCGTCCGCTTGTCATACATCGATCCCGAGCTGTCGATCAGAATTCCCAGCGACACCGGCAGATCCTCATGCCGAAACGATGCAATCGCCTGCGGAACCCCATCCTCGTACACATGAAAGTCATCCTTCACAAGGTCCTGAATCGAGCGCCCGCCCGAGTCCAGCACCGTCGCATCCAGACGAACCTCGTACGCATCCTCGCGCAGCGTGTACTTGCCGCCAGCGCCCTTCCCAATATTGGCCCCCGACGCAGCCTGCGGTGCCTCCGCAGCTCCCTTTGCCGGTGTATCCGAATCAGGAGAAGGCACCGGGTCACGATCGACCGTCAAGTTTGGTTGCTGCGAGCTCTGCGTCTGTGCCGTCGCTTGCGTCGCCTGCTGCTGCGCCAGCCCACTCGTCGCACCCAGCACAAGCACTCCAAACCATGCCACAAACCTGTGCGGCCAGTAGCCGTTACTGCGAAGGCGCATAGTACCCCTGGCGATTGTGCACGGTCAGCGGAGGCAGCCCCGGCGGTGGCACCAATCGTATCTTCAATTTACGCCAGTTTCCATCCGTCTTCACCTCCGACGGCCGGAACCCGATCACATACTCATTCCGCAGCTCCGCGCTGATCCGCGACGCAATATCGCTCAGGTCCGCCAGGTCCGTTACCCGGAACAGCCGCCCTCCCGTCATCTCACACACATCCGTCAGCAGCAACGGCCCCGTCTGCTCCTCCGGCGTCGGCGCATACGCATCAAAGATGCCGATCGAATAGATCTGCACATCGCTCTCCCGCACCACCCGCCGCAGCTCACCCTCCGTATACCGGCTCCGATTGTCGCCCCCATCCGAGATAATCAGCAACGCCTTACGCTCATACTTCGCCTGCCGCAGCTTGTTCACTCCCAGATACACCGCGTCGATCAGCGCCGTCCGGTTCTCCGGCTTCAACATCACCATTCGCGCCTCGACATCCTCCACATCCGATGTGTAATCCACGATCACCGCCGGCCTGTCATTGAACCCGATCACAAAATACTCATCCTCCGGGTTAGACGTACGCAGAAACTCACTCAGCGCCTTCCGCGCCCGTATAAACTTCGACGTCATACTCCCGCTCAGATCGAAGATGATCCCAATCGTCACCGGTGCATCCTGCGTCGAAAAGCTCTTGATCGTCTGCGCCACATTGTTGTCGTAGATGAAGAAGTTGTCCTTCTCCAACCCCGTCACCAACCGATTCATTGAGTCCGTCACCGTCGCCGGAACCAGCACCAGGTTCACATCCACCCGAATCCGCGCATCCCGCCGCGAGGTCGCCAACGCAGCCGCATTGTCCGCCCCCGTAATCACCGGCTTCAAGTCCTCAGGCGACTTCGGCGGAGGAGGCGGAGCCTGCGTATGCACCTGGTCCAGCGGATTCTCCTGCGCCCCACACCATCCCCCACCCAGCGCCAATACCCCAGCCAACATCACGCCCAGCACCAGCCCAGACCGCCAGCCCCGACACCGACCCGACCTTCCATTCGCATAGCCCATGGAAACCTGCACCTTCTCCCTGCAAGCACCGCAAACTCCCGCAAAGCCACTTCGCCGAAAAACCACGCCCGCAGAGTACACCGAGCCTACCGCGATCCGCGCATTCTGCAATAGAAATCTTGCAGCGGTGACAAAACCGTTACACCCTTACTCCATCTACGCCCCATCCGTTTCTCTGGATGGCAGCCACGCCACGAACGTTGCCCGTTCTCCACTCCGTCACGTCAACCCCGTACAATCACTCCAGACCTTTTTCGGAGAAACGACACCCGCATGGCCCGCATCTATCCCTTCCGCGCCCTTCGCTACGACCCCTCCCTCGTCACCATGGAAGACGTGGTCACCCAGCCCTACGACAAGATCACGCCCGAGATGCAGCAGCGCTACTACGACGCCAGCCCCTACAACCTCATCCGCGTCATCCTCGGTAAAAAAGAGCCCAACGACACCGACGCACAGGAGTTCCTCCCCGCAGGCGAGCAGGCCCACAACGTCTACACCCGCGCCGCCGAGGCCCTCACCACCTTCCGCAAACAGACCATCCTCAAAGAGGAAGCCGAACCAGCCCTCTACGGCTACGCCCAGACCTACACCGTCCCCGGCACCACCGAGATCCGCGAGCGTCGCGGCTTCATCGCCCTCGGCCACCTCTACGACTACGCCGACAAGGTCGTCTACCGCCACGAGCAGACCTTCCCCAAACACAAGTCCGACCGCCTCGCCCTCTTCAAGGCCACCCGCGCCTACTGCGAGCAGATCTACATGCTCTACTCCGACCCCGCCTTCACCGCGGAAAAACTCATCTTCGACAACGGCGCTCCCGCCGACCTCGCCATCACCGATGAGTACGGCGTCATCCACAAGGTCTGGCGTCTCACCGACCCCACCCTCATCAACCTCATCGTCACCGCCATGGCCGACAAGAAGCTCATCATCGCCGACGGCCACCACCGCTATGAGACCTCCGTCGCCTACGCGAAAGAGCGCTCCGCCCAGCTCAAGCTCCCCCTCAACCAGCCCCTCGACGAAGACGAAAAGCTCGGCCCCGGCAATCTCCCCGTCCCCGCCTTCCCCGAGGCCGCCATGATGATGACCTTCGTCAACATGGACGCCCCCGGCATCACCATCCTCCCCACCCACCGCGTCATCAGTGGCCTCGAAGGCTTCTCCTCGGCCGACTTCATCACCCGCGCCAGCCGCTTCTTCACCGTCACCGAGCTATCCACTCCAGACCTCACCGTACTGGCCGGAACCGACCACACCGCCCTCATCGCCGTCACCATCGACGGCAGCTACCTCCTCACCGCCAAGTCCGAAGTCATCGCCGCCGCCCTCCAGGACATCTCCCCCCGCCAGGCCCAGCTCGACGTCGTCCAGCTCCACCGCATCGTCCTCGACCAGCTCCTCGGCCTCGATCAGGAGACCATCACCCGTCTCGGCAACGTCCGCTACATCCGCGAAGCCGACGAAGCCGTCAGCCTCGTCACAAGCGGCGACGCCGACATCGCCTTCCTCATCCGCCCCATCACCCTCGACCAGCTCCGCGACATCTCTCTCTCCGGCGACGTCATGCCGCAGAAATCCACCGATTTCTACCCCAAACTCCTCAGCGGCCTCGCCATCTACGCCCTCGACTAACCCGACCCTCAACTACCTCGGAGAAATGCACCAAAAAACTGTCATCCTGAGCGAAGGCACTCACGGCACCATCGTGAGTGCCGCAGTCGAAGGACCTGCGGTTGTACTTGCAGTTGTTTGTACTGTTTGAGCAGAATAAAAAATCTGTCATCCTGAGCGAAGCCGAAGGACCTGCGGTTGCTTTTGTCGTTGCTTGTTTTAAGATCATGACTCAACCAACCTTGACCCCATCCCGACAACAACTCGTCCGCCGCCTCACCCCCTCCCGCTGGTGGCAGAACTCGCCCACTCCACACAAAATACCCACCATATGGCCGCTCTCTGTTTTACGTCGTCATCCTGAGCGCAGCGAAGGACCCCTGTATTTCGCCTTTGTTCTTCTTCTGGGCACAGCCACGGCCCTCGCCCAGATCACCCCACCCTCAACCCCCTACGTCAACCGCAACCTCATCGTCCTCGACCCCGCCCACGGCGGCCAGGACAACGGCCCCACCCTCAACGGTCAGCCCGAAAAGAACATCACCCTCGCCCTCTCCAACGCCCTCCGCACCGCCCTCACCACCCGAGGCTTCACCGTCGTCAGCACCCGCGACGCCGACCTCCCCGCCACCACGCCCCTGCTCACCACCGACCAGCGCGCCGGCACCGCCAACCACCTCCGCCCCGTCGCCTGCATCGTCCTGCACGCCACCACCAGCGGCAGCGGCATCCATCTCATCACCTCGTCCCTCACTCCATCCACCGAGCCCTACGAATCCTCCACCACCATCCCCTGGGACACCGCGCAGACCCTCTACCTCTCGCAAAGCCTTCACCTCGCCAACGACCTAGGCCTCGCCCTCCTCCGCGTCAAAATCCCCGTCCTGCTCATCCGCACCGCCCTTCCCCCGCTCGACAACCTCACCTGCCCCGCCGTCGCCATCGAGATCGCCCCGCTCATCGCCAGCGGCCAGAAAAACATCCCCGTCACCGACGCCTCCTACCAGCAGCGCCTCGCCGACACCATCGCCGCCGCCCTCCTCAACTGGCGCGACCTCACCCACCCATCGCCCAAGCCCGTCACCGCGCCCACAGCCGGAGTCACCCCATGATCCCCCGCTACCAGCGCATCCTCTTCTACTCTCTCTCCGGCCTCATCCTCCTCATAGCCGTCATCACCATCTATCAGCATCAGCGAGCCCACAACCGCGTCACCGCCGCCAACGACGCCATGCCCTACATCGCGCCCGTCGACGCCCAGACCGAGTCCATCACCCTCGACCTCGCCAACGACGCCGACGGCTCCATCCTCTCCGCCCTCCGCGACGCCGACCTCCCCCAGGAGCCCTCCCAGCGCGCCCGCTCCCTCCTCGAGCGCCTCTTCACCGAGTACGCCCTCCCCGAGTCCCAACACCCCATCAAGCCCGGCACCGCCGTCGACGACGTCTTCCTCCTCAAGCCCTCCAACCCCACGTCCTCCGGCCTGCTCGCCGTCGTCAACCTCCACGGAGCCTTCGCCGACACCCACCCCTCCGGCGTCACCGTCGAAAGCCTCACCCTCCAGTCCATCATCGGTACCCTCCACGCCAACCTCCCCCAGGTCACCGAGATCCGCTTCCTCGTTGACGGCCAGCCCCGCGAAACCCTCGCCGGCCACGCTGACCTCCTCCGCACCTACCCCGCCATCGACACCGCCTCCCAGCTCCTCCAACCCTCCCAGCCCATCGAGATCCCACAACCATGACCACCATCGGCGTATTCGACTCCGGCTTCGGCGGCCTCACCGTCCTCCGCGCCCTGCTCCCCCTCATCCCCGGAGCCCGCTACATCTACCTCGGCGACACCGCCCGCCTCCCCTACGGCTCCAAATCTCAGCAGACCATCGCCCGCTACGCCGTCTCCAGCGCCCAGTTCCTGCTCGACCAGGGAGCCGACATCCTCGTCATCGCCTGCAACACCGCCACCGCCCTCGCCCTCCCCGAGATCCAGGCAGCCGCCTACCCCGTCCCCGTCGTCGGCGTCATCCAACCCGGCGCAGAGGCAGCCCTAACCTCTTCCATCGATCAAAGAAACTGTCAACCTGAGCGAAGTGCGCAGCGCGCAGCCGAAGGACCTGCGGTTGCCTCCGCCCATGCCTCCCCAAACCACGTCCTCGTCCTCGCCACCTCCGCCACCGTCCAATCCCACGCCTACCTCCACGCCCTCACCGCTCTCGGCCTCAAGACCACCGAAAAAGCCTGCCCCCTCCTCGTCCCACTCGTCGAAGAGGGTTGGATCGACCACCCCGTCACCGCCGAAGTCCTCCGCATCTACCTCACCGAAGCTCTCGCCGAAGCTCCACACGCCACCACCCTCGTCCTCGGCTGCACCCACTACCCGCTCCTCAAACCCTTCATCGAGCGCACCCTCGCCGAGCTCCACCACCCCCTCCACATCATCGACGCCGCCCAGGCAACAGCCCACGCCACCGCCGCCATCCTTCCCCCCAGCCAGGCCACCGGCAAACCCACCTGCACCTTCTACGCCACCGACTCCATCGAAAAATTCCAGCGCCTCGGCAGCCACTTCCTCGGCCAACCCCTTCCCGAAGTCCACCTGCTGGACCTCGGCGGCTAAACTACCTTCAGACACGGAGAACGAATGCCCTACCTGCTCAAAACTGAACCCAACAAATACTCCTTCGACGACTTCGAGCGCGACGGCGAAACCACCTGGGACGGCATCGCCAACAACCAGGCCCTCCTCTACCTCCGCGGCATGAAAAAAGGAGAAAAGCTCGTCATCTATCACTCCAACATCGGCAAAGCCGCCGTCGGCACCGCCAAGGTCGTCTCCGTCGACGCCACCGACCCAAAAGCCCCCAACGTCCGCATCAAACCCGTCAAGCGCCTCAAGCACGAGAAGCCCCTCGCCGACATCCGCGCCGCCGCCGTCTTCCACGACTCCATCATGTTCCGCCAGTTCCGCCTCTCCGTCGTCCCCATCACCGAAGAGCAGTACGACTGGTTAGTCCTCTAAGCCCGTGTACTGCTTGAGAAATACCTTCGGCAGTCCCAGCCGCACCGCAATCTGATCCAGCTTCCGCTCCAGCCTGCGCGCGTTCTCCTCGATCCGATCCAGCCTCGCCGAGAGCACATCTTCGAGCGACGCGTTCGGATCGAGCGGTTCGCTCTTCACAGGCATCGACTGCCGGTCATACAGCATCTCCGAAACCTCGTTTAGCCGCCGCTCCTCCTCGCTCAGCGAGCCATCCCCCTCATTCGCCTTCCACTCCGTCATAAACACCGCCTCGCCTTCTCGAATCTCATTTTTCGCCCCACAACATAGACTCAACCCCTGATCCTGCGCCGAAAGATCAGTACGACCAGAAAAAACAGAAACCCCGCCACCACTCGAGTCTTCATCCGCAACCCTTCCTGATCGTCACTAGCCCCGATAATAGCCGCTGCCAGCCAGATTTGGCACAGCCTGCCCCTGCCCCTGCTATCCTTTAGACCGAAGCAGCTCGAAAGGAACCCAAACAGCATCATGATCGATCTCAAAGGCAAAGTCGCCGTCGTCTTCGGCCTCGCAAACAAGCGCAGCATCGCCTGGGCCATCGCGCAGAAGCTCTCCGAGGCAGGAGCCTCCCTCGCCATCTGTTACCAGAGCGAGCGCCTACAACGCGACGCCGAAGAGCTCGCCGCCGACCTTCCCGACGCCAAGACCTTCCGCTGCGACGTCACCCTCGACACCGACATCGACACCGTCTTCGAGCAGCTCAAAACCACCTACGGCAAACTCGACATCCTCGTCCACTCCATCGGCTTCGCCCCCAACATCAAGAACACGGTCCTCCAGACCGCCCGCGAAGACTTCCGCATCGCCCACGACATCAGCGCCTACTCCCTCATCGCCCTAGCCCGCGCCGCAGAACCCCTCATGCCCGAAGGCGGCTCGATACTCACCCTGACCTACTACGGCGCCGAGAAGGTCTTCCCCAACTACAACATCATGGGCGTCGCCAAAGCCGCACTCGAGGCCACCGTCCGCTACCTCGCCGCCGACCTCGGCACCAAGAAGATTCGCGTCAACGCCATCTCCGCCGGCCCCATCAAAACCCTCGCCGCCCGCGGCATCGGCGACTTCACCAAAATCCTCAACGCCGTCGAAGAGCGCGCCCCGCTCCACCGCAACGTCGACGCCCTCGAGGTCGGCAACGCCGCCCTCTTCCTCACCTCCGACCTAGCCAGCGGCATCACCGGCGAGATCACCTTCGTCGACTGCGGCTACAACACCACCGGCCTGTAGAAAGTACTTAAAGCATTTCCACAGTGAAATCCCGTTCGGGTGCCCCATCCTTCGCGCTTCTGCGAAGGGTGGGACGTAATCATCTCCACCGCAACATCCTCTAGCCAGACCGGTGTAAACTCCTGCGTGATCCCCACCGCGCCTCCAAGGAGCCCCATGACCATCGCCGAAATCCTCCTCCAAGACTTCGACATCGAGATCTCCAACACCCGCCGCACCCTCGAGCGCGTCCCCGAAGACCAAAACGACTTCAAGTGTCACGACAAGTCCATGCCTCTCGGTAAACTCGCCATGCACTGCGCCACTCTCCCGCTCTTCGGCTACTACATCGTCGAAGACGAAGGCATGGATATGGCCGCGCCCAAACGTCCTCACATCCCACTCGTCTTCACCACCCGCGAAGCCGCCCTCCAGCAGCTCGACGAGGCCGCCGCCAAGTGCCGCGCCTCCCTCGCCGCCGCCAGCGACGAACACCTCTCCGCCCCCTGGAAGTTCAGCTACGGCGAGATGCTCATCTCGAACGTCCCCCGCTCACTCACCTTCCGCCAGTTGTTCTTCAACCACATGGTGCACCACACCGCGCAGCTCGGCGTCTACCTCCGCCTCAACGACATTCCCGTACCCGCCCTCTACGGCCCATCCGCCGACGAGCAGTGGACCCCACCCACAAAATAAACACGTCACCAAACTGTCATCCTGAGCGAAGTGTGAAGTCGAAAGACCTGCACTTGCACTTGCACTTTTCAAACTAAACAAAAACTCTGTCATCCTGAGCGGAGCGCAGCGAAGTCGAAGGACCTGCGGTTGCCTTTGCACTTGCCGTTGCCTGTTCTTTCCCACCCTCCACCAAAAAACCGCGAAGGCGCTCACAGTACCCTCGTGAGCGCCTTCCGACACTTAGCCCTACCCAGCCTTCTCCGACAACTCCGCCCAACGCGCATACAGCCCATCCGCAACCTCCTGCGCGTCCTCCATCTCCTTCAGCGCAGCCGTCAGCTTCACCGCATCCGTCACGACCGCCGTATCCTCCAGAGCCTCACGAGCCGCCTGCAACCGATCCTCAGCAGCCTCCACCGCCGCCTTGATCCCCGCAAACTCCCGAGCCTCCAGGTACGACAGCTTCTTCTTCCCACCGCTCACCGGAGCCGCCGCAACCGAAGCCACAGCCTTCCCCGTCTGCCCCGGAATAATCGACTCCTCCACCGTCGCTCCGCGCCACTGCTCCCACTGCGAGTAGTCCGCGAACGTCTCCGTCCCACCCTTCCCATCCAGCCCCAGCACAATCGTCGACACCCGATCCAGCATGTAGCGATCGTGCGTCACCAGCATCAGAGCACCCGTGTACTCGAGCAGACTCTCTTCCAGAATCTCCAGCGTCGCAATATCCAGATCGTTCGTCGGTTCGTCCAGCAGCAATAGATCCGCAGGCTCCAGCATCAGCTTCGCGATCAGCACACGAGCCCGCTCCCCACCACTCAACCTCTCGACAGGCTGGTTCAGTTGCTCGCTGGTAAACAGAAACTTCGTAGCATAACTCGCCACATGCACCACACGCCCCTGGTACACCACCGAGTCCGAGTCCGGAGCCAGAGCCCGCCGCAGCGTCACTCCCTCCTCCAGCTCCCTCGTCTGCGAAAAATAAACAATCTTCAGCGAAGCCGCCTTCTTGATCGTCCCCGCGCTCGGCTGAATCTCATCCCGCAGCAGCCGCAGCAGCGTCGTCTTGCCGCTTCCATTCGGCCCCACCAGACCCACCCGCATCCCAGAGGTCACCAGAAACTTCAGCCCCTCAACGATCTTCCGATCCCCCAACACGCAGCTCACATCCTCAAACTCAACCAGCCGCTTCGTCTGCCGATCTGTAGCGGAGAAGTCGATGCCAGCGGAAGCAGTCTGCACCCGCGAGTTCACCTCTTTCAACTGCCCAATCAGATCATTCGCATTGTCGATCCGAGCCTTAGCCTTCGTGCTCCGAGCCTTCGGCCCACGCCGCAACCAGTCGACCTCGATCTTCACCCGATTCTTCAGCGCATCCTGCAACTTGCTCTGCGCCTCCATGTACCCCTGCTTGCCCTCGATAAACTTCGAGTACGTCCCCTGCACCCGCAGCAGCCCGTCCGCGTACACCCGGTTCAGTTCGACGATCGCCGTCGCAACATTCTCAAGAAAATAACGATCATGGCTGACCAGAACGCAAGCGAAAGAAGCCTCATTCAGTAACTCCTCCAGCCACGCAATCCCAGCCAGATCCAGATGGTTCGTCGGCTCATCCAGCAGCAGCACATCCGGAGCCGTCACCACGGCCTCGGCAATCGCCAGCCGCTTCCGCCAGCCGCCGCTCAACCGCGCCGCCTCGGCCTTCATATCCGGAAAGCCCGTCCGCCCACTCGTCTCCCGCAGCCGCCCCTCGTGCTCGATCTCCGGAACCTTCGCCTCCACCAGCGCCCGCTCCAGCACATCCCGCACCGTCAGCCCCGGAGCAAACGTTGACTCCTGCCGCACATACCCCACACGAGCCCGCTTCCGCGTCGCAACATCGCCCGCATCCGCGTCCTCATCCCCCGCCAACACCTTCAACAGCGTGGACTTTCCCGCCCCATTCGGCCCGATCAGCCCAATGCGGTCTCCATCTGAAACAGTAAACGAAATATCACGAAACAACGGCGTTGCGCCAAAGGCCTTCGTCAGCCCCTGCGCATTGAGGATTGGTGGCATTTCTTCAGTTTACCGTGCCCCCGCCAATTCGGCATGTACCCCGAGTGCGATGCCCCATGAAACCCTACTTCGGCGCATGATCAACAGCCTTCGCTTCAGGCGCCTGCACACGAGTAAAGGTGTCACCCCAAATGCCGGAGAGATCGACCAGATCAAAGCTGCTGGTCTTGCCGGAAGCGAAGGTTATCTCAACCTCCTGGTTCGTGAGATAAAACCTCAATGGACTCTCTGCCACCATCCGCGACGGTGTCTTCTGCGAGCCTTCGTTTTGAATATAGAGATGGCCGTCCGCGAAGGTCAGCAGGAGAAACTGCGGATCCTTCGTATCAGCGCTACCATAGCGGCCGACATAAGAGCGCAGCGTGTTCTCCGGCACACTCGCCTCCTTGCCCTCAGAAGGAAGAATCGCGTCTTCGTTCATCGCAAGATGTACGATCTCCGTATCGAGGGCCGCGCTCCCCGGTGTACTCTGATTGCCTTCGGCCACCAGATTCGACAGCACGACAACAGTGGTCTTCGTCCCCGGAAGATAGTCGAGAAACGAAAAGAATCCATCCACCGTGCCATTGTGGAAGATATCGAGCGTCTCACCCTCCCCATCGATATACAGACCATAACCATAGCCATGAAGAAAGGGTTTCGTCATCTCCGCAAACGAGGCCGGCGCAAGCACCTTCCCCCCATGCAAAGCTTCTGTCCACCGAACCAGGTCGCCAGCCGTGGAGTAGAGGTTCCCCGCACCCGCCAAACTCGCGAGATCAAGGTCCGCCACAGGAAAAGGACCGTGGCCGGACGGGTGATACCCATAAGCGCGATGGGAGACCAGGCTCGAGTTCCAGTCGCAACCAGTCTGCGCAAGCTGTAGCGGCTGGAAGATGCGCTCCTCAAGGAACCGGCAGTACGGTTCACCACTCGCCTGTTCGATCACCCGTCCAAGCAGCATGTAATTGATATTGGCGTATTCAAACTTCGAACCGGGCTGGAACGCAAGAGGCTTCTCCAGAACTCCCTGCATCAGCTCTTCCGGGCTGTGCGGCGAGTATTTGAGGATAAGGCCAAAATCCACATCCGGAATGCCCGAGCTATGAGTCAACAGATTACGCAGTGTAATGCCGCCCCACGCAACAGGAGAATGCGGGTAGAAACGACTGAGGAGATCGCTCGTCTTCAGCTTCCCCTCCTGCTGAAGCAACAGGACAGCAGCCGCGGTGAACTGCTTAGAGAGCGACCCGATACGAAAACGCGTGTCGGGCGTGAAGGGAATCTGCCATTCGAGATTGGCGTACCCATAACCTTGCTGGAAGATGAGCTGATGATCCCGCTCTACAGCCACCACTCCCATAAAGCCATCACGACTCCGATAAAACTCTGCCGCTCGATCGATGCGAACACGAACCGAAGCCGCCGTCTGCGCCGAGGCAAGCTGAACCGCTAGCGCAAAGGAAGCAACAAGGGCCGAAAGGAGACGTGTCATAGCACCACTCTCAGGACATGCGTTCCCCCGAGTATCGCCGATCTTTATCAGTTCAAGAAACGAAGATCTCCGCTCCATTCATACCCGCAAAGACACCCCGACTACTTCCGCTCCTCCGGCAAAGCGCCTCTTGAAACGCCGCTTCGCGGTACCATGGGATTCATTTCTCCCGAGCCGTATAAGCGCGTCGTAAACAGGAGGTCTGGTGTCTGAAAGAAACGCGTCCTTGGCAAGCGTCTGCTGGATCACCTCCGCCACCCTTGCCGCCTTCCTGTGCTTTCTGCAACTCGGCGCGATAACCAGCCTGCTAGCAGGCCGAGCGGGGTTTGCTCTCATCGCCCCAATCGCACTAATCGCAGCTCTGTTAAGCGCCTATTGGCTGGCACGACGAGAGGGATTACCCGGCAGCATGCGCTGGTGGCCTGTCGGCCTCACCCTAGTTCTGCTCGCTTCCGCCCTTCTGCTCTCGGCATTTTTTTATGACTTCGCCTGGGACGGAGAGTGGTATCACCAGTCAGGAATCATCAGCATCGCCCACGGTTGGAACCCCCTCTCCGAGCCGATGCGAACCTTCTCCTCGGGACGCGAGCTGTGGTTGCGGCACTACGCCAAGGGCCCCTGGTATGCCGCGGCTACGATCTTCGCCGCAACCGGTCGAATCGAATGGGGCAAGTGTATTAACTGGCTCGTCTTTGCAGCAGCGTTCTTCGGAACGCTCGCCGCAGCCCTCAACGCGGGTTTCCGCCGCAGCCGCGCACTTGCAATCGCCATCGTGGTCGCAGTCAACCCCGTCGTCCTCAGCGAACTCCCTACCTTTCTGGTGGACGGGATAATGGCGTCTTCCCTCATTCTGACCGTCGCCGCAACCATCACCGCCCTCCGTCAACCACGTCCGGCAGTCATTGCAACCGCAGTGGCAGCATCGATCGTCTGCATCAACGCAAAGTTCACCGGACTCATTTATCTATGCTTCGCACTCGCCGCAATCGGACTTTGGTGCCTCTTCAAAGCACGCAGGTCGCTGGCACCACTCGCATACCTGACTGCAGGAACGCTTGTTCTCGCCACCTGCCTCTGGGGCTACAACCCCTACGTCACCAATACGCTGTACCGGCACCAGCCCTTCTATCCCATTCTCGGATCGGCGAAGTACCCAAACCTCGTACAGCAAGGCGATGACGGAAATGAAAAATACGAAACGCCGAAAAACATGGTCGGACGTATGCGTCCCATACGGTTCGCGTACTCTATCTTCGGCCGGCCCGGCAATCAGCCCTATCGCGAAGGCACGACCGCCTCGTTGATGTGGCCCTTCACCGCACACCCTCACGACCTCTACAGCTATACCTTTCAAGACCCCCGCATCGCCGCACTCGGCCCGTTCTTCAGCGGCGGCTTTCTGCTCTCCATCGCCTTAGGCATTTGGCTGCTGTTCAAACTCGATTCATCCTCCCGCTGGTTGCTGCTACTAACCTCAGCAACGATCATCGCTTCGCTGCTCATCAGTAAGGATTCATGGTGGCCGCGCTATGGGCCACAGTTATGGCTGCTGCCGATCATTCCCATGCTCTTCGCCTTCAGAGAAAACTCTTCGCGCCTTCAGGTCAGGCTCACCTGGACACTCTTCGTTCTGCTGTTCGTCAACGCAGCCATCGTCGCCGCAGTCAGGTTCCATTGGGAGACACAAGCGAGCCTGACCTTGCGTCATCAACTACGTGATCTGCGGAACTCCGGCCAGGAGTACGAGTTCAGCACCTTCTATTTCGACGACTCGGCCAAGGAGCGCCTCACAGAAGCTCATGTACGTTTTCGCGATCTCGGCATGACGAAGCTCCCAAATAGCCACGAATTAGAGAGCGTAGTCGAGGGATATCCCGCTCCAATTCTCTATCGCGCCACAGGTGAGAAATAGCTGACAACATCAGTAACCCGGCGGAGCGGAATCCCCACTACTTCTGCTCCTCCGGCAAAGCCCACGCAAACAGCACGCCCCCTCCAGCCACCACCACATACTGCCGTCCATCCAGCTCATACGTTATAGGAGAGTTCCGGACCGACGATCCCAACCCCGCATGCCAAAGCGTCTTGCCATCGCTCGTATCCAGCGCCAGCACATTGCCATGCACATCGCCCGTAAACGTGATGCCGGAGTCCGTGCTCAGCACCCCCGCTCCCGGCCCGCCTTCGCCCAGCTCATGACTCCACCGAATCTTCCCCGTCCGATAGTCAATCGCCTCCAGCACTCCCTTACCCCACAGCCCATAATCAGCGCCCGCCCAGCCAAACGTACCATCCGCCGGCTTCGTGAAATAGAGACTGTAGCTCGGCTGCGCGCTCACCAGAAAAAGCCCCGTCTTCGGATCGAAGCTAGGCGACCGGTAGTTCGTCAAACCACCCTCATCCGGAGCAATCAGCCGTCCATCCGGCGCCGGTTCCTTCGCCGGATCAGGAATCGGCTCTCCCTTCGCATCCACACCCTTGGCCCAGTTCACCGGACCGAACGGTGCCGTCACCAGGTTCTCTCCCGTCACCCGGTCCAGCACAAAGAAGTAGCCGCTCCGCGTAGCCTGCATCAGCATCTTGCGCGGCTTCCCCTTGAACATCCCATCCACCAGCACCGGAATCTCCACCGCATCCCAGTCATGCGTGTCATGCGGCGTCACCTGGAACGCCCAGACCAGCTCTCCCGTATCCGCATTCAAAGCCACAATGCTGCACGTATACAGATTATTCCCCGGACGCGCACCCCCCGCCAGCACCGGCGTCGGATTTCCCGTCCCCCAATACACCAGGTTCAGAGCTGGATCATACGTCCCCGGCATCCACGTCGTTCCCCCCGTCTCCGCATGCTTCCCATCCCCCTTCGGATTGACATTCCACCTCCATTGCAGCTTGCCCGTCTCCACATCAAACGCCTGCACAAACATGGGAAGGTTATCCAGGTCGCCCCCCACCCCCACAATCACATGGTTTCCCACCACCAGCGGAGCCATCGTCGTCCAGTAGCCCTCATTGACATCCGCCACGGCAATGTTCCAGCGCACCCTGCCATCCTTCGCATTCAGACTCACCATGTGATCATCCGGTCCCATGAAGAAGATCCAATCGCGATAGATCGCCACTCCCCGCTGCCCAATATGATTCCCCTTGTTCGGCGGATACTGATAGTGCCAGATCAGATGACCCGAGCGCGCATCCACCGCCCACAGATGATCCGGCATCGTAAAGTACATAATCCCGTCCACCAGAATCGGCGTCGACTTGATGCCGGCCCCAGCCAGTCCTGTCTGGAACGCCCACGCCAGCGTCAGCTTATTGACGTTCGCCGGAGTAATCTGCGTAAAGCTGCTGTGCCTCCGTCCCGAATAGTCCCCATGAAAGCCGGGCCAGCTATCCACCGGAGGATGCACCAACATCTGCGTATCAACATTCTGCCCATTCGCAGCAAAAACTGCCGTAAACACCAGCACAAACAAAGGAACCCAGAAAAGGAACGGTCTTTTAGGCAGCATCATAGGCAGACAGCAAACTCCCTGCAGGCGTCAAAAAAACAGCTCGCCCCGAATGCTAGGAAGTATTGCACAAGCAGCCCAGTCAAGGCATTAGCTCATACCCTTTGCCATGTTCGTTCCTATCCCCAACTCACCAACCCCACCACAAAAGACTGTCATCCTGAGCGAAGTCCGCAGCACGCAGCCGAAGGACCTGCGGTTGCATTTGCTGTTGCTTGTTTTTAAACCTCACCCACCCAAACCAATCTGTCATCCTGAGCGAAGCGCAGCGCAGTCGAAGGACCTGCGGTTGCTTTTGTAGTTGCCCTTGCTCGTTCTTTCTTCATCCCCGCCACAAAACACTGTCATCCTGAGCGTAGTGCGCAGCACGCAGCCGAAGGACCTGCGGTTGCATTTGCTGTTGCTTGTTTTTAAACCTCACCCACCCAAACCAATCTGTCATCCTGAGCGAAGCGCAG